>JBGVQR010000047.1:0-44047 GCA_045127605.1 Candidatus Limimorpha sp. | reverse complement strand
GCATTTTATAGAGGTAGTACCAAGAAGGTAACTCGTGCTCGTTTCCTGGATAGCGTTCGTTTAACTCTGTATATGATTCGATAGAGTTTTTGTAATCTCCAAGGTTGTCGTAGTAGATGTAACCTATATTGTTTAAAGCTTGGAGAATCTGCTCGTTAGCTTCTTTCTGTTGTTTCTCAGAGAAAGGCAGCTGTTGCAAATAATATCCTATATCGGTAGGTTGATATTGTGCAGTGTCGGTAGCAGTCTCGTTTTTGCGTTCTTCTAAAAGCTTCTCGATTTCTTCATCTGATAGTGTCGACAATTCTTCTTCTGTGAAAAATTCAAGGAGCTCGTTTTCAGCAGCTTCTTCCTCTGTCATCATGCTTTTCTTGTTTTTGATGAACCAGAAGTCTTCCAAAGTTCTGTTGCCCCATTTGTTTCTAAATTCGGTAGCTCCACGTGTTAAAGAAGCTTGGTTGTAGAAATACCATGATGCTGTTGAGCCGCCTTGTGAGGTAGGAGCCGACATATTAGGATTTGCTATCTCGTCACCACCAAGAAGAGCCAATTGTTCTTGAAGCTCTTTTTCTTTTGCAAGGCGTTCCTGTTCTGCCTTGTAGTCTTCAATGACTTTTGTGATAATCTTATTTCTTGACACAGAGTCCATCTTTACAAGACGTAGCAAACTGTCTTGTAGTTGGTATGTGCTGAGATTATCGACCAAGTCAGACAACATAACTGACAGGTTAAGGAGACTGTCGTATTCTGGATATGTTCTGTCCATCGTCATGACGACGGTGTCGTAATAAGCTTGAGACAAGATATAGTCTTTATTGTCGAACAACATCGACGCTGCCTTCAATGAAGACTTTACTTTCTGTCTGTTATTGTTTGTGCTTGTAGCGACAGATCTTCTAAGATACTTAATGCCAAGGTCTTCGTTATTTTTCTTTAATGCGACATCCGACATGGCATAGAAGATACGGTCTTTGTATTCTGTGTTCTTGGAGTCGTCGAGCATCTTCCAGAACATTTTCATTATTGACGTTGTGTCGTGTGAATCGTGGCATTTTGCAAGGTTCATCTGAGCTTCAAAAGTCATCTCGTAGCCAGGGTGTTTCTTTATGACAGCTTTGAATTGTTCGGTAGCTCTTCTGTTATCACCTTGATGTTCATAAATTTGACCTAAGATAAACATTGTTCTAGCTCTAGTGCTTTTCTTAAGGTTCTTTAACAATGCGCTTCTGAGGTATTTGACGGCATTGTCATATTGTTTTGTTTTGATATAATAATCAGCCAAAACTAAGTCGAGGTTGTTTCTCACGTATTTTGGCATCTTATCATTTTCAGATGTGGCTACTATCAAAGACTGAAGTAGTGTTTCGGCTTTTGGATACTGTTGTGTCTCGATATATGTCTTTGCTAACCAGAGATTAGCTACATATTTTATGTCATTGTCTTTGTATGAATTCGCGACGAAATCGAATGTACGGCGAGCTGGGATATACTCTTGTTTGTAGAAATTGGCCTTAGCCATGAGGAGATATGAGTCGTCAATCCATTTTACATATTCTTTTCCTCCGAAATACATAGAGTGACGTTGGATAGCTATCGACGATTTTTCTATGGCTCTATCCATGCTTGAATTGAGTGACAAAGCATTTTCTTTTGTTCCATAATTGAACACTGGCAAGATGCTGGTGTAATCATCTTTTACGCTTTCCTTTAATGATTTCTCGCCTTCTCTGATGCTTTGGTCGCCATTCCACCAGACATTATAATGGCTGGTCATATTGTGATAAACTCTTCTGTTCCACTTGTTTTTCTTTGTAGAACATGAGCTCAACATTAATACCGCTAAAAGTACTGCGATAATTCCATATCTGTTATTTCTGATTTCCAACACTTTTCTGACAATTTAAAATCTAATCGAGAAATATAACTCTTTTTTTAGTCTTTTATTTTTTGATGAATTTCCAAATATGCAAAAATAAGTAATTAGCGTTTATATATGAACTTTTTTATAAAAAAAATAAAAAGAATCACGGAAAACTCGTAATTTTACAGCACGAAAAAAATGTTATCATGGATGATTTTGTAGTATCAGCAAGAAAATACAGACCAATAACTTTTGATAGTGTAGTTGGACAGAAAGCTATTACATCAACATTGCAGAATGCGATAAAGACAAATACTTTGGCACAAGCATTCTTGTTTTGCGGACCAAGAGGTGTGGGTAAGACCACTTGTGCTAGAATCATGGCAAAAACCATAAATTGCATGAACCCTACAGCCAATATGGAGGCTTGCGATGAATGTGAATCGTGTAGAAACTTTAATAGCTCAAACTCATTTAACATCTATGAGTTAGATGCTGCGTCTAACAATTCCGTCAACGATATCCGCAACCTTGTCGATCAGGTGAGAATACCACCACAGCTTGGAAAATACAAGGTTTATATCATAGATGAGGTTCATATGCTTTCACAGGCAGCTTTCAATGCTTTCCTTAAGACATTGGAAGAACCGCCAGCGTATGCCAAATTCATTCTTGCTACTACAGAAAAACATAAAATCATCCCGACAATCTTGTCCAGATGTCAAATCTTTGACTTCAAGAGAATTACTACAGATGACATTAGCAAGCATTTGCAGAATATCGCTGCTAAAGAAAATATAGTCGCAGAAGAAGAGGCTCTTAATATCATAGCTCAAAAAGCTGATGGAGCACTCCGCGACGCTCTCTCCATCTTCGACCAAATGGTAAGCTTCTCAGGTAAAAACCTTACCTACAAAGATGTAATCAGCAATCTTAATGTCCTCGATTACGACTATTATTTCAGGATGGTGGATTATATCCTAAATAAAGACAATAACTCAATCTTGCTTTTGCTCAATAATGTGGTGGAAAACGGATTCGACATCCAGCATTTTATACAAGGCTTGGCAACGCATCTTAGAAACCTGCTCCTCGGCAGAGATCAGCGACTTGTTGAGCTGATGGAGGTAAGCGGTCAGCTGAAAGCCAGATATGTCGAACAAGCTCAAAGATGTTCTCAATATTTTCTTTTGAAGACCTTAGACCTTGCTAACCAATGTGATTTGAACTTCAGAAACAGCAATAACAAACGACTTCATGTCGAGATTTGTTTGATGAAAATGTGTTATGTTGAGGGTCAACAGCCAATGGTCAACAGTCAACAGCCAACTGTTGGTTATCAGCAACCGCAGATGAGACCTCAGCCACAAGTGCAAGTGCAACAACAGGTGCAAGTGCAACAACAAGTTTCGACTCCGACTCCGACACCAGTTCCTAGTCAACAGCCAGCAGCTGGCAGCCAGCAGCCAACAACTAATAGTCAGCAGCCAACGGCTAGTAGTCAGCAGCCAACAACTAATAGCCAACAGCCAACAACTGTAAGAATGGGTAGGTTAGGCAGAACTAGTACTATTTCGATAACAGCTGAGGAACCAAAGAAAGCGGAAGTCGTAGAAGAAGTGTGGAATACTCCTTTCAGTCAGGAACAGCTGACAACAGCTTGGAATGCTTTTGTAGAGAAATATCAGAACAACTCTCCAGTTTTCGTGGCAGGCATTAAAAATGCAGAACCTAGGATGACAAGTCCAACGACGGTAAGTTTTAAAATAGATAATATTTTGGTCGTAAAAGATCAGAATAATATGTATGCGCTTCATGAGTATCTGAAGAACGCATTGCATAACAATCAGTTTGTTCTCAAAGAGGAAGTTGTAGAAAGGCCTAAAGAAGTGGTCTTGTATACTGACAAACAGAAATTTGAGAAGATGGCTGGTGATAATCCGAATGTGGCAAATATTAAAGAATCTCTTAATTTACAATTGGATATATAGTTATGGGAATGTGGAATTGGTTAGGACGAAAGGCTTTTAAACTCACAGGCTGGAAACTTGTTGGTGTTATACCTGAAGATGTGAGAAAATGTGTTATAGCAGTAGCGCCACATACCAGCATCGCTGATTTTATCCTTGGTCGTCTTGCATATTGTTATCTTGACAGAAACGTTAGATATTTGATTAAGAAAGAATTTTTCGAAATTCCAGTTTTGAAGTCATTGTTGTTGAAGATGGGAGGAATACCTGTCGACAGAAGCAGAAATAATAATATTGTAAATCAAGTGGCTGCTATGTTTAGCAAATATGATGATTTGAATATTATTCTAACACCGGAAGGAACCAGAAAGCTTGTTCATAACTGGAAAAAAGGCTTTTATTATATAGCATTGAAAGCAAATGTTCCAATTGTGATGGGATTTCTTGATTTTAAGAAAAAAGAATTAGGATTTGGCCCGATGTTTTATCCTTCAGGAGATTATGAAGAGGACTGGAAGCAGATGGAGGCTTTCTATCGTGGTATCAATGCAAAACATCCTGAGAGATATAATCTTTCAAATTAGAATAGTATGAATGATAAAGAAATAAATAAAAAAGAAAAAATCAAAGACAAGATAAGGAAAAAGTATCGTGTTGTAGTGTATAGCAACGACACATACGAGGAAAAGGCACATTTTAAGCTCACCATTCTAAACTTTTTCAATATTCTTGTGGTTTCATCGGTATTGCTTATAGTGTTGGTAACCTATCTGATAGCTTTTACTCCTCTTAGAGAATATATTCCAGGTTATACCGATGTCAGCTTGAACCGCAGAGTGTATGAGATGGAAAGACGTGCCGATTCTTTAGAGCTCGTCTTTAAACAAAAAGATTTGTACATAAATAATCTGAAAAGAATCATCAACGGAGAAGATTTTGAGACAGATAGCGTCAATTCGTTGTTGGCAAAATCTTCTAATACTAATTTTGATGATATAGTAATCAAAAATTCCAAGCAAGACAGTCTTTTTAGAATTGGATACGAGGAAGAGACGCGTAACAATTTGTTTGCTAACAAGATAATGTCTGAAGTTAATCAAGAGTTTAAGCTGGTTTCGTTTTTTGCCCCTATAAATGGCATTGTCACCCAGCATTTCAATAGAGAGGCAAAACATTTCGGTACTGATTTGGTTGCAAGCAACAATTCCGTTATTAAGGCTACAGCAGACGGTACTGTGATTTATTCAGATTGGACTGTTGATAATGGTTATTGTATTGGCATACAGCATAATGGAAATCTATTCTCTATTTATAAACATAATGCAGTATTGCTAAAAGAAGAGGGCGATTTCGTCAATGCCGGCGATGCTATCGCTATTTATGGTAGCAGCGGCAGTCAGTCTACAGGGCCTCATCTTCATTTCGAATTATGGTATAATGGCACTCCTTTAAATCCTGCAGATTATATTTCGTTTGAAAGCAATATCAAATAAACTTTTTCGTATCTTTGCAAGCTAAACTAATTTTATAGAAATGGGTATCTTAATAAAAATCATACAACTCGTGATGTCATTGTCTTTGTTGGTCTTGATTCATGAGTTCGGTCATTTTATAGCAGCAGTCATATTTAAGACAAGAGTAGAGAAATTCTACATGTTTTTCAATCCTAGTTTCTCTATCTTCAGATGTAAAAAAGTCCATGGCAAATGGCGTTTCGCTTTCTTCAGCAAAAATGTTCCTGATAAATATATCACCCACGAACATATAGACCCAATAACCAATAAGAAATCTTACACTTACGAAGCCATCGACCTTAGCACACTTCCACAAGACGATTGGCGTACAGATGAAGAACACACAGAATTCGGTATAGGCTGGGTGCCTCTCGGAGGTTACTGCAGCATTGCTGGCATGATTGACGAGTCGATGAACTTGGGTCAGATGCAGCAAGCTCCACAACCATGGGAGTTCAGAAGCAAACCAGCATGGCAGAGACTTATCATAATGATTGGTGGCGTTGTGATGAACGTAGTCTTGGCTTATTTCATTTACACAGGTTTGCTCATTTCCAGAGGCGAACAATATGTTTCAACTGCAGAAGTGAACAGATATGGTATCGTGACAAATTCATTAGCCAACGAGCTAGGTTTTCAAGATGGCGATAAGATATTGTCGGTAGGTGGTAACTACATAGAAGAGTTTGCCAATATACAGAAGGCGATGCTGTTAGAAGATAACAGAGACGTTGTGGTAGAAAGAGACGGCGTTAAGAAAACCATTGAGATAGATGAAGAAGCACTCGGCAAGCTTGCTCAAGCTCAGGAACTGATAATGACATACAGATTCCCATTCGTCATCAAGGACTTCTCTCCGGGTTCTCCAGCGAAAGAAGCAGGAATGAAGATAGGTGATAGAATTATCGCTATCAATGGCGTTGCAACACCATATTTCCAAGACTTCTCAAAACAGATAGTCAATTTCGCTGATAGCGATGTTAATTTTGATGTGGTAAGAAATGGCGATACTTTACAGATGGCGATGCATCTTCCACAAGAAGCAAAAATCGGAGTATATACAGAAACCATCAATCTCAGCACAGTAGAATATTCATTCTTCGAAGCAATACCAAGAGGATTCCATAAGACTGGCAAAGAACTCAGCGACTACTGGAATTCATTGAAACTACTCTTCCAACCAGAAACAAAAGCTTATAAGAGCCTCGGCGGATTTATCACTATAGGTAATATCTTCCCAAATCAATTCAATTGGTTCGCATTCTGGAATCTTACAGCATTCCTCTCAATCATCTTGGCAGTCATGAACATTTTGCCTATACCAGCTCTCGATGGCGGTCACGTATTGTTCTTACTGGTGGAAATCATTACAAGAAGAAAACCAAGCGATAAGTTTTTAGAGATAGCGCAGACTATCGGACTCGTAATATTATTTGCCCTTTTGATAGTTGCAAACGGCAATGATATTATCAGATGGCTGTTCTAATTTATTTTTTACACAATAAACGAAAGAAATATAAGTTTAAGAATAACGTAATTAGTAATATGGTGCAAAAAATAAGATATATACTGACTATTATTTTTGTAGCGGTTAGCAGTGTGATGCTAGCTCAGCAAGCACCTATGTTTACAAATTACAGCAACTCATATGCTACTGTCAACCCAGGTTTCGGCGGATTTAGCGACGGTATCAATGTGATGGGAATCTACAGAAACCAATGGGCTGGTTTTAAAGATATGGACGGAAATAATGTGTCTCCGACGACAACACTGTTTTCAGGAGATATGCCAGTTCCATTCTTGAAGGGCGGTGCGTCATTATCGGTGATGAGCGACAAGATTGGCTTTGAGGATAATGTTAATATCAATTTAGGTTATTCTTTCCATGCTGATTTGGGCGCAGGTAAATTGGGTATAGGTTTAGCTTTGAATATGTTGAATCGTAGTGTGGATTTCGGTAATTTTCATCCAACGGTAGACAACGACCCAGCCATCCCACAAGGTGATCAAAGTGATATGCTTATAGATGCTAACCTTGGTTTGTTCTGGCAGATTCCTGAGACGTTTTATGTAGGTCTGTCTGTCACAAACTTATTTGAGTCGAAAGGCAAGGAGTTGTCATCAAGTGCTACATCGAGTGCAAGTTTTGTCGGTGACAGGACTTTATATTTGATGGCAGGATATGAACATCAGTTCAATAATCCTTTGTTCAAGTTGCTTCCTTCGATGTGTATCATGAGTGACATTGCATCAACACAGTTCAATGTTGGAACGAAGCTCCTATATAATAATAAGGTGTGGGGTGGTATAAACTATCGCTTTCAGGAGTCGGTAGCTGCTATGGTTGGATTTAAATTTAACGACATTCATATATCATATTCTTATGACATAAACACTATGGGCTTGGTGGTACAAGGTTCACATGAAATTTGTATAAGCTATCTGTTCAAGATGAATTTAGAGAAGTCGCCGAGAATTTATCATAGCATTAGATATTTGTAAAAAAATAGACATAAATCATAAAAATATTTTATTTACATTTGCAAGTGACTATGTAAATGTCGAATATTGAGGAAAATAAGCACAAATAAAATAAAAGAATGAAAAAATTATTAGTATTAAGTTTTGTTATCTTAGCTCTTGTAAGTTGTAGTAATACAAACCAAGGAGAATTGGTAGGTGTAAGAAAACGATCTGTAGTATTCAATCACCATAAACCATTCGGAATGGCTTTTATTCCACAAGGAAGTTATACAATGGGAGTAGGAGGTCAAGATATAGCATCAACACAAATAACACAGCCTAAGACTATTTCTGTATCTTCGTTTTATATGGATGAGACAGAAATTACAAATAACGAATATCGTGAGTTTGTGAATTGGGTAAGAGATTCCATTGCAAGAAAGATTTTAGGAGATACAGAATTGAGTGACTCATATCTCATAACACAAGACCCAAAAACTGGAGAGTTATATGATGTGCCAGTCTTGAATTGGGATGAGAAGATAGACTGGACAAACGAAGAACTCGTTGAAGGGTTATTCATTCCAGAATCTGAGCGTTTCTTTGGAAAGAAAGAAATAGATACAAGAAAATTGTACTATGAATATTATTGGATAGATCTTCAAGCAGCAGCAAGAAAAGATTTTCAAAGTGAAGCCAACTACCAAGATGCTAGTTTCGCAAACCGTTCTCAAGGTATGAGAGACAGATCTGTATTCATCAAGAAAGAAAAGATTAATGTCTATCCAGATACATTAGCATGGGTTTACGACTATGCACATTCATTCAACGATCCATTGACAGAGAAATATTTCTGGCATGTCGCATATGACCATTATCCTGTAGTTGGTGTCAACTGGAACCAAGCCAAAGCTTTCTGTATCTGGCGTACAGAGAAACTCAACAAATATCTAAAATCACAGAAAGATGAGACAGCAGCTTTGTTAGAGTACCGTCTTCCAACAGAAGCTGAATGGGAGTGGGCAGCACGCGGCGGCAACCACATGAACCCATATCCATGGGGTGGACCATACACTCGTAACGACAGAGGCTGTTTCCTCGCTAACTTCAAGCCTTTGCGTGGCAACTACATCGCTGACGGCGCATTAAGAACAACTATAGTCGGTCATTATCCTCCAAACGATTGGGGCTTGTATGATATGGCAGGTAATGTCGCAGAATGGACAAACAGCGCTTACGACCCATTGTCATATAACACTTGGGATATTAATCCAAACTACACATACAATGCTAAGGCTACCGATCCAGCAATTATGAAGAGAAAGGTCATCCGTGGCGGTTCATGGAAAGACATTGCATATTATCTTGAAGTGACAACACGTACTTATGAATATCAAGATACAGCAAAATGTTATATCGGTTTCCGTTGTGTACAGCCTTTCTTAGGTCGCAACGAAGGTGACAATATGAACAAAGCCTCAAGAGTTTATTAATAAAAAAAAGATTAAAAATACATAAAAAAGTAGAAGTTATGTTTAAGAAGTTCGGTCAAAAGTTACAAAGCAGAAAAGGTAAAGTTGTAATGGGTTATGTTTATGGCTGGGGCGCAGCTGTTGTTCTTATAGGTGCTTTGTTTAAACTTACACATTGGTTACCAGGTCAAGCTGCAAATATAATGTTGGCAGCAGGTTTAACAGTTGAAGCTTTGATATTTATATTGTCATCATTTGAAGCACCACATATGGAACCAGACTGGAGCTTGGTATATCCAGAGTTGGCAGAAGACGGTGAGAGACCAGCAACAGAAAGAAAGGCAAGAAACACAAATGCAACAGCATCAACACAGCTCGATGAGATGTTTGCTAAAGCTAATATCAACGAACAAGTTCTTGAAAGATTAGGAGCCGGTATCAACAAACTCAGCGAAAACGCAGCTCAGATGGCTGAGATTAGCAATGCAGTAGCAGCAACAAGCGATTATGCAAAAGCTATGAAAAAAGCTGCTGAAGCAGTAGGCACTCTCGAAATACAACTCCAAAACTCAGCAATATTTGTAGAGACAAATAATAAGTTGAATAAGACAATGTCAGAATATATAGAGAAAGTTAATGCATCTGCTACATCAACAGAAGCTCTTAACCACCAAATCGCTGACTTGTCAAAACGCATGACAGCTCTTAACGCAGTTTATGGAAACATGCTTTCAGCAATGGGTAAAGACGTTAAGTAAACAGAATTTTTGTTAAGCTATTATTAACTTAAAAAAATCAAAGATGTCAGGAGCAAAAGAAACCCCAAGGCAGAAGATGATCGGTATGATGTATCTGATGCTCACAGCTATGTTAGCATTGAACGTCTCTGTTGAAGTTATCGATGCTTTCACTACTGTGAACGACGGCCTCGAAAATGCATACTCTAGCGTCGATAAAAAGATAGAAGATTATTACAATACATTTGAGCAACAATATAACAAACATCCTGAAAAGACAGCTGAATATTGGAATAAAGCTCAAGAGATACGTACTAAGACAGATGAGTTTATCAATTTCATTGAAAGAGATATAAAACTCGCTTTGTTAGTACAAAATAATGGCGTGACCGAAGAAGAACTTCTTAACCCTGAAAAAGAAGAAGACGCCGTGATATTAGACAGAGGAAAAGCTGATGCAAAAAAGAACAGACGCGTTTTCCATAGAGTTAATTTCGATAATATCAAAGGCAAGGATAAACACGATGCTGTTACAGCTTTTATGATAGAACAAGGTAATGCTGAAGTTCTTCGTAAAAAAATTGAAGAATATCGTCAATATGTCATCGAGGCATTGAAATCTTCAGGAATCGTTAACTTTGAGAACCATGTCGGTTTGAATACAGACGGACAATATTATGCAGCTAACGGTGAATCTCTAACATGGGAGATGAAAAACTTCAACCAAATTATCATCCCAGCTGCGATATCAATCATCAATGAAATAGTTGGAGAAGTGCAGACTATAGAATACGATGCTATCACTGAGTTGTATAAGAATATAGGTGCAAGCGACTTTAAATTCAATACCCTTGAAGCTAAGGTCTTCCCTAAGACAACATACGTCTTGAAAGGTCAGGATTTCGAAGCTGACGTGTTTATCGTTGCTTCAGACGACACTAAAGAATTTAACGCTAAATATGCAAAAGGCGTTAAGGACTTCTCAAGAGCTAACGCTCATGCTATCAACGAAGTGTCAAGTACACAAGGTGTCATTAAAATCAAGGTGCCAGCAAATGCAGAAGGCGAACAGTCGATAGCAGGTGTTGTAGAAATGAAGAACCCTTTGACAGGTGAAGTTGAGCCATATCCATTCAACACATCTTATACAGTGGCTCCACCGTCAGCAAACGTGACACCAACTAAAATGAACGTGATGTATAGAGGTTTGGAAAACCCTATCGCGATATCAGCTCCAGGTTTCACTGCAAACCAAATCAATGTCGACGTTACAAATGGCGAACTTATTAAAGGTAACAACGGTGAGTATTTCGTTAAGCCAGGTAATGAAGGCAATATCACAACAGTCGTTGTCTCTACAATGATAGATGGCAAGAGAATGGTTTTGGATAACTGCGACTTCCGCTTGAAACGTACTCCAGACCCAGTGCCAGTACTTAATGGCAAGACAAACGATAAATTTACCAAAGAAGAAATCTTGGCAGCAGGCGGCTTCGTGTTGACAATGCCAGACTTCGATTTTGAAGGTTATCACTCACAGATCCTTTCATACGATGTGTCAACAATCGTTGGAGGTTATCTTAAACCTATCAAAGGTATTAAAGGACGTAAATTCAATAAAGATGTTGAAGACCTCGTCAAGAGCGCACGACGTGGTCAACGTATCACAATTGAAAATATTAAAGTGAAATCACCAGATGGTGAAGAACGTATTCTTAATACACCAATCACTATTGAACTTAAGAACTAATTTTAAATAACAGCATAATGAAGAAATTATTTGTAATATTAGCTTTCATAGGATTAGGCCTTCTGTTTGTGCCAAAAGCCTCTGCTCAAAGTTTCTTTGAAGACGAAGAGTCTGCAGTAATAGATGGACTTTTTGATGAAAATGGAACAGGCATAAGAACACCTATGCCATCGTCTTCTGTTAGAGAAGCTGATGTCATGTGGCAAAAGACCATTTGGCGCGAAATAGACTTCCGTCAAAAAATGAATCAAGGATTTTATTTCCCAACAACACCTCATACAAATTTAAGAAACCTCTATACCATCTTGAAAGAGGCTTTGTTAGACCCAACATCAGGTGTGGTGGCTTATAAAGATGAGATAATCACAGGTGAATTGATTAACACAACAAGCTGGGATGAAATCAAGACACAAATCATGAGCGTACAACAGATTCAGACAACCGACGATTATGGTAATGTTCTCGAAGTTAAGAATGTCGAGTCAGAAATGAATTCTGCTGAAGTACAACGTTGTCAGATAAAAGAAGTATGGTACTTCGATAAGCAAAGGTCAGAGATGCTCGTTAAGATTATCGCTATCTGTCCTATCAGAGTCGTTGAAAAAGACGGCGAACTCGTACCACAACGTTTGTTCTGGGTTCCTTACGATGACAACCTCCGTAAGGTCTTGGCAGCGTCACCATTCTTTAACCGCTCTAACTCAGCAGCTAAACTTAGCTACGATGACGTGTTCATGAAGAGAATATTCGATAGCTATATCATCAGAGAAGATAATGTCTTCGACCGTAGTATCAACGAATATGCTAAAGACGCAGATGCTCTCCGTGAGTCAGAACGTATCAAACAATCTATCATAGATTTTGAACAAAGTCTTTGGGAATATTAATAAATCTCAAAACCTCAAAATCTCAAAACCTAAAAATCTCAGAATCTCAGAATTTCATAATTTTTGAGTTTCTGAGGTTTTTAGTTTCTGTGATTAAAAAAACTGTTGTAGGTTGTCAGTCGTCAGTTGACTTTTCTTATCTTTACAAACCAAAATTTATAACATCAAAATGGTCAATATTTTTCAGACAAAAATAGAATTCCTGAAAGGCGTGGGTCCGAAACGTGCCGAGCTTCTTAACAAAGAACTTGGTGTCTTTACGTTTCAAGACCTTCTCGAATATTTCCCTTTCAGATATGTTGACCGCAGCAAGATACATAAGGTAAACCAGATTTATGATGACACTGTATATTACCAGCTTGTCGGAACGGTATCCAACGTGAAGACGCATGGCGAGCCTCGTGCGACACGTATCAGCGCGACATTTTCCGACGAGACGGGCTCCATAGAACTGGTCTGGTTTAAAGGCCTTAAATGGATAAAGAATAAATTCATTCCAGGAAAGAAATACCTCCTTTTCGGCAAGGCTAACGTCTTCAACAATAGATTCTCTTTCACGCATCCTGACATAGAAGAATATGACCCTAACGACAGAGTTGTCGGGGAGAGCCTGCAAGGTGTTTATAATACTACTGAGAAACTGCGTAACGCAGGACTTGGAACGAAACAGATTGCCAAGATAATAAAGACGCTCGTGCTTCAGACATGGGAGATGATACCAGAAAACCTCCCTGCATCTTTGATAATGCAAGACAGATTGCTTCCGAGAAAGGCTGCATTCTATAAGATACATCTTCCTCTGAACAGTAACGATATTCATCTCGCTACGACACGGTTGAAATATGAAGAGCATTTCTTTTTCCAGCTGAGACTCCTTCTCAATAAAAAAGAAAGGACGCTGAATACAAGAAGCGTTGTCTTCAATAATGTAGGCGATTATTTCAATACCTTCTATAACGAACATCTGCCGTTTCCTCTTACCAACGCACAGAAACGTGTCATCAAGGAGATTCGTAGCGACTTGAAGACTGGATACCAGATGAACAGGTTGTTGCAAGGTGACGTGGGTAGCGGCAAGACGATAGTGGCTCTCATGGTGATGCTACTCGCCCTCGACAATGGTTTTCAGGCAGCGCTGATGGCACCGACAGAAATACTCGCTACACAGCATTATGAGACAATCAAGAAGATGCTCGGTGACATGAAAGTCACAGTGGCGTTGCTGACTGGTTCTACCAAACAAAAAGAACGAAAGAATATATTGCCGGCACTCGAAAACGGCGACATTAATATTGTGATAGGCACACACGCTCTCATCGAAGAGACTGTGAAATTCAAGCAACTCGGACTCTGCATCGTCGATGAGCAGCATCGTTTTGGCGTAGCTCAACGTGCTCGTTTCTGGGAAAAGACACAGTATCCACCGCATACTCTCGTCATGACGGCGACACCGATACCTCGTACCCTCGCCATGACACAATACGGAGACCTCGACGTGTCGAAAATCGATGAGCTGCCTCCAGGAAGAAAACCGATTCAGACAGTGCATCTCTATCAGGAACAACGTCTGCGACTTCTCTCTTTTATGAAAAAAGAAATAGCGGCAGGACATCAGATTTATGTCGTCTATCCTCTCATAAAGGAATCGGAGAAGATGGATTTGATAAACCTTCAAGAAGGATATGAGTCATTGTTGCGCGACTTCCCAGAACCTGACTATAGGATTTGCGTTGTGCACGGACAGATGAGTGCCGAGGATAAAGACTTCGAGATGCAGCGTTTTGTGAAAAACCAAGCGCATATCATGGTGGCAACCACAGTTATTGAAGTCGGGGTTAATGTGCCTAACGCTTCCGTCATGATTATTGAAAACGCTAACAGATTCGGACTTTCACAATTGCATCAGCTGAGAGGACGTGTTGGACGTGGCGCAGAACAATCGTATTGTATCTTGATGACCGACCATAAAATTACTGGCGAAGGCAAGAAGAGAATGGAGACTATGGTACGTACCAACGACGGCTTTGAGATAGCAGAAGCTGACCTTCAACTGAGAGGTCCTGGCGAGACGCAAGGTACACGGCAGTCGGGAATGATAGAGATGAAAATGGGTGACTTTACTAAAGACGAGCCTATCATCAGACACACCAGAAGAATGGTGAATCTCTTGCTGGACAACGACCCAACTCTGTCGAAACCTGAACATCAGATAACAAAAGACTTCTTTAATAAGAATTTCGCCAACGGCTTCGACTGGGGAAGGATTGGGTGATTACAATTCATAATTCATAATTCATAATGCATAATTTTGTTGTAAGTGATAATTATGCATTATGCATTAAGCATTATGAATTTTTATTAAAAAATTCTCTGACATTTTGTCATAAAATGTTATCTTTGCATTTTAAATCATGATTTTACAATGAAAGTATCTTATAATTGGCTTAAGCAGTATATCAACTGCGAATTATCAGCAGAAGAAATAGCAAAGAAATTAACAGGAACAGGTCTCGAGGTTGAAGATTTAACTCCTTATGAATCAATAAAAGGCGCATTGAAAGGCGTTGTCGTAGGTAAGGTTATCTATTGCGTTGACCATCCAAATTCAGATCACCTTCATATTACAAAAGTTGATGTCGGTGCAGAAGAACCTCTCAACATCGTTTGTGGAGCTCCTAACGTAGCAGAAGGTCAGAAGGTTTTGGTCGCTACAATAGGCACAGAACTTTATAGTGGCAACGAGTCATTTACAATTAAAAAAGGCAAGATTCGCGGTGAGGTTTCAGAAGGTATGATATGCGCTGAAGACGAGCTTCAAATCGGCGAGTCACACGACGGCATCATGGTGCTTCCTGAAGATTATGAAGTCGGAAAGCCTGCTTCTTTCTATTTCCCTGTAGAACAAGATACCACTTTGGAAATAGGTCTCACAGCTAACCGTTCAGACGCTACTTCTCACATAGGCGTCAACCGCGACCTCGTGGCTGCTCTCAATTATCAAGAGAAAACAGATAAATATCACCTCAACATTCCTTCAGTAGAAGATTTTAAAGTTGAAAATACAAGCAACGATATCGAAATCGTCGTTGAAGATACAAAGGCTTGTCCTCGTTACTCTGGCGTGACAGTCAGCGGCGTGAAAGTAGGTCCTTCACCAAAATGGTTGAAACATAGACTCGAAGCTATCGGACTTCGTTCTATCAATAATATCGTCGACATCTCTAACTACGTCTTGATGGAGACAGGTCAGCCTCTTCACATCTTCGACGCTGATAAAATCAAAGGTAAAAAAGTCGTTGTCAAATGCCTCAACGATGGCACTCCATTCGTTACTTTAGATGGCGTAGAACGTAAGCTCAGCGCAACAAACTTGATGATTTGCAACGCAGAAGAACCAATGTGTATCGCTGGCGTATTCGGTGGAGCAGAGTCAGGCGTGACAGAAGAAACAACAAACATTTTCATTGAAAGTGCTTACTTCAACCCAACATCAGTAAGAAAGACTTCAAAATATCATGGTTTGCAAACAGACGCCAGCTTCCGTTTTGAACGTGGCTGCGACCCTAACATGACAATCTACGCATTGAAACGCGCAGCTTTGTTGGTTAAAGAATTAGCAGGCGGAACAGTGTCTTCAGAAGTTAAAGATATAGTTAACGGTGATTTTACACCAGTACGCGTAGAACTTAAATTCGCTTACCTCAACAAAATCGCTGGTCAAGAGATTGAAAAAGAAATAGCTGTCAATATCTTGAAGAACTTAGATTGCAAAGTCGTTGAACTTAACGATGAAGCAGTGACAGTCGACGTTCCAACATGTAAAGTTGACGTTTATCGTCCAGCTGACTTAGTAGAAGAAATCTTACGTATCTACGGCTACGACAACATCGCTATTCCAGAAAAGATTAACGCTACACTCAACGTAGTGGCTAAGCCAGATCCAGAAAAATTGAAGAGAAACATTTCTATCATGTTAGCTTCTAATGGTTTCTATGAAATCATGAACAACTCTTTGACAAAAGAGTCATACGCTAGAGACATGGACAGCTTCGATGAAAATAGAAATGTCAAGATATTAAATCCATTAAGCTCCGACTTAAACGTACTTCGTCAGTCATTGTTATTCGGCGGTTTGAAGAGCATCGAAAACAACCACAACCACAAAATCTTCGACATCAAGTTCTTCGAATTCGGTAACACATATTTCTATGACGCTGACAAAAAACAAGAAGGCGTTTCATTATCACCATATACCGAGATTTACAATTTAGATTTGTTCATCACAGGTAAAGATAAAGAAGAATTATGGAGCAACAAACCACAGAACGTCGACTTCTATGAACTTAAGAAATATGTCTTGGGAGTTTTACATAAACTCAATATAGATGTTGAAAAACTTGAGATGACAGAAGGTAACGTAAAACATTACGAATATTCATTAGTCTACACTCTTAACGGCATGGAGTTATGCACTCTCGGCAAAATCAATCAAAAGACATTGAAGTTGTTCGATTTGAAGAGAGAAGTCTATCATGCTACAATGAACTGGGATAATTTATTGAAAGCTAATAAAGAAGCTAAGGCAGTTCGTTATGAACCATTGCCAAAATTCCCAGCAGTACGTCGTGACTTGGCATTGATTCTTGATAAGAATGTGACATTCGAACAAATTAAGAATGTTGCTTTGACAGCAGAAAACAAAATCTTGAAATCTGTAGGTTTGTTTGACATCTACACTGGCGATAAGATTCCAGAAGGTAAGAAACAATATGCTTTGAGTTTTGTTTTGCTTGATACTCAGAAGACATTGACAGATAAGGTTATTGAAAAGACAATGGCTAAGATTCAATCTGCAATAGAACAACAACTTAAAGCGACATTAAGATAAAATGGACATTCAAGACATCCAATCAATAAAACAACGATTTAAGATAATAGGTAACAGCCCGCAACTCAATCGTGCGATTGAGATTGCGGTGCAAGTTGCCAGCACCGACCTTACCGTGTTAATCAATGGTGAGAGCGGTACTGGTAAAGATGTTATCCCTCAGATAATACATCAGAATAGTTCGAGAAAACACAAGAACTATTTTGCCATCAACTGTGGTGCTATTCCAGAAGGCACTATCGACTCAGAGTTATTCGGTCACGAGAAAGGCTCTTTCACTGGAGCTATCGACACTAGAAAAGGTTATTTTGAAGTGGCTGACGGCGGTACCATCTTCCTTGATGAGGTAGGAGAGTTGCCACTCGCAACACAGGCGCGACTTCTTAGAGTCTTGGAAAACGGCGAGTTCATCAAAGTGGGTTCTTCAAAGGTTCAGAAGACAGACGTAAGAATAGTAGCAGCTACCAACCTTAACATTCCTTTGGCAATAGAAAAAGGCAAGTTCAGAGAAGACCTTTACTATCGTCTCAACACCGTGCCTATCAGAATACCAGCATTACGCGAACGTAAGGAAGATATCAAGCTTTTATTCAGAAAGTTCGCCGCCGACTTCGCAGAGAAATATCGTATGCCAGCAGTGCAGCTCACACCTGAAGCTGTAGTGATGTTGGAAAAATATCGCTGGGATGGAAACATCAGACAGCTGAAAAATATCACGGAACAAATCTCTATCATCGAAGAGGAAAGAGTGATAACACCAGATATCCTTAAAAACTATCTGCCAAATAATAATGTCACTTCATTGCCAACGCTTTACAAAGGTGGCAAAGAAGAAGACCCGCTTTCCGAACGTGACATATTATATAAGGTGCTGTTCGATATGAAAAATGATATATTAGAACTACGCCGTACTGTCAAGGAATTGTCGGAACAAAGAAATAGCGGAACGATTCAGCATCTTCCAGAGCCAACGAATATCACACCGATAAATGCTACCGTCATTACTCCGATGGAAGAGGAAGAGGATGCGTTTGTCTATGTTCAAGATAATGAAGAAGAAGAAAAGCCAGTGGTGAAAGAAACAGAGACATTATCTTTGGTTCAGACAGAGAAAGAACTGATATGTAAGGCTTTAGAAAGACATAAAGGCAAGAGAAAAGACGTTGCCAAGGAACTAGGCATCAGCGAGAGAACATTGTACAGAAAAATTAACGAATACAAAATCAACCTTTGATGAGAGACTTTAAAGATATAAAGACACAGAGACACAGAGACACAGAGACGCAAAGACATTTTACTTTGCGACTTTTAAAAAATGCTTGTTGTCTTGTTGTCTTGTTGTCTTGTTGTCTTTTCAGTGGCTGCGGAATATATACCTTCTCAGGAGCTTCTATTCCAGCAGAGGCTAAGACTGTTTCTGTGCAATATTTCCCTAACAATGCGCAGCTCGTCAATCCTTTGTTGAGCAATGCTCTCACCAATGCCTTGAATGATATGTTTGTAAATCAAACGACTTTGCAATCTGTGCCGCAAAATGGTGACTTAGCTTTAGAAGGGGAGATAACAGGCTATAGTACTGCTCCAATTGCTATCACTGGTAATCAGACTGCTGCTATGAACAGACTGACGGTGACGGTAAATGTTAGGTTTACAAATAAATATGATGAGTCTAAAGACTTTGAGCAGAGGTTTTCACAGTATCAGGACTATCCTAGCAGTCAGGATTTGAATGCCGTTCAAGATGTCTTGGTAGAACAGATTATAGAAGATTTATGTCAAGATATTTTTAATAAAGCTGTCGTTAACTGGTAATAATATGGATAAGGAAAGATTTCAATATATTATAAAAAATCCGCAGTCGATAAATGATGATGACATTGAAAAGTTGTCGTCGCTTGTCGCTACGTATCCGTATTTTACCATTGCACAGGTGCTTCTTGCTGTAGGCTATGATTTGAAAGAAGACAAGAAGTTGAACAAGCAGTTGCGACTGGCAGCAGCGATGTCGCCAGACAGAAACGCGTTGAGACACCTTTTGGCAGAGACGAAAGAGAAAAAGAACACTTGTGACTTGCCAGATGAGTTCGGTAATGATAGTCAACAGACAATGGACAACGGACAACACTCATTAGATTCTATTGTGATTCCAGAAGTCGACTTGAATAAATCGCAGGAGGAATTATCGCGAGAGATGGCTTTGTTGGAAGAAAAACGCAAGTCGTTGGATGAGTTGAAGAACCTTATTGAGCAGAGAATTATAGAATTAGAGCGAGAAAAAGAAGATATAGCTAAGGAAGATAAGGTGTTGTCAAAAACAGAAATTATTGATAAATTTATCGCAGAAAATCCTCAAATCTCTCGACCAAAACAAGAGTTTTACAATCCTATGACGGTTGCACAAGCCAGTGTCGTTGATAAAGAAAATATTATAAGTGAAACATTAGCAACTATTTATCTTAATCAAGGATATGTTGAAAAGGCAATTTCTGTATATCAAAAATTAAGTTTGAAAAATCCAGAAAAAAGTGTTTACTTTGCAGAATTAATTGAGAAAGCAAAAAATAAGTTTAACAATTAAATAAATTAACAAAATGTACGTAGCAATTTCAGTATTCATCCTTATCGTCAGTGCTTTGATGATGTTGGTTGTTTTAGTTCAGAATTCAAAAGGTGGTGGATTGGTATCTAACTTATCATCTTCAAATCAAATTTTAGGTGTTCGTAAGACTACCGATTTCTTGGAAAAAGCTACATGGACTTTAGCGGTTGTTTTAGTTCTTTTATGTCTTGTTTCAAGTTTGTCAATTCCTAAGAATGGTGTTGGAACAGGCGTAAACGTTGATTCAGCAATGCGTCAACAAATTGAAAACACAGTAGCACCTTCAGATTACCAAATGCCAGCTGCTACAGAAGCTGAATAAAAAACAGTTTACAATAAGATAAAAAAATGTCAGAATGTCATATTTCTGACATTTTTTTTTATTTTTATAAAACCTTAATTTTTGGCAAACATTTTGACAAAAGGACGGACAGAAAATAATAACAACACAAAATAAATAATCAATTATGGCACAATTATCAATTAAACCATTGGCAGACAGAGTCGTTATCGAACCAGCTCTCGCAGAACAAAAGACAGCAAGCGGAATCATCATTCCTGACACAGCAAAAGAAAAACCACAAAAAGGCGTTGTAGTGGCAGTTGGTCCTGGTACAAAAGACAATCCTATGACATTGAAAGTTGGCGACGTAGTTATTTATGGCAAATACGCTGGCACAGAAATCCATTTAGAAGGTAAAGATTATATGATAATGAGAGAAAACGATGTTATCGCAATCATCTGATTTCTCATTATTTTTTATTTCATTTTTTTTAACAATATCTAAAAAGTAAACACAATGGCAAAAGACATATTATTCAACCTCGACGCACGCGACAGCTTGAAAAAAGGCGTTGACGCTTTATCAAATGCAGTAAAAGTTACACTCGGACCTAAAGGTCGTAACGTTATCATTGAAAAATCATACGGCGCTCCTCACATCACAAAGGACGGCGTTTCTGTAGCAAAAGAAATAGAATTACAAGACCCAGTTGAAAACATGGGCGCACAATTAGTTAAAGAAGTTGCTTCTAAAACTAATGACCTCGCTGGTGACGGTACAACAACAGCTACAGTATTGGCACAAGCTATCGTAGCAGCAGGTTTGAAAAACGTTATCGCTGGCGCTAACCCAATGGACCTCAAAAGAGGTATCGACAAAGCTGTCGCTACAGTAGTTGAATCATTGAAAGCTCAGTCACAACAAGTAGGTGACAGCATCGAAAAAATCCAACAAGTTGCAAGTATCTCAGCTAATAACGACAACACTATCGGTACTCTTATCGCTGAAGCAATGGCTAAAGTTAAGAAAGAAGGCGTTATCACTGTTGAAGACGCTAAAGGTATCGAAACACACGTCGACGTTGTTGAAGGTATGCAATTCGACCGCGGTTACATCTCTCCTTACTTTGTAACCAACACAGAAAAAATGGAAGCTGTCTATGAAAATCCTTTCATCTTGATTTACGACAAGAAGATTTCTGTCATGAAAGACTTACTTCCAATCCTCGAAAAATCATTACAAACAGGTCGTCCTCTCTTAATCATCGCAGAAGACATCGACAGCGAAGCATTGGCAACATTAGTTGTTAACCGCTTACGTGGTTCTTTGAAAGTGGTTGCTGTTAAAGCTCCTGGCTTCGGTGACAGAAGAAAAGAAATGTTAGAAGACATCGCTATCTTGACAGGCGGTACAGTCATCACAGAAGAAAAAGGCTACCGTTTAGAAGACGCTACATTGGCAGAACTCGGTACAGCTGACAAAATCACTGTTACAAAAGACAACACAACTATCGTTAACGGTCAAGGTGCTAAAGAAAACATCGAAGCACGCGCTAACCAAATCAAAGCTCAGATTGCTACAACAACATCAGATTACGACCGCGAAAAATTACAAGAACGTTTGGCTAAAATCGCTGGTGGTGTAGCTGTTATCTACGTTGGCGCAGCAAGCGAAGTCGAAATGAAAGAAAAGAAAGACCGCGTTGAAGACGCTTTGAATGCAACAAGAGCTGCTATTGAAGAAGGTATCATCCCAGGTGGCGGTGTTGGTTTCATCCGTGCTATCAGCTCAATAGAAAACCTCAAAGGCGAAAACGACGACCAAACAACAGGTATCGCTATCATCAAACGCGCTTTGGAAGAACCATTACGTCAAATCGTTGCTAACGCAGGTTTAGAAGGTTCTGTCGTTGTTAACAAAGTTAGAGAAGGCGAAGGCGACTTCGGTTTCAACGCTCGCACAGAGACATACGAAAACCTCTTGAAGACAGGTGTCATCGACCCAGTTAAGGTTTCAAGAGTAGCTTTGGAAAATGCAGCTTCTATCGCAAGCATGCTCCTCACAACAGAATGCGTTATCTCAAACCATAAAGAAGAAAACCCAATGCCAGCAATGAACCCACAAATGGGTGGCATGCCAGGTATGATGTAATAAAAAAAAGAGCCGCGAGGCTCTTTTTTTTTACTAAAGCTTTTGGCTGTTGAACTTTTTTAAGTCACCGAGACGCCAAGACACCGAGATGTTGAGTCTATAAGTCAGAGTCATAGTTTATGGTTTCGCGGTGCCTGAGCCTGTCGAAGGCAAAGCTCGGAGCTTCAGCACTTCGACAAGCTCAGTGACCAACAGCTAATAGCCAACAGCCTTAGTTCTGAGTTTTTTATTCTTTTACAAATCGTTTTGTTATATTACCTTCTTCAGTCTTTATCTGAATAAAGTAAATTCCGCTGTTTAAGTTAGAAACGTCAATTGAGTTTCTGAGTTTCTGAGTTTCTGAGTTTCTGAGATTTTGAACTCTTCCATAAACATCATAAATCTCTATTGTCAGTGTCTGAGTCAGTGTCTGAGTTTCAATATAGAGTTTATCTTGAACAGGGTTAGGATAGATGTTGAATCCTGCTGATGTTTCATCGATTCCCATTGTCGACAATGTCATGACGTAAGGCTGCATGACGTCGCCATGTGTGGCGTTGGCTTTGAATGTCATCTCATCGTTGAGAGCTACTTCTTCGCCAGTAGTCACATCATAATATCTGAATGTGACAGCGTCATTGTCGTTGCCATAGATAGTCATGAATATCATGCTTTGTCCGAGAGCTTCAATGTATATTGGTCTTGCTGAGCCACGGCATTCGCCATTGCTGAAAGCAGCTACTTCATAGTCGCGAGCAGCGTTTTCCACTACAGCTATCACTGTCATGTTCATAGGATATTTTGTAACATCCACATCCCAATAAGTCAGTGTTTGTGTCTGTGTCAGTGTCTGAACCTGAGTCAATGACTTAGCATTTGCCATAGGATAAACAAGGGTCTTGGCATATCCTGAGGTGTTCTGATACATATAGCCCATACCTGGTGTCATGCTTTGGAGAGTGCCGCTCCAGCCGAGACCTTCGTAATATTGAGCGAATCCTTTCTGTGATTTTACATAGTCTCCGTTACTTGGATTTGCGCTAGCGAAGGCTTCTTCAACGCTTATCTCAGCTGCCAGAGGATAGCTTATCCATTTCCAGTTGGTGCCGAGAGTGATAGGATGTTCTGCTGGGTTTACAACATAACCTTCGAGTTCGAGTGTGTGAGCTGCAGACATTTGAATCATGAACATGTCTTCGACAGCTGTGCTGGTGAGAGTGCCGTACCAGTTGCCAGAAGCCTGGTTGACAAACGTAGTCTGGTTCTTGATTTGGATGCCGTTTGTTCCTACCGCAGCTTCCAAGTTAGCAAGACCTTCCGCTCCTTCGTTGACGATATAAGTAGAGTACCAGTTCCATCCTGAGGTGAGGTCTTTGCTATGGACCGTAGTTAAAGGATTATTATTTCCGTTATATGTCTTTTCCAACTTATTGACATTAAGAACAGGGCGAGTAGGAGTGCCGTCTTGCTTTTCTGTTACGAATGCCAAGAAATAGATGTTGTCTAAATCTACTTCAACGCCATTAGGAGTGCCGATGACTTCTGGTATTTCGTAAATGTATGTCTTGGTGAGATGAGAGCCAACTGTTGTTGGAGCAATAGCATCGCCCCATGTGTTTGTAATGACATCACGTAAGACGTGCATGTGGCAGTATTGACCATCTACAATTTGTTCTGGATTAGATTGGTCAGCACCGCTTTGTGAACCGAAGATGCTATCTTGCAGCATCATGATAGTAAGGTAGTTTGTTGAATAATTGCTGTTTGAAAGATAATCCAATTCTACTGTTATCTCAGCCTGACGTGCTACAGGATTGATAACAACATTACCTTCTATCTTAACTTCTGTTAATTCTTCTAATTGTGCTTCAACAGATGATGCGCAATTAAGAGGATGCATAGTTGATGTACGATTGATAGCTACATTTGGAATGCCTTGGATGTTAAAAGCATTGAAAAATGTTGTACTTTCAGTTACGTTAAGGTTAGGGTAAGATGTTGGAGAAAGACTGCTTTGTGAGTGATAGTTGACAACAAATACCTTACTTGGATTTTCAGCTATAACATCATTTATTGCTGCATGACCCATAGGACAATAAACACAGCTTCTTCCAGTGAATTCTTCAATGAGGACGTTGCGGTAATTTTGAGTTGTTGGGTCGTTACCTCCTGTATTCTCTATTTCGTTTATTGCCATATCAGCGTTGATACGTCCTGAGCCAGTGAAGTTGCTTTTGGTAGATTCTAGTTTTGTCGCTGTTGTCTCCAATATCCTGCAGATGTCTGCTGGTGTTAGGCTAGGGTCTTTATCGAGCATGAGAGCCATCACGCCAGCTACGCATGGTGTTGCCATTGAAGTGCCGCTCATAAAGTAGAATCCATCGTTGTCGTCGAATGCTGCTGACACAATATCTACGCCGGGTGCGCAGACGTCAGGGCGTATGAGGCCGAAGTGATCTTCATCTGATGTGGCAGTCATTCTGTTTTTTCTTAAACCTGAAACTGATAATGTTCCCTTTGAAGATGTAGTGAATTCATAATCGGTGATGGTGTTCAGTTCTGCAACGGCCATGTTGCTGTAGTCTGTCACGTATGCGCGTAACATCCAGGTGTTGTTTAATCCATAGTTTACGAGGTCATCCCATGTCGTTCCATCTAAAGAAATCCAGCGTCCGTTAGGGTCGCCGGTGTTGTCGCAACAAGCGGCAGGATATGATGCTCCGTTTTGAGTATACATCACAACCCAGATGTTTTCATTATATATAGGCAAGGCTTCATCAAGTTCTATCTCTAACATGCTGTTGGAACCGCTGAGCTCACAGTCTTGTACGTATACTAGAGTCTCAGGAGCATAGTCGCCACCATAATATATAAGGAGTTGAGGGTTATCGGCGACGAGGTCATAGATAGCGACCTTGGTCATATACGAACCTTCATATTGTTGTAATTTAGATGCAGGTATCATGATGCCCCATTGGAAATAATCTGGACCTCCAACGCCATCTGTTCCAAAACCATTGTCGTAATATATCCATCCATCTTCTACGTTGATATTGTCATTATATCTGAAGTCGTATTTGTAGTCGTCCCATTCTGTTCCTTGCCATGTTACAGGGCCGCGTGATGAGAAATAAGCGACATCGTCTGAATAGTCGACAGCACCTACCGATACCACTGCTGACAAACCTCCAGGATTGTATTGTTGGTCTGGGTGTAGCCATGGCGGAGGACAGTTGCCAGGAGCATTGATGTTTCTAGGTATTGGTATTGTATCGATGCCCGCTCTTTCATTGCCCGCTGCTACAGCTGCCACGACGCCAGTAGCTAATACGTTCTCGAACATCTCACGCATGATAATGCTTACATATGTATTAGGATTGACCCAGCCTAATGAGATACTCATTATATCAGCACCATGTTCAACGGCGAACTCTACACCAGAGACCAATGCTTCTAATGTTCCATAACCTTCGTCATCCAACACTTTTAAACACATTAGAGTGGCGTCAGGTGCCATGCCAGTCTGTATGCCAGAAGTGCCATCACCACAGATAGTGCCAGCGCAGTGTGTGCCGTGTCCATCATAGTCGTTGGTGTTACTATTGTTGTCAATGAAATTCCATCCATGATCTGGATATTCATCACCGCCGTCCCATAAGTGGTCTGCTAAGTCGACATGTTCACTGTTGACGCCAGAGTCGAGGAGAGCAACGGTGACATCTTTGCCAGTGTATCCTGCAGCCCATACATCGTCGGCACCTACGGTAGTGACGTTGTCAATGATGCTTTTGCTTTGCGATACACGAGTAGGTTTCTCGTTACTGAGGAGCTTCACCTTGTCATTAAGGCCAATGACAGAGATGCCTGGCTGCTCTGATAGTTTATAGATGACATCTCTTGTAGCACTGCAGTTGATGGTGTTAACTATCCAGTGTGCTTTGATGTCAACGACTTTGTCGTTACCTGCTTCATCTTGAAGTAAAGCCATCAGCTTGTTCTGATTATCGGTAGCGAAAGCCTTTAATTCTTTGATGACATTTTCTCTTTGGAGACTTTTGTCATTGATGCCGTCATATTTGACAAGTAACAGCTCATTATCAGCCTGAGTGTCTAAAACGATATTGACAGAAATCTTGTCATTGCTTTTCTGATTCAAGACTTTCTGTAATTCAGGCTCAATAACACCATAATTCTGTGCACTAACACCAAGAGTAAATGCTAATGCAATGACAAATGTTAAAACCTTTTTCATAATTTTTTTAGATTTTGAATTAAGGGTATAAGGAATTGAGGAATTGAGGAACTGAGGAACTGAGGAATTGAGGAATTGAGGAAACTTTATACCCTTAGTTTCTTATACCCTCATACCCTCATACTCTTAGTTCCTTATACCCTCAATTCCATATTATTAGTCCTTAATAATTCGTTTTACTATATTTCCGTTTTCTGTTCTAACTTTCACGAAGTAAACTCCGCTGTTCAAGTCTGTCACATCAATTGAGTTTCTGAGTTTCTGAGTTTCTGAGTTTCTGAGATTTTGAACTCTTCCATAAACATCATAAACCACAACTTCCTCAATCTCAGCTTCTGTCTTAATATAGAGTTTGTCGCTAACAGGATTTGGATAGATGTTTACTGATGATGTCAGTTCTTCGATGTCTTCACCTAAGGTCTTGACACATACTTTTTCAGAATGAGCTGACTCTGCCTCATCGCCTATTGCTCTCACAGTGTAGCAATATTCTGTGTTATACTCTAACTCTTCGTCCGTGTAACTTGTGCCTTTGACATTTTCTATCAACTCATCATCGCGATAAACTTCATAGCTGTTAGCGTTTTCAACGACGTCCCATGTTACTATGATTGAAGAAGTGCTTATTGCGTTAGCTTTGACATTTTGAGGAGCGTCTAACTTTGGTTCGACAGGGTCGTCTGTTTTTGTTGAGAAGCTAATATTGTGAGGCTCGACAACGCTACCGATTGTTTCATTTACCTTAAACGCTACTATGTCGTTGCATACTAAATCTAATACTGATGCGGCAGAGTGGTTGTATAATTTAAATGTGATGCTGTCGTTGTCTTCTCCGTAGATCATGATGAAAGCTTCATATTTATTTGCAGGAGCAGGGATGTATTGAAGTCGTCCGCTACCTCTTAATTCATCGCCGCAGAAGGCTCCTACTTCTAGGCGAGCATTGCTTTGTTCTACCTCGTCTATTGTTACGGTAGTGATGACTGTCATGTTGTTAGGATAGAGGTTGGCATCGGCTGTCCAGTATGCTGTTCCGAAGTTAGCGACTAGGTTTCTTCCTGATTCCACTACGAAGCTGTATTCGTATTCTTCAGATACCACTGTTCCGTTTTCTGTCCAGTTCAAGAAGATGTAGCCTTCGTTTTCGATAGCTTTCAATGTGACATTGTCGCCAACAGAATAGCTGCCAGCGCCTTCTATTGTTCCGCCTTCGGCAGGGTTAGCTATAGCTGTTATTATTTCGCCTGCGCTGAAGTCTATCGTTGCAGGATTTATGACATCGCCTACAGCGCCGTTAGCTTCGAAAGATACAGTCATGTCTGTCTTGAGGTTTAATTCTGATGCTGTGGCATGGTCGTAGATTTTGAATGTGATATTGTCGCCAGCTTTGCCGTATACCATTAAGAAACATTCGTATCTATTAGCAGGTTCTTCAACATATTGAAGTCTTCCGCTACCTCTCAGCTCATCGCCGCAGAATGCGCCTATCTCAATATTGTCTGTAGCTTGTTCCAAGCCTTCTATCTCAACAGTAGTGATGATGGTCATGTTGTCAGGGTAGAGTGTCTCGTCTGGTGTCCAATGTAATTCTAATTCATCTTCATTGACAGATTTGCTCATGCTTGCAGAAGGATATACAAAAGTCTTAGCAGCGCCAGAGGTGTTTTGATACATATAACCCATACCTGGAGTCATGGTTTTGAGAGTGCCAGTCCAGCCGAGGCCTTCATAATATTGTGCGAAACCTTTTTGAGATTTCACATAGTCGCCATTGCTTGGGTTTGCGCTAGCGAAAGCTTCTTCAACGCTCATGCTGTTGGCTATAGGATAGCTTATCCACTTCCAGTTTGTGCTGAGTGTGATAGGGTAGTCTTCAGGGTTTACGACATAGCCTTCTAATGAGATTTCAGCAGCTGATGTTAACTGAATCATGTACATGTCTTCTACAGCAGTGCTGTTTAGTGTTCCGTACCAGTTGCCAGAAGCTTGGTTCACGAACTTAGTCTGGTTTTTAATTTGGATGCCATTTGTGCCTATGGCAGCTTCCAAGTTAGCGAGCCCTTCTTCTCCTTCGTTGATGATATAAGTAGAATACCAGTTCCATCCTGATAAGAGAGCTTGAGTATGAACCTCGGTACTCTTGAAGTTGATGGCGTAAGGATTTACTACATCACCTACAGTGGCGTTGACTTCAAAAGAAATAGATTCGCTTGATGTTAATTCTGATTCAGTCTCTGAATGATGATCATATAATCTGAATGTGATGTTATCGCCAGAATTACCGTAAATCATCAAGAAACATTCGTATCTGTCGGCAGGGGATGCGACATATTGTAATCTCTCGCTGCCTCTTAACTCGCCATTGCAGAATGCGCCGATTTCCCAATTTGAGTCATATTGTTCCTCGCCGTCGATTTCGAGAGTGGCGATGAGTGTCATGTTGTTTGCATAAAGACTTGGGTCTACCATCCAATGTTTGTTGGTGAATTTGATGGTGTAAGGATTGATGACGTCGCCTACAGTGCCATTTACTTCAAAGTCTACTACTTCGCTAGATTTAAGTTCTGACTCTAGGCCAGTGCCATGGTCATACATTCTGAATGTGATGTCGTCGCCTGCGTTGCCATATACCATCAAGAAACATTCATATCTGTTAGCAGGGCTTGCTACATATTGAAGTCTTCCGCTACCTCTCAGCTCGCCATTGCAGAATGCGCCGATTTCTATGTCTGTGCTTGCAGCTTCAACGCCATCAATATCAACAGTAGTGATGATGGTCATATTGTTAGCATAGAGCGACTCGTCTGGATTCCAGTATTTTGAAGGTTGTTCTGGATATATTGGATTGTCATTATCTTCGTCTATGCCATTAGGACAGAATTTGAATACGTTAACTTTACTTGTTGTGATATAGCTTTGTGAAGGGGCGGCACCAAAATGGAAGCCTGGAGTGTTGTCTGACAAACATGAGAACCAGAATTCGTTTTCATTTACAGGATTGCTTACAGCATTGATGTAAGTACATTCATCATTGGTGTGGATAAGGTCAGAATACAAGTTTGTTGGATTCAAAACATCAGTGTAAACCCAATCAGTTATGTCAGCTGGCTTGTAGTTGACAAATATGGATCTGTAGTAATATTCATTGCCAGTTTGGCTATCATACCAAGGGTCGCGGGTCACGTCTGGAGCTGAGTAAGCTATGGCTATATTACCGGCAGGGTCAACAGCTATTGAAGGATAAGCTGAAATGCCGAATGATAATAAGTAATCTAACTGACCAGTTCTGCCAAAGTACTGCTTTGATACATCAAAAAAGCCCCAACCTTCTTCTGGATGAGGAGGCATACATGCGCAGAAATTTTGAAAATTCATGCTTATGTATCCTGGATTTTCTTCATCTTCCCACCATAGTTTAAGTGCGTTCCATGGGTTGCCGTCAGGTGATTGTAGTGGCATGCCAGATGCTTCATTCCAATAAGCTACACCGTCCGTCATCAAGCCATTGTATAAAGAATAATTTGTACCTAATTCGTAATGAGCAAACATGCCGATAGAAAGAGCCACGTGAGCGTAGCCGTCTTTGTCTAAAGCCACAGATACATGAGTTGGAGCATTAAATTGATCGAAGAGAGTGTTTTCGTCTGTCGTCCAATCTAAGAGGTGGATAGGGTTTTCCCATACTATCTCGGTTCCCCAACTGTATCCATTGTCAGAAGACTTGTAAAGCATGGTATGTGCTTTTTCCCAGTTGTTATAAACGATAGCGATGTCATTGCCATTGGTAGTTACTGCGTAGTCGTCAGCATCATAGATTCCTATGTGAAGATTATGTAATGCGCAAGGAGCCCAGCTGTATTCCCAGTTTTGAAGGTCTGATGAACGGAGATATAAATGAGCTATTCCCTCATCTGTTAGTGCGGCGGCAAAGATATGGAGTATCTCATTGTTAGTGCCTGTTGTGATTATTTTTGGCCATCCTAAGATAAGGTCTGTTGTACCAGCTTGTAAGTTAGGAGCGGAGTAAGGACCGTTCCATACACCTTCGCCAGCTTTCTCTCTGAAGTAAAATAATATGCCTTCATCTGTGTGACATGCTGCTATCTCACCTTCTGCTCCATAAGGTGCTATTGAGGGCCAGCCTGTTCTCATATATGCACCAGTGGCATTTGCTTCTATTTTTTGGAACTGGTCTCCGTCTTCGAGAACTTTTCCATCTTTGTAGAAGTTATAGCCAGTGCCACGGTCGGCAGCAGCGGCGCTTTCATCATCAGATTGCATAGCAACGACAGCGACATCACCGTTTTTGTTCTGATACATACGATTAGTTAAGAAACCATTCGACTGAAAGTCGTAGGTTGTGTAGAAGGCTTCATTTTCGAGGTAAGTCTCGCCAAGGCTCTTTGCCTGTGAGCTGGAGACCTTTGTCATAAGTGGAGTCTCAGCGATTTTTAAATTTTGGTTTGTTATGGCAGTAACTGCCTTAAGTACTTGATTTTGTGCGAATGCATTTCCCCCCCCCATATTAAGAGGCAAAGTGCAAATAATAAATACTTTCTCATAGCTTTAGGTTTTAATTAATAATTGTTATCTATATTTACTTTATGATAATGAAATTACGCTATATCTTGAGGAAGTAAGATGAAGTTGTAAGTAGTGTTTATTATGCGACAAATATATAATTTATTTGGTCAATTGTCAATAGCCAATGGTTAAAAAAAAGAGCCGTGAGGCTCTTTTTTTTTAATAAAGCTTTTGGCTGTTGAACTTTTTTAAGTCACCGAGACACCGAGACACCGAGACACCAAGACACCGAGATGTTGAGTTGCTGAGTCTATAAGTCAGAGTCATAGTTTATGGTTTCGCGGTGCCTGAGCCTGTCGAAGGCAAAGCTCGGAGCTTCGGCACTTCGACAAGCTCAGTGACCAACAGCCAATAGCCAACAGCCTTAGTTCTGAGTTTTTTATTCTTTTACAAATCGTTTTGTAATATTACCTTCTTCAGTCTTTATCTGAACAAAGTAAACTCCGCTGTTTAAGTCTGAAACATCAATTGAGTTTCTGAGTTTCTGAGTTTCTGAGTTTCTGAGATTTTGAACTCTTCCATAAACATCATAAACCACCACTTCTTCAATCTCAGCTTCTGCTTCAATATAGAGTTTATCTTGAACAGGGTTAGGATATAAATTGAGAGATGAAGTTTGTTCTGTTTCGTAGATGCCTTCGCCGCAATTTATTTCATATTCAAGAAAACTTACTGGGAACATATAATCTATTTCGCCAGTATCAGCTCTGAAGATTTCTGCTCCGTCGAAGATGATAGAGAAGCTTATTTCTTCATCGAATTCACCCCAATTCCATACGAATGTATAATTGTCTGGACATAATGCGATTGTCTTTGTAACAGTTTCTAGACCTTCTTTCTCAAGACCTACGGAATATGAGAAGTCGTTATTACTTCCTACAATATTTATGGAAGCTCCATTCCATCCGTCGCCGTAGCCGTCGAGCATTTCAAATGTAATCTCACACATTTCCTTTGAATCACAAGGGTAAATGATAGGTTCTACTGCATTAGAAGGATTCGACAGACATTCTCCGTTCCAGTTGGCTTTTACTACAAACTTATAGTGACCAGCTTCCATGTTGTCTATAGTGAATGATGTTTCTGTGATGCCTTGATAGATAGGGTCTATTTCTGTATAGCTTGTATATATTTCGTAGGTTACGTTGTCTGCGTTTTCAGGAGCGTCCCAGCTAAGAGTTAAGGAGTTGTAGTTGTTTTCATCGATAGAGTAGGTGAGATTTTTTGGAGCCTCGCAATCAGGTTCGCCGATTGTTACAACAAAACTATAATCTTGACTTTTCATGTTAGCTGCGCCGATGAAAGTCTTGCCGTCAGGTGTCACGTTGTTGACACAATATGTCGACCAGCTGTCAGCTTCAGCAACGCCGTTTGTCATCAGGAAATCTTCAAAAAACATAAGCTCGCCGTCTACGTATGCGAAGCCTCTTCTTGCAAAATAATCAGCTGGGTTGTCAGGACTTGCATAACCGAAGGCGTCTCCATTGTCGGTGACACATAAAGCTGTCATCGGACCTGATATGCCTGCTAATGTTTTTGGAATCAATATGAGTTCTTCTTCTGTGATGTCGTAAATAAACGCATTGTTCTGACTGTTTTTCAAGTTGCCGCAGACGAATCTTCCGTTAGGAGAGACGCCCCATGATTCACCCAGATAACTTGATATAGGGAATAAGCTGCCATCTTCCCAATAGCAAGGAGCTCTGTAGCCCATGTCGTCTACATAAAAACCAGCGACAATGCTTCCGTCACTGTTCATGGCTTGTGGTCTTGTAACTGTCGATTGTCCGTTAGATAGTTTGACATAACCATCTCTTTCTGACCAGACATATGTGTATGTATTCCACGCAGCGTCGAATTGCATGATGCCTAGTTTCTTTCCGTCATTAGACATTGTCCACGCGCCATTGTAATCGAAATCTGCATAATTAGGTATGTCAGGATTCATACCCAAGAACTCCCACTTCTGTGTGTCAGGATGCCATAAGCCTGCTACATTGTATAACTCATCGTTGGCAAACCAGCCTGCGACAACACCTTCGTTAGATATGCCGTAACCATTGCCAGAGAATTCAATGATACCGGTCTCTTCCGACCAATAATAACTTAAACCTTCTCCCCAAGCTTGAATGACGACATGCTTCTTATTGTCGGAAATGTCGTATGGACATAGGTATTCGTTCGCTATTTTTATCAATTCATAACCTTCTTCTGTAACTACTGTTACTTCTGGTCTTGGTTGTGCATAGATGTTACAGCAACTTATTAGTATTACATAAGTTAGCATCAAACGTAAAAATGTCTTCATAAAATTTAATGTTAAAAATGAGTAGTCAAATTTAGTGTTTATATGAATACATTTTCAATGTATGTGAATTTTTTTTAACTATTTATGATTAGATATTTTTTTCATTTTACCAAAAAAGTGGGAATTAGCATTTCATTAACAGTTGATATTTTTGCATCATAAATTTTAACACTATATTTTATGAAAAAAACATTATCACTATTATTATTTGCTGTATTATTTTTAGGAACAAACAAAGCTTATTCACAAGAGAGATTGAACTTCGAAGCTGAATATACAGGTGACTTCTTGTATAATGTCGGAGGCTTGAAAAATGGCGGCGGTTATCTCGGCTATGCCAAAATGGGAATGAGCGCTGACTTATGGAAAAACGCTACATTATACGTAGGCGGCGGAACAACACACGGCATCGTGCCTACTGAAATGTTCATCGGCGACTTCCAGGTAGCTAATAATATAGAAGCTGGCAACCACGCTTTCATGGAATATTTCTCTTTGCAACAGACTTTCGGTAACTTCAGTTTTAAAGTAGGTCTTCAGGATATGAACGAGAACTTCGCTTCTATCAATGCGGCTGGCGAATATATCAACAGCTCTTTCGGAATTCACCCAATCTTTTCAACAAATATGAGCGCAGCTATATTTCCTCTCACCGGACTCGGCGTTGAACTTCATATCGACATCAATAACAAATGGCACATACAAACTGCTGCCTATGATGGCGAAATGCCTTCCTTCGAAGATAATCCTTATAACCTAGATTGGAATATCAATAAAGATGACGGCGCTTTATTCATAGGTGAGGCTCAATATATAAGAGAGAAAGGCATTTACGAAGTCGGAGCTTTCTATCATACAGCGGAAAAGAAATACGGTGTTTATGCAGAAATAGAACAAGTGGTTTTCGACAACGGAACTCGTAACCTTATAGGCTTCATGCAAACAGGAATTGTTAAAAAATCTCAAAATCTCAAAATCTCAGAAACTCAGAAACTCAGCATCTCAGCACCTCAAAACTATTTCCACCTCGCTGCTGGTATTAATCTCGAAGGTGTGTTCTCTGAAGAAGCTAATGATATGGCAGGACTTGCTTTCACATCGGCATTCCTCTCTGATAAAAAAACTGAGACAGCGATAGAGCTTTTCTATCAATATCAAATAACAGATAATTTTGTAATAAAACCTGACGTTCAATATATCATCAATCCTGCAGGATTAGATGTCCCTGTCGACAACGCACTTGTAGGAACTTTGAGATTTGTGATTGGGATTTGAGGAACTAAGGGTATGAGGAACTAAGGGATTGAGGGGTTGTAGGGATGCGATTTATCGCGTCCTTTCAAACAAATTAGGAGTTATTTTAGAATTTAGTATTTTTGCAAATATTAATTAAGAATTATGGAATATAACTATAGACAACAGACAACGGACAACGGACAACAGACAACATCCACTTCTTTAGCGGAAATGACAACGGGTACTAAATGTGTCATTGTGAAGGTGAATGGTCACGGTGGACTTCGTCATAGACTGATGGAACTTGGTTTCGTGAAAGGCGAGACCGTCACCGTCATAAAGAACGCGCCTCTGATGGACCCAGTGGAATATCAGGTGCTGCAGGCTCACATCTCATTACGCAGAAGTGAGGCTGATAAAATAGAAGTCGTTGCCTTGGATGAGGTCAATGCTCATTCTTCAGATTTTAACGGCACTATCGCCGACGAGGTCATCTCTGATGTCATTAAAGAAAAAACCAATAATATCACTGTGGCTTTGGTGGGTAACCCTAACGCAGGAAAGACATCTTTCTTCAACCATGCCACTGGTCTCCATGAAAAAGTAGGTAACTACGGAGGTGTGACAGTTGATTTGAAAATCGGAACATTCTATCATAAAGGATATACCATCAACCTCGTCGACTTGCCTGGTACTTATTCCATAACAGAATATTCTCCTGAAGAACGTTACGTAAGAGAATATCTCACCAAACAAAATCCGGATATAGTTCTTAATATTGTCGACGCTTCTAATCTGGAACGTAACTTCTTCCTTACCACTCAGCTCATCGACATGAACATACGTCTCGTCATGGCTCTTAATATGTATGACGAGATGGAGGCTAAAGGCGATGTCTTCGATTATAAGAGCCTTGGCAAGATGCTCGGTTTCCCTATAGTGCCTACCACAGCGGTGAGAGGAATAGGTATCTCCGACGTGCTTGAGACTATCGTTGACGTTTATGAAGAAAAGAAAAATCTCAACAAGCATATCCATATCAACTATGGCCGCGATATTGAAGATGCTATCGTTCCTATCAAGAAGAAGATAGAGCTTAACAAAGACATCATCAATATTTATCCTGCTAGATATATTGCTATCAATGTGCTGGAAAATTCACAGTCGACAATAGAAGAAATCAAAGACCTTCCTAACGGCGATGAAATTATTGCGGATGCAAAAGAAAAACGTTCTGAATTAGAGAAGGCTTATGATGAAGATGCACAGACTTTGATTACCAACGCTCGTTATGCTTTCATCAGAGGTGCCTTGAAAGAGACATATCAGAAAGGCGCGAAGAAAATCAAAAACCATGCTTATAGAGCCGACGATTTCCTGACAAACAAATGGCTGGGATTCCCTATCTTGATATTCTTCGTATGGCTTATGTTCCAAGCAACATTCACTCTCGGCGCCTATCCTCAAGAATGGATTGAATCGGCAGTGAGCTGGTTCGGCGAACTCGTTGGTTCATGGATGAATGACGGAATCTTAAAAGACCTCATCGTCGATGGTATCATCGCTGGCGTGGGCGGAGTGCTTGTGTTCCTTCCTAACATCTTGATATTATTCTTCTTCATCTCGATATTAGAAGACACTGGTTATATGGCACGTGCTGCCTTCATCGTCGACAGACTCATGCACAAAATCGGACTCCATGGTAAGTCGTTCATTCCTTTCATCATCGGCTTCGGATGTTCAGTGCCAGCTATCATGGCGACACGCACCTTGGAAAACAGAAAAGACAGATTACTCACAATATTAGTCACACCTTTCATGTCGTGTTCAGCACGTCTGCCAGTCTACCTTCTTTTTGTGGCAGCATTCTTCGAAAAACATCAAGGCTTGATATTGATGAGCGTTTATGCTATCGGTGTTATCTTCGCAATCTTGACAGCTTTGTTGCTGAACAAGACATCTTTCAAAGGATTATCGGAGCAATTCGTGATGGAACTTCCTCCTTATCGTGTTCCTACAACTCGTAACACTTTGATTCACATGTGGGATAAGAGTATGCAATATTTACAGAAGATGGCTACCGTTATCCTTGTCGCTTCTGTCATCATCTGGGCTTTGGAATATTTCCCAAGAACATGTGAAAAAGCTGAGCTTATCGCTCAAGAGATAGAACTCGTGGAAGCACAGACCGACATCACTGAAGAAGAAAAAGCAGCCGTCATAGAACAGTTAGAGTATGAACAAGGCGCTGTCTTGAATGAAAATTCTTACATCGGACGTTTCGGTCATGCCATCGAACCTCTCGTTCGTCCTTGTGGCTTCGACTGGAGAATGGGCGTCAGCTTGACGACAGGTATCGCTGCTAAAGAAGTCGTCGTCTCGACACTCGCAGTATTGTTCCAGACATCAGAAGAAGAGGAAGGCAAGCTCGTTAATAAAGTGAGAACACAGGTATGGACTGACGGAGCTAGAAAAGGCGAGATGTTATTCACTCCATTGGTGGCATTCGGATTCATGCTGTTTGTTCTATTGTCGACGCCATGTTTCGCAACTATTGCGGCAGTACGCCGTGAAGCAGGCTGGAAAGGCGTTTTATTTACAGTCTTCTACAACACAGGCCTCGCTTGGATTGTTTCATTCCTTGTCTATCAGATAGGTTCACTATTCTAAAATCTCAGAATCTCAGAAACTCAGAAACTAAAAAAAATAAAACTCAGTAACTTGGCAACTCAGCAACTTAGTAACTTAACTAACATGACTCAAACTATAATAGCATATACAATAATAGGTGCAGCTGTAGTATATACGCTTTATTCCGTTGTGAAGAAGCTAAGGAACAGCAATGATAAAAGTTCCTGTTCCGACTGCAGTTGCTGCGCAAAAAAATCTGGATGTAAAACTAAAAAATACTAATTTTGTAGAGACGTACTAATGACTGATTTGTTATTAGTACGTCTCTCATTAATTATGAATTATGCATTATGAATTATGAATTGACAAGTGGTCTGTTGACCTTTATTAATATGTTGTGCCAGATGGCTCCTTATTTGCTTTTAGGATTTTTGATGGCAGGAGTGTTACATGTTTTTGTGCCCTCAAATTTTTTTGAACGACATTTGGCAAAGGAAAATTTCAAGTCTGTCTTATTGGCAGGATTGATAGGGATTCCGTTGCCACTATGTTCTTGTGGCGTCATCCCAACAGCGATATCATTGAGAAAAGACGGAGCTTCGCGTGGAGCTACTGTCGCTTTCATGATTTCCACACCACAGATTGGCGTCGATTCAATCATCGCAACTTATTCCATGATGGGACTTCCTTTCGCGATAGTGAGACCTTTGGTAGCATTGCTGACTTCGATAGCAGGCGGTGCTGTGACGACATGGTTCTCGAAAGACGAAATCGTGGTGCGACAGAATTGCTGTTGTGAAGCAGAGTCGAATCATAAGAATAAGTTCATCGAATTCATAAGATACAGCTTGGTCGACTTGGTACAAAACATAGGCAAGTGGTTGGTGATAGGCTTGATAATAGGAACTTTAATCACGGTCTTGATTCCGGACTCTTTCTTCGCAAACTTGAACTTACCATCAATAGTGACAATGTTGATAGTCCTTGCGATTGCTGTTCCGATGTATGTCTGTTCTACAGGCAGCATTCCTATTGCAGCGGCCTTGATAATGAAAGGACTTTCACCAGGGGCAGCGCTTGTGTTGTTGATAGCAGGACCAGGAGTGAGTGTAGCGTCTTTGCTTGTCGTTGGAAAATCATTAGGAAAGAAACAACTTTTATTCTATCTAGGTTCTATCATCTTTGGTTCTATAATCGGAGGCTTGTTCGTCGATTATTTCTTGCCAAGAGAATGGTTTACGATAACAACATTATGCGAAGCTGGCAGCCACTGCGCTATGGAAGGAAGTGCCTTGACAGCCTCATGGTTTGAAATCATTTCAGGAATTATTTTAGTCTTACTTTTAATAAATGCATTTATGTTGAAATTTAATCTTTTCCGTAAAGACGTCGCAGCAGTGGCATCTGACATTGAATCTGCAACATCACAAGTTATTTATAAAATAGAAGGAATGTCATGTAATCATTGCAAGGCTTCTGTCGAGAAAGCTATAAGAGCTTTGGAAAATGTGGAAAACGTTGAAGTCGTGTTAGGAAAACAGGAAGCTGTAGTGACAGGAACACCATCCGATGAAGTCGTTAAGAAAACAGTGGAAGACTTAGGATTCGTGTTTAAGGGAAGAGTCTGAGCTAAGAACTAAGAGCTAAGAACTAGGGCTGTTGGCTTTTGGACATTTCGGTCGCTGAGCTTGTCGAAGTGCCGAACATTGCCTTCGACAGGCTCAGGCACCTCCTCATAGACTTATTGACTCATAGACTTTAATGATCTTTATCCCGTTTAAATTCAAAAAAATAACAAGATTTCGTTTAAAAAATGAAATTAATTTGTTATCTTTGCACCCCGTTTTAGGGGTATACTATGAAAGCAGGAAGCGATTACATATTACCAATAGCAGGATTATCAATAGGTTACCATGATTTTGAGTACGAAATTGATAATAAATTCTTCGAGAATTTTGAGTTCTCAGAAGTACAAAAAGGCTGTGTAAAAGTAAATTTGAACGTCGAGAAGCACGAAAGAGAGTCGATTTTGACGTTTAATTTTGCAGGTAGCGTGATAATCGCATGTGACAGATGTAATGACGAATATGAACAACCAATAGAAAACGAAGTTGTAATATATTTGAAATACGGTCACGAATATGAAGAGGAATCTGATGATGTTATCGTCATCCCTTCAGAAGAAGGTGAATACGACATCTCTTCCTTGATTTATGAATACATCATCTTGTCACTGCCAATTCATAGAGTTCATCAAGACATCAACGACTGCAATCAGGAAGTGATAGAATATCTTGAAAGCACAGCAAACCAAGTTGTAGAAGAGTCTGATGAAATAGATCCTCGCTGGAAATGTTTAGAAGAGTTGAAAGAAAAAGATATTAATTAACAATAAAAAATAGTGTAAAATGGCACATCCTAAGAGAAGACAGTCTCACACAAGAGGCGCTAAAAGAAGAACACATTACAAAGCAGAAGCTCCAACATTAGCAGTATGCAAAGAAACTGGTACAATCCACGTTTATCACAGAGCTTACTACGTTGACGGTGACTTATACTACAAAGGTAAATTAGTCATGGAAGGTGCTAAAAAATAATCTTTGATTTAGCATTTTACTTAAACGAGTTTTTGTTTAATAAGAATAAATTTGTTTCATCTATATGATGAAGCAAATTTTTCTTTTTATAGGAATTAAAGTAGTGACGTATAGAATGCGTCCACTATGGAGCCTGAGCCTGTCGAAGGCAAACACTGCGCTTCGACAAGCTCAGCGACCGATAAGATCAGTGTCTGAGTCAAAGTTCAGAGTTCAATTTAAAAACCCCACCTTTACTCGAAAGGCGGGGAAAAACAATATAAAGATTATGAAAAAAATTTCGGCGTTTAATTTATATATCAAACGCCGATTGTTTTAAAATATTATAAAAAGCTTACTTTTTTCGTTAGGATAAAAATGAGTATTGATTTAATATTTTTCATTATTTGTTGAAACTCACTTTTAGACTCATAGACTTATTGTCTCAAAGACTCCATTTTTAAAGCACATCGTTTCCTTATATCCTGCTGCTTTCAAAGCCTCTTCCGCTTCTTTGAAACATAATGACAGCTCTTCAGCTTTGTGAGAGTCGGAACTGATGACTACAGGGACATTCATCTCTTTCATGATAGGCAAGAGCCAAGTCGCTGGATAAAAGTCAGTGCTGCGTTTCTTGTATATGCCTCGTGTGTTGACTTCAACAATCAAATCTTTTTCTTTTATCAGAGTCAAAGTCTCTAACACTAAATCACGATACCATTTTTCGTTCTCTGTGAAATATCTGTCGCGATTGTGCATCTTGATCTTGTCGAAATGACCGACAATGTCGAATTCTTCTGTCTCAATCATTTCATTATATTGATAATAAAATGTCTTGACACCTTTTTTAATATCACCTCCGTAATAATTGAAAAGACCTTCATCGTAAGTCTCGACTTTAGAACCGTCGATGAACCATAGCTTATTCACATCATTGCCGACGAGGTGGACAGAACCTATCATATAATCGAGACCGAGTTCGTCTTTTGTCTTCTTGAAATCCTTGACGATACCAGGAATGAAGTCCATCTCCATCGAGCAATAAATGTCGATTTGGTCTTTATATTTTTCTTTCAAAGACTTTATTGTAGAGATGTAATTTTGGACGTTATCGTTTTTTATTGCGAAGGAATTTTCGAAAGGAACAGGGGAGTGGTCGGAGAATCCCAGGACTTTCATCCCTTGACTGATAGCTTCCACAACCACTTCCTCTGGTGTAGATTTTCCATCAGAGAAGATGCTGTGTGTATGTAAGTTGAATTCTTGCATTTCGTTAATAAAAATTATAATACAGCATCTATGACTTTATACACTTTATCGCCGCGACGTACCACGTCTTTTGCTGGTATTGAGCAAAGCTCGCCTTTTTCTGTTGACTCGACAGCTTTCAGGTCGACACGGATTTCAGAGACTGTGTCTTCGTAAACGCCTGTTGTTGGACCGATAATCATGATATCGTCACCGACTTTAAGGTCTTGGGTTTCCATTCTGATTTCAGCAACGTTGATTTTTCCGAAGAAGTTAGTGACTGTTCCAACGAATATCTTTGTCTTTGTTGCTTGTGAACCGTAGCGTTGTGTCCATTCGCCTGTCTTTCTTCCGAGGTAGTAGCCGTCCCAGAAGTCGCGGTTATAAACGCTGCGTAGACGTTCTGTCCATGCAGCCACTTTTTCTTCTGTGAACTCGCCGTTTTGTATTGCCTTGACAGCTTCGCTATAAACACCTACTGTCACCTTTGTATATTCTGGAGAACGGCCGCGGCCTTCTATCTTCAAGATTTTCACGCCAGCGTCGAGTACCTTGTCGAGGAAAGGCAATGTACATAAGTCTTTAGGCGACATGATGTATTCATTGTCGATATTGAGTGTGATTTCTTTGTCACGGTCTTGTACTGTATATCCGCGGCGGCAAGGCTGTACGCAAGCGCCTCTGTTGGCAGAAGTGTTGAAGTTGTCGAGGCTGAGGTAACATTTGCCAGACACTGCCATACAAAGAGCTCCGTGGCAGAATACCTCGATGCGGATGAGTTCGCCTTTTGGTCCTCTTATATTTTGTTCTTCTATTTTTCTTGTGATGGCTTTCACTTGTTCGACAGACACCTCACGGGCAGTCACCATAACATCAGCAAATTGTGAATAATATCTGATAGCCTCGATATTGGTGATGTTGCATTGTGTCGACATGTGAACTTCCACTCCAATCTGGCGTGCATATTGAATCACGCTTTGGTCGGAAGCTATGATAGCAGATATGCCATTAGCTTTCACTGCGTCGACGAGTTCTCTCATGTCATCGAGTTCAGAGTCGAAGACGACAGTGTTGATTGTCACGTAGCTTTTTACGTTGTTTTCGTTACAGATAGTAGCGATTTTGTTGAGGTCGTCGAGGGTGAAGTTCTTCGCTGATTTAGAACGCATGTTAAGACGGCCGATGCCAAAATAAACAGAGCCAGCGCCTGCTTGAATAGCTGCCGATAGAGCTTCGTATGAGCCTACCGGAGCCATTATTTCGATGTCGTTATAATTGTTTTTCAATGTTGATATTTTTAGTATATGTTAAAAATTATTTTATTCTTTCTTTAAGAGCAGCGGCTCTTTCTTCGAAGCCTTGTTTTCCGAGGAGAGCGAACATGTTCTTTTTATAAGCTTCCACACCTGGTTGATCGAAAGGATTGACTTCGAGCATGTAGCCGCTTAATGCGCAACCCATCTCAAAGAAGTAAATCAATTCGCCTATTGTTGTGGCTGATATTTCTGGAATTTGTATTACGATATTAGGAACTCCGCCGTCGACGTGAGCCAATGTGGTGGCAGTCTCAGCAGTGAGGTTTACTTCTGAAAGACGTTTGCCAGCGATGTAGTTGAGTTGGTCGAGGTCGTTGTCAGCGAGAGGTATTCTGATTTCTTTAGTTGGTCTTTCCACAGAGATGATGGTCTCGAATAAGTTACGTAATCCGTCTTGGATATATTGGCCCATTGAGTGGAGGTCGGTAGTGAATATGTCGGAAGCAGGGAAAATTCCTTTGCCGTCTTTGCCTTCGCTTTCTCCGTAGAGTTGTTTCCACCATTCAGCGATATATTGGAGACGAGGTTCGTAGCTGACTAAAATCTCGTTGGTCTTGCCATCATGATATAAGGCTTGGCGTGCCACTGCATATTGAGCTACTACATTATCTGCGTTTTGGTTTTCTTTGCAATATGTCTCCATTGCGAGAGCTCCATTGACGAGTTGTTCGATGTCGATGCCTGCCACTGCGATAGGGAGGAGACCCACAGGAGTGAGTACAGAGTAGCGACCGCCAACATTATCAGGTACGATATATGTTTTGTAACCTTCGTTATTAGCGAGAGTCTTGAGAGCTCCTCTTTCTTTATCGGTGATAGCAACGATACGAGTCCTGGCTTCTTCTTTACCGTATTTCTTTTCGATATGATTTTTCAAGATACGGAAGGCTACAGCAGGTTCTGTTGTGGTACCAGATTTGGAGATGACAGCCATAGAGTATTCTTTGTTGTCGAGAAGCTCGAGCAACTCAACCATATATTCTTCGCTCATGTTATGTCCGGCATAAACGACTTGAGTGTTGCCTACCTTATTAATTAAGGCACTAAACTGATGCGATAAAGCTTCGATGACAGCTCTGGCTCCGAGGTATGAACCTCCAATTCCGACTACGACGAAAATCTCAGATTTCTTGCGAAGCATCTCTGCTTGTTCTTTGATATCTTGGATGAATTCTTTTGTTATCTCTGAAGGGAGAGTCGTCCATCCTAAGAAATCGTTGCCAGCTCCAGATTTGTTATATATAGTGTTAAAAGTATTTTCGATTTTGCTGCTGAAATGAAGAAGCTGATCATCACTGATGAAATTTTTAATATGCTTCAAGTTAGTGCTAATTTGTACCA
>JBGVQR010000046.1:0-26038 GCA_045127605.1 Candidatus Limimorpha sp. | reverse complement strand
TCCGATGATGACGCCGAGCAATGCCAAAGGGACACTTAAAATGACAGCGAAAGGATTGACCCAGCTTTCGTACATCGCCGCTAAGACTAAGATTACTAATATTATCGCAAGGATGAAAATCATACTTACACTCGAACTAGAGAGTTTCTCCTGATATGCAACGGATGTCCATTCGTAACCGAAGTTATTTCCTAATAATTTTTTAGAAAGATTTTCAAGTGCGTCCATCGCCTCAGAGCTGCTGTATCCTTCCGCAGCGATGGCTGTGATGTTAGCTGCTGGGTAGAGGTTGTAACGATTTATCTGCGTCTGGCCCATTTTTTCCTCAATATTACAGAATGCGGAAAATGGAACCATCTGCCCGTCAGTGTTTTCTACACTTAACTTCAAAATGTCGTTGATGACGTTTCTGTTGCCAGGATTGGCTTGTATGATGACTTGATAAATATTGTTGAACTTGATGAAGTCGTTGGCGAAACTTGATCCCATATATGACGAAAGCGCGTCAAAGACTTGATTCAGCTGCAATCCCATCATGCCGATTTTATCTCTGTTTATATTCAAGAAATATTGTGGACTATTACCTTGAAACTGATTTTGAAGATACATCAAAGCTGATTCTTGATGGTAATTATCCATAATAGTATTGACGGCATTTTCTAACTCGGTAGTTCCTAGGTTGTTACGGTCTCCTAATACGAAAGCCAAACCGCCAGAAGCACCTAGACCCGGGATGGAAGGTGGGTTGACTGCGAAGATGTTAGCTTCTTGTATCTCAACGGCTTCAGCATTGATTCTGTCGATGACAGCTTCTGCGGATTGCGACTTGCTCTTGCGTTCGTCCCAGTCTTTCAGCATCACGAAGACGCTGGCTTCATTGGAGCTGTTACCGCCTTTGACAAAAGAAAATCCGTTGATAATAAGATATGTGTCGACTTCTGGATATTTGTCTAACATCTTGGATAAGTCGGCAGTGGCTTTCTGTGTCCTTTCCAAGCTCGCAGAATTCGGAAGTTGCACGGTCACGAGAAAATATCCGAGGTCTTCGTTAGGCAAGAATTCATTAGGCAGTTTGAAGAAGACGAACATCGTGATTGCTGATACGATGACGAATGTACAAAGTGCTATCGCTGGTTTCCTTAAGAAAGACTTGACGATTCTGATGTATAATCCTAATGTCTTGTCGTATAATCTGTTGAACCATTTGAGACTCCATTTTTCTTCTTTTAAGAACAATACGCACATCGCAGGTGTGAATATCAGGGAAATGAAACCGGAAATCACTGTGGCAGTGGCAATTGTTAATGCGAATTGCTTGTAGAGTTCTCCCGTGATTCCTCCGATGAAAGCTGTAGGAATGAAGACAGCGAGCAGTACCAAAACTATACTGATTACTGGACCCTGTATCTCTTCCATGGCTTTAGTGACAGCTTCTTTTCGAGAATATTTCTTCGATTCGATAAGTCGAGAGGAGTTTTCTACCACGACGATGGCGTCATCAACGACGATGGCTATTGCTAAAACCAATCCGAATAATGTTAATAAATTTATAGAGAATCCTAATAATTTCATTATGGCAAAAGTACCTAATAACGAAATAGGTATAGTCAATGCAGGTATGATGACCGCACGGAAATTTTGTAGGAACAAGAACATCACTAAGATAACGAGCAAGGTCGTTTCTGCAATGGTGACCAATACCTCGTCAATAGAAGCGGTGACGTATTTGGTGTTGTCCATGACGATATTCATCGTGATGCCTTCAGGAAGATATTTTTGCAAGTCTTTGATTTTTGCTTTCACTTCCTTGGCGACATCCAAAGCGTTTGAACCTGGCATCTGGTTGATGCCTATCGCAGCTATCTCTTTGCCTTTCATGGTCGTCACGACGGAGTATGACTGAGAACCTAATTCTATCTTTGCGATGTCTTTAAGTCTAAGATATTTGCCTCCATCTAAAGTACGAATTATAATGTTGCCGAATTCTTCAACGTCGACGAGCCTTCCTTTGGTGTTGATGCTATATTGAAATGCCATATTTCCTGAAGTAGGAGGAGCACCTACGGAACCAGCAGATACTTCCATATTCTGAGCTTGTATCATCGATAAGACTTCATCGGGCGTTATATCTCTGATTCTCATTATTTCAGGGTCGAGCCATACGCGCATAGCATATTCTGCAGCACCGAAGACTTGTACGTCACCGACGCCTTTTAGTCTGGCTAATTCATTGACGATGTTGATATTGGCATAATTGGCAAGAAATAATCCGTCGTATTCTTTGAGTTCGCTGTCGAGGACGATGAACATCAGTTGATTAGGACTTCTCTTCTTGACGGTGATGCCTTGTTGTTTTACAGAAGAAGGAAGATTGGCCTCAGCGAGGTTGACTCTGTTCTGCACCATAACGGCGGCTTCGTCGATGTCGGTGCCGAGTTCGAAAGTCACGGTGAGTGAGTAGTTGCCATCGCTTGATGAGCTGGAACTCATATACATCATATTTTCCACACCATTGACTTGTTGCTCGATAGGAACGCCAACGGTCTGAGCAACGGTTTCGGCACTTGCACCTGGGTAATGTGCTGAGACCATGACTGTTGGCGGTGTGATGTCGGGATATTGCGCTACTGGTAATGTCCTTAATGTCACCAAACCAGCGATGACGATGACGATGGCTATGACAGTGGAAAATATTGGTCTGTCGATAAAGTATTTAGAAATCATGGCTTCAATTGTTAATAGGTTCTACATTCATACCGGCTCTTACTTTCAACAAAGCTTTAGTGACAAATCTTTCGTCTGGCGATAATCCTGATTTTACATGGAGAAGGCTGTCGTTGATAATCTCTCCGACTTCTATATGTCTGTAAGATACAATGTTATTGTCGTCTATGACATAAATATATCTTCCCAACTGGTCTGTTCCTGTTGAAGCGTCTGGGATTAAGATCGCGTTTTCTTCTTCGCCGTAAGGAAGAGAGACAGTGCAATACATGCCGCTTTTCAAATCATATTTAGAGTTTTCGAAAAGAGCTCTTAATGTCAGTGTTCCGGTTTTAAGATTGACGAAAGGTGATATATAATTAGGTGTAGCCTCGATAGGCGGGTAGTTGCCTTCCTGCATGTTGACATAAACTTTTTTAGGTAGTGACGACTCCCAGTTCTGCGACTGCATCCTAATCATAAGATATTGATTGTCTTCGATGTTGAAATAAGCGTAGATTGGGTCGTTGTTGTAGATAGTGGTGAGTTTGAATGGATTGCCGTCGCTGCCAGATACATATTCGCCTTCGCCGGCGCCGCTGGTGGTGAGAACTCCAGAGATAGGAGCTTTTACATAGCAGTAACTCAATGTGTTCTGAGCTGTTTTTAAGTTAGCTTCAGCTGTCTGTACGTTGGCTTCAGCAGTGCGTACGTTAGTCTCCGCCTGTATCAAGTCAATCTGGCTGATGGCATCGCTTTTTGAAGCCTCCAGCATTCTTTGGTAATTGTTTTTGTAATAATCTAAAGAAGCTTGAGCCGATTTTAAATTCGCTTCGGCTTTTTTTACCTCGTTCTCATAAACCGTAGGCTCGATGATATAAAGCAAGTCGCCGGCATTGATGTGCTGTCCGGAACTGAAGTTCTGTAATGTCACGTAGCCGCTTACACGTCCGACAACATCGACGATATTGTTGGACAATAGATATCCAGGATAGTCTTTGTGCAAGACAATTGGCATCACGTAAGGCTTTGAAACACTTACCTTAGGAATGCGATTATTGTTGTTTTTATTCGACTTTCCTTTACAAGAGAATAAAAATAATATCGTTGATAAAACGATGATTATTAATAATGTAAATCTATTTGTTTTCATATTTTGAATTTTTGAATTTTTGAATTTTTGAGTTTCTAAGATTTACTCCCAAGAACCTCCCAATGCAGTATATAGTCTCACTAAAGCTAGCAGTGCTGAGTTCCATGCGCTTACAAGATAATTCTGATCTGAGAGAACGGTACGTTGAGCATCGAGTACGTTGGTGAAAGTGCCGAGACCTCTTTTGTATAAGTCGATGGAAAGTTCCAAAGTCTTGTTGCCTTGTTCCACGACTTGTTGTCCCATTTCGATGGTTTTTAATGCATTGGCGTAATTGCTCATCTCAGTCTCAACCTCCTGAATAGCGTTAAGGATGACATTGTTATAATTGTCGATGCATTCTTCAAGAGCAATCTCTGACATCTGCACGGCTTTTCGTATTTCCATGCCAGAGAAGAGATTCCATGAGATGGAAGGTGTCACCTGAAACATCATACTTTCGTTATTGAAAAATTCATCCAAGTCGTGAGAGAGATATCCGAAGCTGCCGGTTATCTTGAACTTAGGGTAGAAGTCGGCTTTCGTAGCGCCGATGCTAGCAGCTTGAGCTTCAATGTTTAACTCTGCCTGTCGTACGTCAGGACGATTTCTTATCACATCAGCAGGAATACCGACGTTGACGATATGTCTGATACTTGGGAGTTCGCTAATATCATTGAAACTATCTTTTAAATTAGAAGGATATGTTCCTAATAGAATAGCCAAGTTGTTGACACATTGTGTGATGTAAGCGTCTAATCTTGGAATCGTGGCTAAGGTGCTATAATAAACAGACTTAGCTTGAGACACGTCTAGTTGTGTTCCGAGTCCAGACTCGTAACGCGCGATGGTAATGTCGAGGATGTTTTTCTCTGATGCGATGTTCTGATTGGCAACGATGAGCTGCTGCTGATAAGAACGCAGGTTGAAATACACAGTAGCGACTTGAGCGCATAGATTCATGATGGCATTCTGGTAAGAAGCCTCTGTCGCCAGATAAGATTTCTTATTGGCTTTTACGTTGTCTCGGTTTTTGCCGAAGACATCGATTTCCCAAGTAGCATTGAGACCAGCATTCAGATAACCATTGGTACGGTACTGGTCGCTGCTTGTCTCTTCGTAATAGTTCAAACTAGTCTCGCTCAAGTCATATTGAGCGTCAAGACTTAAACTTGGATAGAAGGCAGATTTCGACTGCTGGTATGAAAGCTTCGACTTTTCCAAAGTGGCTTCGATGGATTGCAGGTTGTAGTTGTTGCTTAAAGCGACAGCTATTAAAGAATCCAGAGTGGAGTCTTCGAATCTTGTCCACCAGTCATAATCAGTGATGTTGTTGTTAAGATAGATGGTATCAATCTGCCATTTCTCAGGAATGATGACTTCTAAATCTATTTCTTTTTGGGCTGAACTCCGCAGAGGAAAAAGAAATAATAAGACTAATGATAAAAGTCCAAAGGCTAGAGATGTGGACGAAGACTGTTGACCGTTGTCTGTTGTCTGTTGACTTATTTTCATAATTCTGTTTTTTTTCTCATCAAACAAAAAAATGAAATAAAGGTTTTGCGGATTTTTAATAAGAATCTTTATCTTTGCTAAAAATAAAATCAATCTATTATGGCAGCTGTTCACATTTATAAGGGTAGATTTACAAACACTTCCGATATTATTTACACTTTCGATGGAAAATATGTCTATCGCGGAAGATTTACTAATACCTCGGATATTGTTTACACTTTCGATGGAAAACATATCTATCAAGGAAGATTCACAAATACTTCTGATATTCTTTACACTTTTGATAGAGAACATGCTTATCTTGGAAGATTTACCAATACCTCAGATATTCATTACACTTTCGATGGTGAGCATATTTATAGTGGAAGATTTGCAAATACTTCAAACATACACTATACTTTTGACGGAAAACACCTCTATCGAGGCAGATTCAAAAACACATCCGATATATTCATGACATTCGATGGTAAAGTGCCAATAGAAGTAATAATAGCAGTCATTTAAACCTCAGTGACTTTGAGCCTTTGCTCAAGTCGCTGAGTAAAAGTTCAAAAGACTTAGCTCTTGGTTCAACAGCCAACAGTCTTGGTTCTTGGTTCAAAAACATTTTTGAGTTTCTGAGATTCTGAGATTCTGAGTTTTTACTCTTCACCGTATTGTTTCTTAAGTCTCTCTAGTTTCTCCTTCAGTTCTGATGTTATCTCTTCTGTTCCTTCTAGTCCGTAGATGTTGTTGACTTCGTTTTTGTCGTGGCTAAGGTCGTAAAGTTCCCAGACATCGTCTTCGTAGAAATGAATGAGTTTGTGTGTCTCGGTGCGTATTCCAAGGTGTGGCTTTACATTGTGTTCGTCAGGGAATTCGTAGTAGTGGTAATAAATTCCATCACGATTTGCTTCGTATTTTTCTCCTTTTAATAAAGGTAAGAACGATTGTCCGTGAATGTCGTCTGGTATTTCAACTCCTGCTATTTCAAGGAAAGTAGGAGCATAGTCGATGTTCTGAACCATCTCGTTGATTTCGCCTTTCACGCCGCCGGGATAACGTATTAATAAAGGTGTCCTGAATGACTCTTCATACATCCAGCGTTTGTCGAACCATCCGTGTTCGCCCATGTAGAAACCTTGGTCGGAGGTGTAGACTACGAGGGTGTTTTCTAAAAGTCCTTCTTCTTCAAGGTAATCCAAGACGCGTCCTACGTTACGGTCGATGGAAGTTATGACGCGAAGATAGTCGCGCATATATTGCTGGTATTTCCATCTGTCGAGTTCTTCTCCAGAAAGATTAGCTTCTTTAAACTTCTCTATCACTACATCGTAATGTGCGTCCCATGCTTTCTTCTGTTCTGGATTCATGTTGTTATACATCCAACGTCCCCAGCCTTCCAAGTCGGGACGGCTGTGAATCAGACTGTCTTTGTCTGCTAGTTTCAGGTCGTAGACCAAGTCCATGTCTTTGCTTATCGACATTTTGTTTTCTTTTGCAGCGAGACGACCTTCGTAATTATCGTAGAAAGTCGATGGAAGAGGGAAATCGCTGTCTTTGAAAAGTTTTAAATCGCAGGTGTCGGGCATCCATGTGCGATGTGGCGCCTTGTGATGTAACAGAAGACAGAATGGTTTTTCAGTGTCGCGTTCGTTTTCCAGCCATTCCAAAGCAATGTCGGTAGTGATGTTGGTGGCGTAACCTTCGCGTTGTATCTTTTCGCCATTGCGGATGAAAGTAGGGTTGTAATAATCACCTTGACCTATTAATATATCCCAATGATTGAATCCTGTAGGGTCGGAGTTGAGATGCCACTTGCCTATGATGGCGGTCTCGTATTTGTCTTGAATGAGTTTTGGAAAAGTCTGCTGACTGCCGTCGAAGACGCAGCTGTTGTCAGTGAATCCGTTGGCATGGCTGTGTTTTCCTGTGAGCAGACATGCCCGTGAAGGTGCGCTAATGGAGTTGGCAACGAAACTATTGTTGAAACGCACGCCTTCGTTGGCGATACGGTCAATATTAGGTGTGCGTATAAATGAGGTGTCGTATGCGCTGATAGTCTGGTATGAATGGTCATCAGACATGATGAAAAGTATGTTCATCGGTTTCTGCTCGCTTACGCATGAAGTTATAAAAGGTAGTGTAAGTGCGCTTTTAAAAGTAATCTCTAATATTTTTTTATTAATATTTTTCATAGAAGTATTATTCAATCCACAAAGATAGTAAAAAGAACTAAGGCTATCTAACTTTGAACGATGAACCTTGGACTTTGATACTAAAAACAAAAAAAATATCAAAAGCTAAGGGTCGACAGCCAATGACCAAAATATCTCGTATTTTTTCAAAAATTAACCTCTAAATAATTTGTTTTTTTCAATTATTATCATAACTTTGCGTGACTATAAAAATAACGAAATACTTATAAAATGGCATATATTTCTTTTGATAAGCAGCATTTGGTAAACCTTGAATTTACTATGAACAAGGAGATTTTACGTTCAAATAGATCAGGTGCCTTTTGCAATACGACAATCATAGGCTGTAACACCAGAAAGTATCACGGACTGCTGGTAGTGCCGCAGCCACAACTCGACAACTACAATCACGTCTTGCTTTCTTCTATAGACGAGACTGTGATAGCAAACAAAGAAGAATTCCATTTTGGCGTTCATCAATATGAAGATGGTACTATCATGCCATCGGGTCATAAATATTTGAGAGAATTCTCTGCTGAGCCTATACCTACTTTATTATATAGAGTCGGCACAACGAAAATCACTAAGGAATATATCTTTGCTGATAACGACAGCAGAATATATATACGTTATAACGTCATTGAGGCAGCTCAGCCTATTACCTTGCGTTTGACTCCTTTCTTGGCTTTCAGAAATGTACATAGTCTCACTCATGAGAACCATGACGCAAATCGTAAATATGTTCCTTTGAAAAACGGAGCTTCATGGCGGATGTATGAAAACTACGACCCTTTGTGCCTGCAGATTTCAAAGAGCACAGAATATACTCACGCTCCACTTTGGTATTATAAAAACTTCTACATAAGAGAATTTGAACGTGGCTACGACGCGGTAGAGGATTTGTATGTACCTGGTTTTTTCGAAGTCAACTTGAAAGAAGGCGAGTCTATAATAGTATCGGCTGGTCTTGAAGAGAAAAGCCCTGCATCATTCAAGCGTCAATTTGAAGCTTTGCTAGACTCACGAATCCCTCGCGACAGCTTCGAACATTGTCTGCAAAACTCAGCACAGCAGTTTATCATCAGAGAGAAAGAAGGAACTCGTATGTTCGCTGGCTTCCCTTGGTTCGGCAGCTGCGGCCGTGACACGCTTCTCTCAATACCTGGATTGGTTCTGACAACAGGTGATAAGAAGACTTTCAAAGAACTTCTGAAATATCTGACAGATACCATGAAAGGTCCTTTCTTCTCAAATAGATATTATCAGAAGTCACTTTATTATACAGCCGTCGACTCTCCATTGTGGTTCTTCCTCATACTTCAGAAATATGAAGAGATGCTTGGTGTAAGCAAGAAGGTGGTGTGGAAGGAATATGGTGAAGTCATGTCGAAGATTCTTAATAGTTTCATCGAAGGCACTGACTTTAACATCAAGACTTTAGAAAACGGACTTCTTTACGCAGGTAATGAAAATCTTGCTCTTACGTGGATGAATGTTTTCTGCGAAGGTAAGCCATATACACCTAGAACAGGCTTGAATATTGAGATAAATGCTTTGTGGTATAATGCTTTGCGTTATGCTGTCGAAGTCTTGAAAGAAGCTGATAAGAAAAATGCCGACATCGAGAAATGGAACGAGGTCGCTAATAGAGTGGAGGCTTCTTATACAAAATGTTTCTATAATGAACAAAATGCTAAGTTTTATGATTATATAAACGACAATGAGAAAAATGATATGGTACGTCCAAATATGCTGATTGCTATATCCTTGCCTTATTGTCCTTTCGACGACGACTTGAAAAAGAAGATATTTGATATCACTCGTTCCGAGTTGTTGACTAATAGAGGATTACGTTCTTTGTCTCCACGTTCTGAGTTTTATAGAGAGGTTACCATCGGTAATCATAGAGAAAGAGAGACGGCATATCATAACGGAACAGTATTCCCATGGTTGATAATGCCTTATGCTGATGCGGCTGTATCGCTTTACGGAAAGACATCGTTGCCTTATCTTGAAGATTTGTACAATGCCTTTGAAGAGGTTATAGCTGAGAATGGAATAGGTACTATATCTGAGATTTACGATGGCAATCCGCCTCATGAATCGAGAGGTTGTATCTCACAGTCTACCAGCGTAGCGGCATTGTTATATTTAAAATATGTTATTGACGGATTGAAAAAATAAGATTATGAAAGTGTTGATGTTTGGCTGGGAATTTCCTCCTCATATCACTGGGGGGCTCGGCACAGCTTGTTTCGGAATGACAAAAGGTCTCGCCAAGAATGGTGTTGATGTGCTGTTCGTGGTACCTAAGGCTCATGGCGATGAGGATGAGACCAATGTCCGTCTCCTTAATGCAAGCGATGTTACTGTCAATATTGATAATGAAAAAGATAGGTCGTATTGGGATAGAGTCCAATATATGGAAATAGGGTCTAACATCATTCCTTATGTTGGCCCGGAACGTTTTGAGCAGCTCGTTGAAGAACAACGTGCGACAAATCATTTCCAAAGTCCAGTCTTCCTTCCTCGTTACGAATTTTCTGGAAAATATGGTGCTAACCTCATGGAAGAGGTCTCTCGTTATGCTCTCATCGGTTCTTCCTTAGCTCTCGAACATAAAGACGAATTCGATGTAATTCACGCTCACGACTGGCTTACATATTCCGCTGGCATCGCTGCAAAAGAAACTACAGGAAAACCTCTAGTGGTTCACATGCACGCAACGGAATTTGACCGTTCGGGTGAGAATATCAATACTCTCGTTTATTCTATCGAACGTCGCGGAATGGAGGCCGCTGACATCGTTATTACAGTTAGCGACTTGACAAGAAAAATCGTCGTGGAGAAATACGGCATCAATCCTGATAAAGTCATAACAGTGCATAATGCCGTTGAACCAAACGACAAAAAACGTTCTGAATATGAGACCTGCGGTCTGAAGAATAAAGTCGTGACTTTCCTTGGACGTATCACTTACCAAAAAGGACCTGAATATTTCGTTGAAGCAGCGCATAAGATTCTGCAATACGACCCAACGATTCACTTCGTGATGGCTGGTACTGGCGACCTTCTTCCAAAGATGATTCGTCGTGTGGCTCAGCTGAAGATGGGCGCAAACTTCCACTTCACAGGATTCCTCAAAGGCAATGACGTCGACCAGATGTTCGCTATGTCAGATGTCTTTGTGATGCCTTCAATTTCAGAGCCTTTCGGTATCGTGCCTCTCGAAGCAATGCGCCTCGACGTCCCATGCGTGATTTCAAAACAGTCTGGCGTTTCTGAAGTCCTTCAAAATGTGCTTAAAGTCGATTTTTGGGATATCAACGGATTGGCTGATTCAATCTACGGACTCTGCCATTATCCAAAGCTGAGCGAACACTTCAAGAAAGCCGGTAAGGAAGAAGTCGATAATCTTAAATGGGAGTTCGCTTCTAAGAAGATTAAGGATGTCTACGAAAAAGCAATTAATTTAAAAAAATAATAAAAATACCATAAAAGCCTGAAAGGCTTGAACAGAAATGGCTTATGACATCGCCATAAGAATTAAAAAAGTAAAAAATAAAATCTATATATTATGAGTAAGTCTATATGTTTTTATTTCCAAGTGCATCAACCATATAATTTACGTACTTATCGTTTCTTCGATGTGGGAAAGAGACATTTCTATTATGATGAGTACAGAAACAGAACAGAGATGCGTCGTCGTGCCGACCGTTGCTATCTTCCGATGAACGAGCTTCTTATGGAACAGATAAAACGTTATGGCGACAAGATTAAGTTTGCATTCTATTTCTCAGGTATCGCCATCGAACAGATGCAGCAGTATGCTCCAGATGCTTTGGAAAGTTTCAAAGAACTTGTCAAGACAGGTAATGTTGAAGTGCTTGCAGGAACTTACGCACATTCAACGGTTTCTTTGCATAATAAAGAGGTTTTTAAGAAACAAGTCACGGAACATAAGAAATTGATGAAAGAGATATTCGGTGTGACACCTAAGACGTTTGTCAATACTGAATTGATATATTCTAATGAAATTGGTGCCGACGTGGCAGAGATGGGATTTAACCTCATGGCGACAGAAGGTGCAAAACACGTCCTCGGATGGAAGAGTCCAAACTACCTCTATGCAAATTCAATAAATCCTAAGTTGAGACTGTTGCTCCGTAACTACAAACTCAGCGATGTTATCACTCTTAACTTTGTGAATAATTCGTTGACAACAGAGTCATTTGTTGAGAAACTTAAAGAATGTAATGAGGAAGTGGTAAATATCTTTGCTAACTACGAGACATTCGGTGAGAATTACGACGCTTCTACAGGTATCGTTGATTTTATGAAATATCTCCCAGAGGCAATATTTAACAATACAGATTTTGAATATGCTAAGCCAATAGAGATGCTCGATAAGTTGCAGACAATGAGTATTTTTGATGCGCCAATTCCATTGTCATCAATGGGAGAGGAACGTGACCTTTCTTTATGGATGGGCAACGACCTTCAAGATGATGCTTTGCAGACATTATATTCATGCGCTAATAAGGTGAAACGTTCTAAAGATGAAGACGTTATCCGCGACTGGAACGCACTTCAGGATGCTAATAATTTCTACAATCTCTGTACAAAATATGGTAGCAATTCACCATATGATTATTACATCAACTTCATGAATATTTTGACAGATTTTAGAGAAAGAATAAACGGCTAAAGGCTGATGGTTTTAGAGACGTCATGAAAATGGCGTCTCTTTTTTGAAAAAAAACTGTTGTTAGTTGTTGGTTGTTGGTTGACTTTTTATTATCTTTGCAAAGAGTAGGAAAAACTCTGATTTTCAGTCTGTAATATTTATAACATGTTGACTTATAAACTTTTATAAGTTGATATTGTTGTGTGTGGATGACAATTTTAATATATATAATATAACTAGTAGAATTTAATGAAAACTCCAAATTATCTTTTTGAAACGAGTTGGGAAGTCTGTAACATGGTTGGTGGAATCTACACTGTGTTATCGACAAAGGCAGATGAAGTAAAGCAAAAAATAGGTGATAATTACATAACCATAGGTCCCGATGTGGTTAAGGAATCACACGAGACTTTATATTTCATTGAAGATACAACTTTATTCTCAGAATGGCGCGAGAAGGCTTTGGAACAAGGTCTTAAAGTAAGAATCGGACGCTGGAAACTTAACAGCAAACCTCTTGCAATTTTAGTTGATTATACAACTTTATATCCTCAGAAAAATGAGATATTGGCTCATCTCTGGGAACAATATCATCTCGATTCTCTCCGCGGTCAGTGGGATTACATCGATCCGGTTCTTTTCGGTTATGCTGCAGGTCAGGTAATTGAAAGCTTCATAAAATGGAACATAGAAAGCGATGAAAACATCGTCGCTCATTTCCATGAATGGATGACAGGCGCTGGCGTTCTTTATCTTAAAGAAAACTGCCCTCAAATAGCAACAGCATTCACAACACACGCAACATATCTCGGTCGTGCAATAAGCAGCAACGGCCTCGCTTTATATAACGATTTGGCTACATTCGAGCCTGACACAATGGCTAACAGATTTAACATAACTTCACAGCAGTCAATGGAATATAACGCAGCACAAAACGCTGACGTGTTTACAACAGTAAGTGAAGTGACAGCAGAAGAATGTAAGCAATTCTTACAACGCGAACCAGATGTCATCACAATAAATGGTATCGATGAAACATATATCGTTGATGATAAAGCTGCATCAGAAAAGAGAAAATCTTCAAGAGAAAAGATTTTGAGCGTGCTCGGAATTCTTTCTGGAACAAAGACTTCTGACGACGCTTTCTTTATCATCAACAGTGGAAGATATGAGTTTAAAAATAAAGGCATCGACTTATTTATCAATGCTTTAGGTAAGCTTAGCAAAGACCAAAACCTTAATAAAGAAGTCGTCGCTGTCATAGCAGTGCCAGCTAATATTTCTGGCATCTACAAAGAATTACAATATCGTCTCGAAGGCAAGAAGGCTGTCGAAGGTCACACAGAACTTCCATGCACACATCACATCTTCGATCATGAATATGACGCAGTCCTTAACTCATTGAGAGAAAATGGATTGCAAAATAACGAAGGTGATAAGGTGAAAGTTATCTTCGTTCCATCATACCTCAACGGCAATGACGGCGTATTCAACATTAACTATAACGATTTCTTGTCAGCATTCGACCTTTCTGTATTTCCATCATATTATGAACCATGGGGCTACACTCCAATGGAAAGCATCGCTCACGGCATTCCAACGATAACAACAGACCTTGCAGGTTTCGGTCGTTACATCCAAGATGAGAAATTTGAACATGAGTCAGTCGCTATCGTTCATCGTGAAGAAGGCAACGGCGCAACAGTGACAGACGATATCGTCAAGATAATTTTGAGTTTCACTTCAAAAGATGAAAAACAAATCGCAGCAGTGAAGAAAAACGCTTTGGATTTGGTTAAGAAATTTGAATGGGACGAACTCATCGACAATTATTTAGAAGCATACGACATCGCTTTGGATAAATTGCGCGGTCGTGATTATTTGAAACAAACAAAAAAATATAACGAGATTTTGAGAAACTTTAATTACCAAAAGCAAGACACACCTAACTGGAAGAGAATCATTGTAGAACCAGTTTATTCAGAAGATATGCAGAAGTTGCAAGAACTCTCACAAAACCTCTGGTGGTGCTGGGACGTCGACGCAACAGAGTTGTTCTCTTCAATAGACCCACAAGCATGGAAAGCTGTGGAACACAACCCAATAGCTTTGATGAAGAATTTGTCAAAGGCACAAATCGAGGCATTGGAAAACGACAAGGCATTCATCGAAAAGTTGAATTCTACATACGCTCGTTTTAAAGAATATATGTCAGCTAAACCTGCTGATAATCACACTATCGCTTACTTCAGCATGGAGTATGGCTTGACAAAGAGCCTTAAAATTTATTCTGGCGGTCTCGGTATCTTGGCAGGTGACTACCTCAAACAAGCTTCCGACTCTAACGCTAACATGGTGGCTATCGGTCTCTTATACCGCTACGGATACTTCGCGCAAGACCTTTCAGTATGGGGAGAGCAGCTCTCAGAATATATCCCACAAAACTTCTCAACACTTCCAATGGAAATCGTCCGCGATGAAAACGGAGAAGAAGTCATCATCAATATCGCATTCCCTGGTCGTACAGTCTACGCTAAGGCATGGCGTGTTCCTGTAGGTCGCATCAGCTTGTATCTCCTTGATACAGACATCGATGAAAACTCAGCAGAAGACAGAGGTATCACAGGAAAACTCTATGGCGGTGACAGCGAAATGCGTATCAAACAAGAGATGTTCCTCGGTATCGGCGGTATCAGATTGATGGACAGAATCAACCTTAAACCTACAGTGTATCACTGCAATGAAGGTCACGCTGCATTCTGCGGATTGGAAAGATTAAGCGTATATATCACTCGTCATAACCTCGACTTCGACGTCGCTAAGGAATTGGTCAGAACATCAACATTGTTCACAACACACACGCCAGTTCCTGCAGGTCACGACGTATTCGAAGAACACCTCATGAGAACTTATCTCTCTCATTATCCAGGTCGTATGAATATCAGCTGGAACGACTTCATGAACCTCGGTAAGATTCGTCACAACGACCCATACGAGAAATTCTCTATGAGCGTCTTGGCAACAAACCTCAGCCAGGAAGTTAATGGCGTAAGTAAGATTCACGGCCGCGTTTCAAGAGAGATGTTCCAACAAATGTGGCCAGGTTACTTCGCAGAAGAAAACCACATCGGCTACGTCACAAACGGCGTTCACCTCCCAACATGGACCGACTTCTCATGGCAGAGACTTTATAGAGAAGTACTTGGTAAAGACTACGTTGACGTACAGTCAGATACAAAAGTATGGGAAAAGATTAACAATGTCGCTGACGAGACAGTATGGAATATCAAGAAAGACTTGAAACATCGTCTTACAGAATATCTCAAAGTAAAGGTCGTTGAAGACATGCAACGTCGTCAAGAAAGTCCTTCTTTGATTATCAATACAATAGAAAACTTCAACGAAAACGCTCTCATCATCGGCTTCGCTCGTCGTTTCGCTACATACAAACGTGCTCACTTGTTATTCAACAATATAGAACGTCTTGCAGAACTTCTTAACAATCCAGAAAAACCTGTTGTATTCCTCTTTGCAGGTAAGGCTCACCCTAACGACAAAGCAGGTCAGGATTTGATTAAGATGATTATCGAGACGTCAAGAAAGAAAGAGTTCGCTGGCAAAGTTATCTTCTTGAATAACTACGATATGGAACTCGGTAAGATATTGACTAGCAGCGTCGACATCTGGATGAACACTCCAACACGTCCTCTTGAAGCTTCTGGTACAAGTGGTGAGAAAGCCGTCATGAACGGAACATTGAACCTCTCAGTCCTCGACGGATGGTGGGCAGAAGGCTTCCGTCCTCAAGCTGGTTGGGCACTTCAAGAAGAAAGAACATACAGCGACCAACGCTACCAAGACGAACTCGACGCAGAGACAATCTATAACCTCATCGAAAACGAAATCGTTTCATTATATTTCAATAGAAACGAAAAAGGTATCCCAACAGAATGGGTTAAATATGTGAAGAACAACTTGATGCAGATTGTTCCAAATTACACAATGAAGAGAATGCTCGACGATTACTTCACACAATATTACAACAAACTCATTGAGAGAACAGACATGATGCGCGAAAACCGTTATCAGAAAGCATTTGAAATCGCAGCATGGAAGAAGAATGTCGAGGCTAACTGGGATAAGATTGAAGTTGAAGCTATCAAGATTCCAGATCCAAGTGTGAGATCACTCAACTTCGGTGATGCAATCGTAGCTGAAATCACATTGAAGACACCGGGATTGAACAGAGGCGATGTCGGCATAGAGATAGTATTCGGTACTAAGGACAAGAACGGCAATGACAAGGTTATGAAAGTTGAGCAACTTCAACTCGTTGACGCTGGCGAAGGCTGGGCTAGATATTACATCAACCTTCCATTGAACAAAGCTGGTATGTTCGACTACACATTCAGAATATATCCAACCCACGAATTATTGCCACACAGACAAGACTTCGCATTGGTTAAATGGATTTAATCAGTTAGGAGTTAGGAGTTAGAAAAAAAAGCGACCAATGTTGGTCGCTTTTTTTATGGTCTCAATCCAGAGCCTCCTTGTAACGAAATTGTTTCTCCGGTGACGTACGATGCATCGTCGGATGCCAAGAATACGCACACTCTTCCGATGTCTTGCATAGGGTCGGCGAAGCGTCCTAGTGGAATGCTTTGTATCGTCTTCTCGAAGAGTTCAGGATAATTTTCTTTCCATTCTTTGAGGCTTTCCGTCATGGCAAGCGGAGCAACCATATTCACTCTCACGCCGTCAGGTCCCCATTCAGTGGCAGCGACTCTTGAAAGGCCTCTGATGCCTTCCTTGGCAGCAGCGTAAGAACTCTGTCCCCATTTGCCGAACAAGCCAGCGCCAGAAGCGAAGTTAATCACAGAACCTTTTGTCTCTTTGAGATAAGGGAATGCTTCTCTCATGTAAAAGAATGTGGCATATAAACCAGAATTTATGGCTAAATCAAAATCTTCTTTGGTGTGTTCGATGAGCGATAATCCCGATTTGGAAGCCTGAGCATTATTAATCAATGTGTTGATTTTGCCGAATGTCTCTATCGTCTTGGCAACGACTTCCTTGATACGAGATTCATCGGCACCGTCAGCGACCATTGCCAAAACCTTGACACCATATTCAGCTTCGAGTCTTTCCTTTGCGTTCAACAATCTGGCTTCGTTTCTGCCAGTTATGACGATGTTAGAACCTTCTTTCGCAAAAGCACATGCCAAACCGAAGCCTATTCCTTTACCACCACCAGTGATTATCGTTACATTATCTTGAAGTTTTTTCATAGTTTTTCTTGTTATGAGCCTAGAGCTGTGAGCTTCGGGCTGATTTGTAATTTAGTTTTTCATTCATTCATTAACAACGCAAAAATAGAAATATTGTTCGCACAAATCAAAACGATATTTTCGATAATGTTATCGATTTTTTTGATTTATCTTGAACTCTGAACTCTGAACCCTGAACTCTGAACTCAGACACTGACTTATAAACTCAGCAACTCAGCAACTCAGTGTCTTAAAAAAAGTTCATCCGCCAACAGCCAACAGCCTTGGTTTTTCCCTATCTTTGCGTCATGGAAACAACAATATCTCATATGTCGTTGCATCTTGTTGGTAACAAGGCGGCGGAAGATGGCCTCAGCCTCTCGAAATCAAACGTGTCTCTTGACAGTGACATTAAAAATATATTGACGAAATTTTTCTTGAATGCGTTCACACCAGGCGAGACATTTCATTTTTATCATGACAGCGGTCTGGAATATAATGTGGTCTATGGCGCGGTGTCGAAGATTTTTGAAGAGCCAACAGAGTTATATGAACAATCTGTAAACCTTGCGAAATATCTTTACGAGAACAGCTCGCATCCAAAAATAAAAGGCGGCGAGTTTTATACGGTTTACTTCAAAGACTGTATCCACGGAAGCAATACCGTTGATGCCATCGGTCTTTTCAAGACAGAAAACAAAGACACTTTCTTGAAAGTGCATCGCGACAAACATAACTTTCAACTCGAAAGCGAACAAGGCATCAATATAAAGAAACTCGACAAAGGTTGCTTGATTTTCAATGTGAATGGGGAAGAAGGCTACTCGATTTCAGTAGTGGATAACACCAACAAAGGCACAGAAGCTCAGTATTGGACCGATGATTTCTTGCATCTTCGTCAGTGTAAGAATGAATATGCCAACACTCATAATGTCATGGCGATGGCGAAGAATTTCGTAACACAGGAACTGCCTAAAGAGTTTGAAGTGACGAAAGCAGACCAGATAGATTTACTTAATAAATCTTTACAATTCTTTAAGGAGAAAGACAGTTTCGATATTGAAGAATTTGCTAATGAAGTCATGGAGCAGCCTGCTGTCATCGAGAGTTTCCATAACTTTAAAAAGAATTACGAAGCCGACAACGACTTGTCTATTGACGATAACTTCATGATTTCAAGCAACGCCTTCAAGAAACAGCAGCGTTCTTATAAACGAGTCATTCGTCTTGATGATAAAATCCAGATTATCATCGACGGCAACCGCGATAATGTGGAACAAGGCGAAGACGCACGCGGAAAATATTATAAGGTTTATTATACCGAAGAAGAGTGATTTAGTTAGGAATTAGGAATTAGGAGTTAGGAGTTAGGAGTGGGTTTCTGACTCCTAATTTTTTTTGAAAAAAGTCTGTTGTCCGTTGTCTGTTGTCTGTAGACTTTTTTTATATTTGCAAGATATTGAAAACTTATATAATAATATGCTAGTATCGAAAAAAGACAAACTTGCCATCACCTTTAAAGATGACAAATATACTTACGAACAACTGCTCCGTTATTCACAAATCTATGCTGACGCTTTCTCCTCACAATCCGTTCCTGAAAAAGTTTTAATCTGCGCTCAGAACTCACCGGAATGGTGTTTCGCTTTCCTTGGCGTGATGCGCTGCAAGGCCATCGCTGTTCCATTGGATGCGCAGTCCACAAAAAAAGAAATAGAATACGTCATCAACGACTGTCGTCCTGACATCGTTTTCATTTCGGAAGACAAACTCGGAATGTTCTCCGACCTCGAACTTCAAGGCGCACGCCTTATGACAAAAAAAGATGTCGTTCTTTCTGACGACCCTAACATCCCTGCGACAGACATTCCTATGGGTAAGGATGATGAAACAATGCTCATCAACTACACATCTGGCACGACAGGAAATCCTAAGGGTGTTATGCTTTCTTTCAGAAACGTCATGTTCAATGTTGATTCTGTAAGTAAGCAGGTGCCTATCTTCCAAGAAGACAGCAACGTGATGGTGCTTCTTCCTTTGCATCACATCCTTCCGCTGCTCGGTAGTATGGTAGCTCCTCTTTATATGGGAGGCACGCTTCACATCGCTGAGGCAATGAATGCAGAGTCAATCATCAAGACTTTAAATGCTGGAAAAGTCAGCATCATAATCGGCGTGCCTCGTCTTTACGACATGCTCGTAAAAGGTATCATGAGCAAAATCAACGCATCATTCGTGACACGTCTCCTTTATAAGATAACCAAACTCATCGGCAGCGATGCAGTGTCGAGAACTATCTTCAGCAGCGTACATAAGAAATTCGGCGGTCACTTGAAATATCTCGTATCAGGCGGCGCAGCTCTTTCTGTAGAGACAGCAACGATTTTGAAGACATTAGGCCTTTATGTCCTTGAAGGTTACGGCATGACAGAGACAGCTCCTATGATTTCATTCACTCGTCCAGGCAGACGTAAGGTCGGTTATGCTGGCGAACTTCTTCCTAACATCGAGGTGAAGATTGCTGAAAACGGCGAGATTTGCGTGAAAGGCGATAACGTGATGAAAGGATATTACAATAGACCTGAAGAGACAGCAGAGATTATAAAAGACGGCTGGCTTCACACTGGCGATATGGGTATCCTTGATAAATATGGTCTTAAAATCACAGGTCGTATCAAAGAGATTATCGTGACATCAAATGGTAAGAATATCAATCCTGAGCTTTTAGAAAGGGAGTTCTTGTCAGAAAGTACTTACGTGCAAGAAATCGGTATCTTCTTGAATGGCGACGCATTACACGCTGCGGTACGTCCTAATCTGACAGCTGTAAGACAGGTGGATTTGGAAGCAATGGACGCTCTCATCAAAAAAGAAGTGGAGCATTTCAATGCTGAGCAGCCTCAATATAAACGTATTAAACAATATCATATCTTGTCGGAAGAACTTCCAAAGACACGTCTCGGCAAGGTACAACGTTTCCTCCTTCCTCATCTCGTTGATAAACCTAAGACTAATGCAGTGCAAGAGTCGTTAGAAGGCAAGAGTGAGGTTTACAAGATGTTAAAGGCTTTCGTGGAAGAAGAGACTAAAACAGTCGCTAATGAAAACGACCACTTTGAAATCGACTTGTCGATGGACTCATTGAGCAAAGTCTCTCTTCTCGCTTATATCGAAAATACTTTCGGCATCAACCTCAACGAGGAACAGATGGAGAACCTCACCACATTAGGTAAACTCACAGAATATATCGAGACAAACGAACATTCTTTCAATACAACTACAATCACTTGGAAAGATATCCTTGCAACAAAAGTCGATGTGAAGTTGGAAAAACCAGGTTTTACTCAATGGTTTACATATACTTTCACAAAGATATTGTTCTCGATTTGCTATCGTTTTAGAGTGAGAGGTAACAAGAAATTGCCAAAGACACCATGTATCATCGTGGCAAACCACCGTTCAGCAATCGACGGTTTCTTAATCACATATAACTTCTCTCGCAAGGAAAACAAAGACATTTTCTTCTTCGCTAAAGAAAAACACTGGAGGTCAAAGATTGCTCAGTTTATGGCAAGAAAGAATAATATCATCTTAATGGATATTAACAAAAACGTACGTCAGTCATTGCAAGAGATGTGCGCTGTGTTGAAGAAAGGCAAGAACATCGTGATATTCCCAGAAGGAACACGTTCTAAAGATAACACGATGAGGAAATTCAAAGAGACATTCGCTATCTTGAGTAAAGAATTGAATGTGCCTATCGTTCCAGTCGCTATCGCAGGTTCTGAGTCGGCATGTTATGGAAGCAGTATCGTTCCTAAGTTCTGGAAGAAAATCGATATCGATATCATGGATCCAGTCATGCCATCTGAAGAACAAAGCGTTGAAAGCTTACGTGATAAGATTGCATCAATGATTGAAAAACGTTTATCAAAGTAGAGACGCAATATTTTGCGTCTGTACAATATTTGCGTCTGTCAAATTTGGCAGACGCAATTTGTTTTTGGGCAAATAATATAATTGAATGTTTATCGTTTATGTTTTGTATAAAAAACACAAAATTTATGAGCGATAAATATAAAAACAGGTATCGTGTTGAAACAACACGTGTTAAATGGCATAATTATGCAGAAGGAACATATTTTGTTACAATATGTACAAAGAATAAGGTTCGCTATTTTGGAGAAATTTATGATGATACAATGCATTTTACTGGAATTGGTGAATATGCAGAGAGTTGTGTCAAGGAAATTAATGAACATTTCCCAATTGCGGAAGTGTTAGAATATGTAGTGATGCCTAATCATATACATTTGTTAATACACATAGAAAGCTCTCGTTTATCTACTGATATAAATACTTTTGGTCCACAATCACAAAATCTAGCATCAGTTATAAGAGGTTTTAAAGTAGGTGTTACAAAATATGCGAGATCTAATAATATGGAATTTTCATGGCAGGATAGATACCATGATCATATTATTAGAAATCAAAATGAATTGAATAGAATTTCAGATTATATCAAAAAATAATGTAATTAATTGGCAATTGTAGATACGCAAAATATTGCGTCTGTACAAAATATTGTGTTAAATTAATTGGTGGTGGTAGAGACGCAAAATATTGCGTCTGTACAAAATAATTGTGTTAAATTAATTGGTGGTGGTAGACGCAAAATATTGCGTCTGTACTATAAAATATTGCGTCTGTAGTATGATTTTTTTAGTATTTTTGTGAAAATTGTTTTTTTATGATTAAAAATATAATTTTCGATTTCGGCGGCGTGCTGGTGGATTGGAATCCGCATTATCTTTTCGATTCATATTTTAATGATATGGAAAAGAGTAACTATTTCATCGAGAACGTCTGCAATACAGAATGGAATGCTCAGATGGATAAAGGCAAGCCTTTTGAAGTCGCGGTTCAGGAACGTATCGCAGAATTCCCTGAGTTTGAAGACGCCATCAGATTATATCATTCAGAATGGATGAAGACGATGGGAGAGGAGATTCCTGGAATGTACGAACTTATCAAGTCGCTGAAAGAGAAATATCCTGTCATCTACGGCTTGACAAATTGGTCGAACGAGACATTCCCGATGGTTCAGAAGAAATATAGAATCTTCTCTTTGATAGATAACATCGTGTGTTCCGGCGATGAAAAACTTTTAAAACCAGACCCAAAGATTTATCATACGTTATTAGAACGTTATAATCTCAAAGCTGAAGAGTCGGTGTTCATCGATGATAATATTAATAATGTAAAAGGCGCGATAAATGTCGGAATGAAGTCGATTCATTTTATCAATGCGGAACAATTGTTAAAAGATTTGAATGAATTATTAAATCAAGAATAATTATGAAAACTGTAGAAATTAAAAACTTTGAATTATACACCACAGGTGTCATCAGTATTGCTTGGACAGAAAAAGGCGAAGATATTTTCCTTAATGTCGACCTCGATTTAGCAGCTTTGTTGAAAATGTTGAAGATAGAAGGCATTTCATACGAAAAAGTACAACAGGTATCAGAAAGCCAGCAGCCATTGAAATTCAAGAAAGTGACATTGCTGTTATTCCAAGACGACGACAAACCAGGTCAATATTACACTTCAGAATGTATGTTCGAAGACGACGAGATTGATATTTTCCATGCTGAAATAAAAGAATAAGATGTCAGAATCGTCGAACAATCAAATCATAATTCCCGATCTCCCTGACTTTGCCGCTATCGACTTTGAGTCGGCTAACGGCGATATCAGAAGTGCGTGCAGCGTCGGTATCGTCATTGTGAAAGACAGGGAGATTGTGGATAGATTTTATAGCTTGATAAAACCAGTTCCAAATCATTATTGCTATTGGAACACCAAGATTCATGGAATAAAAAAAGAAGACACCGATGATGCACCGATTTTTCCTGTCGTTTGGCACGAGGCGTCTAAATTTGTGAGAAACCTACCTTTGATAGCTCACAACAAAACCTTCGATGAGCGTTGCCTGAAAGCATGTTTCGCTCATTATAAGATGAGATATCCAAACTATCAGTTTCATTGTACTTATAAGACATCTCTTAAGGTGTTCCCTGATTTGGAGAATCATCAGCTGCATACCGTCGCTGCACACTGCGGCTTCGACCTGACAAATCATCATCACGCCCTTGCAGACGCAGAGGCTTGCGCTCATATTGCAATGGAAGTTTTTAATAATTCATAATGCATAATGCATAATTCATAATTAATAGTTAAAAAATGATGAAAAAAACACTTTTATTTTTATTTTGCTTATTATTATCTTTTAATGTTTTTTCTCAAGAGAAAAAAATCCGTCCAGCTCAGATAAATTTCGGTTTTCCATTGAGTACGATAAATGTTAAAAAAGCGAAGGAATATACAAATGCGTTTTCAATAAATTTGTTGGTGGGTATTTCTAAGAATGAGAGAAGTCTCGCTTTGGCTGGAATCAGTAATGTCATAGCTAATAATGCGACTGGTTTGCAAATTGCTAGTGTTTCTAACTATATTGGAAATGCAGGATATGGAATAGAAGTTGCAGGTGTGACAAACATAAACAAAGGTTCATATAATGGTATCCAGGCTAGTGGCGTTTATAACTATTCTGGTTCAGGAAATGGAATCGCTGTCGCTGGTGTTGCTAATATGAGTAAAGGTTCTTATAATGGTATTCAAGTTAGTGGCGTTTATAACTATTCAGGTTCAGGAAATGGAATCGCTGTCGCTGGTGTTGCTAATATGAGTAAAGGCGCTTATAATGGTATTCAGGTCAGTGGTGTTTATAATTATTCAGGTTCAGGAAATGGAATAGCTGTCGCTGGTGTGGCTAATATGAGTAAAGGTTCTTATATAGGATTGCAACTCTCTGGTGTGACAAATATCGCAGGTGATGTGAAAGGTCTGCAATTTGCCGGAGTGATGAATATTGCGAAGAACGTCAAAGGCGTGCAGTTCGCTACAATACTTAATGTCGCAGAAGAAAGTAATTTTCCTATAGCTTTTATCAATATTATTAAGAACGGTAAGATGGGAGTCGCTCTTTCTTACGACAATATGAACAATACGATGTTGTCTTTCAGATCAGGAGGCAAATACACATACGGTATCTTGGGCGTTGGTTATAACAACAAAGTCAATGACGGAAGCAATATTGTAGCGGAAGCAGGTTACGGTATTCATATTCCTATAACTAATTGGCTTGAAATAAACAACGAATTCAAAGCAACATCGTTAGGATTTTCTAATGATAAGGTATGTTACAACGCATCATATCTTCTCGCTCCATCGTTTACATTCTTAAATCATTTTAACGTCTTCGGCGGCGCAAATTTCAATTATTTATATTCCAATTATGTAAATTCTGAAGACTTATTGCCAAACAATTGTCTTTTGGAAAAGGATAACAACGATAACAAACAAAGAATGTTTATCGGTTATCAAATCGGCTTGCAGTATGTTTTTTAGTAAATATTGAAATTCTATAATTTCAAATCGTAATACATTAAACGAGTTGAAATCTTATTTGTTGGAGGAATGTTGTATTGTGAACGTTCCTCCAATTCTTTATCATAAAGATAACGGAAATCATTATGTTCGTAGAATTTTGTAGTTTTACCATTATTATATGCATCTACTACAATAAACCTACAGTCTGTCTTATTGCTTTTATGACGAAACCAATCTTTTATGAAATATAACAATTGACTGCCGATGCTTTTGTTTTGAAAAGATTTGTTGATTCCCAATCTTCCGATTAAAACAGCTGGATAACTTCTTCCTCGTTTGCTATTATTGATAGTCCTGTTTAACTTGTTACGTATTCTGTTATTCAGATTAAATGTTTTGATACTGTCGTTCGCTAAGGTAAACAATGCGACAATTTGATGCGGTTTGTCGTTTGTTATCCAACAGTATGTTTTTCCCATTAATTCCATTGAATATAAGTCAGCATCGTTATGGAAGAAATTATCTAATTCGTCATCTCCACAACTGAATCCAGAACAACTATCTAAAATTTCCTTATTGAAAGGAAGCATTATATAATGGGCGTAAGATGAGTTTGTTTTCACAATTATCAGAATTTGAAGTTTTTAGATTTTTCAAGGAATCTCATCAATTCCTCGTTTTCTTCTTCTGATAATGTAGGTGTTTGCAATGACTTGTTTTTGTCAGCTTCTCTATCGAATCTTTCTGCTGACTTCCCATATAAAATAGGTGATGATTTAAAAAATGTTGCCATAACTTTCGGTTTTAAAATTATTTGCAAAAATAAAATCTTTTTCAATACTTGTCAAGGATTATTTTGTTAAAAATTATTAACAATCAGTAAGTTAGTTTGAAAGCGTGATGCTGATGAGGATATTGGTTTTATTAAGTATATTTAATAAAAATACATTTTAAAGAGTTTTTGTTAAGTATACTTAATAAAAATCGTATTTTTGTATATGTGAATAAAATTTGGACAAAGATTGTTGATAGTAGTCAGTTGTCCGTTGACTTAAAAATAAAATCATGAAAAAAATCTCCATCTTATTATTAATATGCT
>JBGVQR010000045.1:0-11546 GCA_045127605.1 Candidatus Limimorpha sp. | reverse complement strand
AACTTAATCAAAAGCCATAACAAGGCAGCGATAACGACGAATGTCATCATGCTACTGAACTGTTGAAAAGTCTGTGGTTTGTTTTTCCTTCTTGCCATTCTTAAAGATGAAATTATGCTGCACCGCCAACTTGACTTGCGTTAGGGATAATAGCTGATTTTTCGAATTCAATCTTTGTGTTGTGGTCGACGCTGATGACTACAGTGTGTTCTCTAACTTCTTCAACTTTACCGTGGATGCCACCGATTGTAATGACTTTGTCGCCTTTTTGTAAGTTTTCACGGAATTTTTGTTGTTCCTTAGCTCTCTTGTTTTGTGGACGGATGAAGAATAACCAGAAAACGACGAAGATTAAGATAATCATAAAAATTCCTGACCATGAGGATTGTTGTTGTGCTGCTTGAAGCAAAGTAATGTTTAAAGCGTTCATAATTTTTTATTTAAAATGTGTTAATATTTTCAACTTGTGCTTTTATTCTTAAAACGGTCTCTGAAGGATTTGTGTTGGCTTTGACAATGAGTCGTTTGTTTTGGAAGCCTTTGTGTCCTTTGCTATCGTATGAGATGGTAATCTTGCCTGTGTCACCTGGCTTGATAGGTTCTTTTGTGAACTCTGGTGTTGTGCAGCCGCATGTCTTCTCAATACTTGTGATAATCAATGGGGCATTGCCGACATTCTTGAATTTGAAAGTGTAGCTGACTTGTTCGCCTTGTAATATCTTGCCGAAGTCGTGTTCTGTCTTTTCAAATTTGATGGCAGGTGCATTGCCTTTCTTGACACCTTCCGCTGAACTTGGATTATTGACTAAACTTGTACTCAAACTATCATTCTTTGTCTCACAAGAAACCAAGACCAATATCACTAATAATGATAAAATAAATCTTTTCATCCTTCTTATTTACTCTTTAACGTTTTTTTATAATAATTGTTCAATTTCTAACTACTAATTCCTAACTCCTAATTCCTAACTCCTAACTCCTAACTAAAAAAATCACCTTCCGCTGCCGAAAATCGTGACGGAGCCTTGATAACGATGGTTGTCATATTCTCCTACACATTCCAATACGTAGAAGTATGTTCCGTCAGGAAGTTTGCCACCGTCCCAATTGTTGTTATAATCTGCAGATTCGTAGACAATACGTCCCCATCTGTTAAAAATTGTTAACTCACTTCTGACGTAATAGTCTTTCAATGGATTGTATGACTCGAATTCGTAGCCTCTTGTTTGTTCTTCATTCTCTTGTCCGTTGCCACCTGTAGGGTCGTTGTCGATGATGAAGTAATCGTTGATGCCGTCGCCGTTAGGAGTGAAGATGTTAGGGATTTTTAACTTGACAGGCAAGACGATGATATTGCTTGAGAATGTGGTGTCGCATCCATATTCTGCAGATTTCACATTCAACTCCACTCTGAATGACTGTCCCGATTTTGAGACTTGTGTGTAAATGTTTGTTGGTTCTTGTTCGATGGATGTGCTTGTAATCTCGCTTGGGTTGTCTGGGTTGTCGTAGAAAGCCCATGACCATGAATTGTATTCAATAGAATCTAAGTCACCTTCGAAACCAAATTTTACATAAGGATTTTGGATGTATGCAGTATCTTGTGGATCTGAAATGATTTCTAATTTTGGATTAGGGTAGGCTCTTGGTGTGAATGAGGCTGTCTGCACGCAGCTGTCGCCACTTGCGGTGTAGCCTGTCACATTGACGATGTATTCTCTCCATGCTTTCAAGCCGATGGCTTCTTGTGGGTTGCTAGGGTTGGTCCAGATATTCTCTCCGTTCTTTGCTTCCCATTCGTATGAAAATGACTCGTAACCGTTGCCAGATGCAGTGGCAATGACTTTGGCATTCTGACCGTTTTCTACATTGTTGTTGCTACATGTCAGCTGTGTCTGCTCAAACTCGATGTTAAACTGCTTCATCATAGTGATGACTATTTCATCGCTACATTCTTCTTCAGTTTTTGTGTTGATGACACGTACACTGTATTTTATGTTGTCTTCTGTAACTGTAACGTTAAGATAGAAATCAGTTTCGCCTGTAATCTCAATTCCGTTTTTGGTCCATTGGTATGAGTAATCTGCTGATTTTTCTTTTACTTCCAAACTTATCTCTTCACCGTAACATAATGGCAGACTGACACCTTCTGGAAGTATTATCTCACAATTCATCTGTGCCTTTAAACTAAATGATGTGATGATGAAAAATAACAATATGACTATCTTGGAAAAAACTTTGTTTCTTATGTTTTTATTCATTTCTGAAAATGCTTTTTGATGTTTGCAAAGATAAAAAAAAACTCTATATAAATAATGTGAATCATAGCCATTTATTGTCATATTTTGAAAAAATAATCATTGTCTTCTGATGAAGAAATTTACCGTTTGAATTGTTTTAACGTATGGTGACAAAATGTCATATTAACTGAATTGGAAATAATTTTGATGAAATAAAAACGAACAACAAAAAAATAACAAAATGGATTTAAAACAATTGACTATTGACACTTATGCTCGCAATCTCAATGATTTGGCTTCGTCAGGAAAACTCGATCCTGTCATTGGACGTGATGAAGAAATCAGAAGAGTGCTGCAGATTTTATCTAGAAGAACCAAAAACAATCCTATATTAATAGGTGAGCCTGGAGTTGGTAAGACAGCCATCGCTGAAGGTCTGGCACAGAGAATCGTCAGCGGCGACGTGCCTGAAAATCTGAAATCTAAAAAAGTTTATTCTCTTGACATGGGTGCGCTTATCGCTGGCGCAAAATATCAAGGCGAGTTTGAGGAACGTCTGAAGACAGTGGTTAAGGAAGTCGTTGACAGCGAAGGCGAGATAATATTATTTATAGACGAGATTCATACTCTTGTGGGAGCTGGAGCTACTAGCGGCGCGATGGATGCTGCCAATATTTTGAAACCTGCTCTTGCCCGCGGCGAACTGCAAGCCGTAGGCGCGACGACACTCAGCGAATATCAGAAATATTTTGAGAAGGACAAGGCTCTTGAACGTCGTTTTCAAATAGTTATGGTCGACGAGCCTTCCGAAGAGTCTGCTATATCAATACTAAGAGGTCTTAAGGTAAAGTATGAAAATCACCATCAGGTTAGAATACTCGACGAAGCAATCATCGCCGCAGTCGACCTCTCAATTCGTTACATTACAAATCGTTTCCTTCCAGATAAAGCCATCGACCTCGTCGATGAGGCGGCTTCTCGTCTGAGACTGCAAATCAATTCTTTGCCAGAAGAACTGGAGAATATCGAACGTAAGATTCGTCAGCTGGAAATAGAACGCGAGGCTATTAAACGTGAGAAAGATAAGAAGAAAATAGATGAGCTTTCTAAAGTCATTGATGAACTTAATGACGAACGTTCTAAGATAAAATCTCGTTGGGAGACAGAACGTGGCTTTATCGAAAAAATTCAAAAGGAAAAGAAAAATATAGAACGTTATCGTTATGAGGCTGAGAATGCCGAACGTGAAGGTAATTACGGTCGCGTCGCTGAACTGCGTTACGGTAAGATCCCTAATGCAGAGCAGAATATAGAGAATATTAAGGCTGAATTGAAGAAGGTTCAAGGTGATAATCCTCTTATCGATGAAGTGGTTAATGCTGAAGATATTGCAGAAATCGTTTCTCGTTGGACTGGCATTCCTGTGAACAAGATGCTTCAGAGCGAGCGTGATAAACTTCTCAATCTTGAAAAAGAATTGCATAAACGTGTTGTGGGACAAGATGAGGCGATCGTGGCTGTTGCTGACGCTATACGTCGTAGTAGGGCAGGACTTCAGGATGCGCGCCGTCCGATAGGTTCGTTCATTTTCTTGGGAACTACGGGTGTAGGTAAGACGGAACTTGCCAAGGCTTTGGCGGAATTTCTCTTCGATGACGAGAATAATATGGTTCGTATCGATATGTCGGAATACCAGGAACGTCATTCTGTCTCTAGATTGATAGGAGCGCCTCCGGGTTATGTCGGCTACGATGAAAGCGGACAGCTGACGGAAGCGGTACGCCGTAAGCCTTATTCTGTCGTGCTTCTAGATGAGATAGAAAAAGCGCATCAGGATGTTTATAATATCTTATTGCAAATCCTCGACGACGGTCGTCTGACCGACAACAAAGGTCGTCTCGTGGATTTCAAAAACACTATCATCATTATGACATCAAACATTGGCGCGATGGCGATACAAGAGATGATGACTAAGAACTCTGAACGCAGAACTCTGAACTCTGACACAGACTCAGACGCTGACTTTGAAGAGATGAGAAATAAAGTGATGGAGATATTGCGTCAGTTTATGAAGCCTGAATTCTTGAATCGTATTGATGACATTATCATGTTTACGCCTTTGTCGAAAGAACAGATTATTAATGTCGTGTCGATGCAGTTCCATTCTCTTAAGAAGATGTTAAAGAAAAACGACATCGACATTGAGATGACTTCAGAGGCGATGAAGTATATTGCGGATACGAGTTACGACGTCCGTTACGGCGCGCGACCAGTGAAACGTATGATGCAACGTGAACTCATCAACAATTTGTCGAAGATGATATTGTCTGATAAAGTTAATAAGGAAAAACCAATCATCGTTGATTACGATGGGGAAGGGATTGTTTTTAGGAATTAATTCATAATTCATAATGCATAATGCATAATGCATAATTGTAGGGGCGTGGTTTGCTGCGTCCCTAAACTTTTCGTGAAGATTCGTGGATGTTTATGTCCGCTAATGAACACTAATCTAACACTAAAAAGATTCGTGAATATTAGTGAGGATTCGTGGATGGTTATTTTGTCCGCTAATGAACACTAATCTAACACTAAAAAGATTCGTGAATATTAGTGAAGATTCGTGGACAGAATTTTCCGTGGAAATAAAAAAAATCCGCCGAGGTTTTCGACGGATTTTCTTATTATCAAGATTTAGAATCTCAAGCTTCTGCTTCTGTTGTTTCTTCAGCTGCTGGAGCTTCTTCTGTTGCTTCTGCGCTTTCTGCTGCTGCAGCTGCTTCAGCTTCTGCTCTTCTCTTTGCTAATTCAGCGATACGTGCTTCATTAACTTTAGCTTCTGCTTCTAATCTTTCTTTTTGGATAGCTCTTTTTTGTTCTGCTGTAGCTTTTACTTCTTCAGCTGCTTTAGCTTCCTTCTCTTTCATCCAGTTTTGGAACTTAACTTCAGCTTGTTCTGCTGTCATAGCGCCTTTCTTAACACCAACTAATAAGTGTTTCTTTAATAAAACGCCTTTTTGTGAAAGGATAGAACGAACTGTGTCTGTTGGTTGAGCACCTTTGTTTAACCAATCCAAAGCTTTGTCAAAGTTGATGTTGATTTGAGCTGGTTGAGCTACAGGATTGTAGGTACCGATTTTTTCTGTGAAGCGACCATCACGTGGTGCGCGAGCGTCTGCAATTACAATATGATAAAATGGTTGACCTTTTTTACCATGTCTTTGTAATCTCATTTTTGCTGGCATAAAACTAAATTTTTTAAATGTTAATAATAATTTAACTGTTAAACCTACCCGAGGTTTGCGGGTGCAAAAGTACAAAAAAAATCTTTACGAATTACGTTCGTACAAAATTATTTTTCAATTAGTTAATTTTTAATTCATCAACGAAAATCCATGCTGGATATCCATAGCCTGAATGTCCTTCTGGACACATGTGTGGTTCGATGATAATATTGACGTAACGTACGCTTGTCTTCTCAAAATCAACGCTGTATGATAAGACTCCGTCTTCTGCTATCGTCTCGATAGGGAATTCTTGGTAATGAATTTCTTCGTAATTTTCGCCATCGTTAGATCCTAAAACCTTTACAGACTTGGCGTTGAAGATCCAGTCGCCTTTGGTTAAATTGCATTGGAAAGACAAATTGCTTATCTCCTGTTTTTCTATCATATCGATTTTTGCGTCAAGATTTTCTCCGAAGAAAGCAATCCAACGTCCTGTCTTGTAGTTCTTGCCTCCAGATAAACCGTCAATCAAAGTGTTGGCTCCATCAAAACGATAGTTTTCGTGTGGTTCGTTCTTCAATGTGATTGGTTTCATCGATGACTTGCTGAGTTCGATGTCTGTCTTGAATTCTTTGCCTACGCTCTTTGCTCTCTTGACGATTGCTCTTAAATTGGCGTTTTCTGTGAGTTTGAGTGCTTCTGTGTATTTTGTTCCGTTTGTCAATGGGTCGCTGCCGTCTAATGTGTAGAGGATATCGCCATCGCCGAATTTCGACATTGTCACGTCAATGCATTTTGCTTCTACGTTAGGAACGATTTCAACGTCGATGTCGAAGATGTGTTTTGCGTAGTTCCAGCCTTTGAGGTCATAGAACTCGACCATCTTGTATGCGCGTTTGCGGAAGCTGTCGTAGTCTTTTTGTTCTGGTGAAACCCATTGTACTTCTGTCAATGCGTCCATTCTTGGCAATATTCTGTAAAATACAGTGTTCATGTCTTTGATGTATTCAACCCAGAGGTTGGCTTGCGCGCCAAGAATATGTTTAGCTTCTTCTTCTTCTGTCAAATCTGATGGTATTGGTTCAAATTCGTAGACTCTTTCAACAGGGATATAACCTCCGATTGCGAGTGGCTCGTCGTCGGTGTTGTCGGTTTGGTAATAGTCGAAATAGAGGTGGGAACAAGGTGTCATGATGACGTCGTGGTGTTGTTTCGCGCCTTCTTTGCCGCCGTCGATGCTTCTCCAGCTCATTACGGTTACGTTTGGTCCGAGACCGCCTTCAAGGATTTCGTCCCAGCCTATGACTTTACGTCCGTGGTCTTCGACGAATTTCTCCATTCTTGTCATGACGTAGCTTTGGAGATAGTTTTCTGCTTTGAAATGGTCATCGTCTTTAAATCCGAGTTCTTTGATTTTGGCTTGGCATTTTGGGCATTGTTCCCAGCGTACTTTAGGACATTCGTCGCCGCCGATGTGGATATATTCGCTAGGGAAGATGTCCATCACTTCGGTCAAGACGTCTTCGAGGAAACGCATTGCGTCTTCGTTGCCAGCGCAGATTACGTCATCAGCAACGCCCCATTGTTTCCAGACTTCATAAGGTCCGCCTGTGCAACCAAGTTCTGGATATGTCGCCAATGCTGCTAATTGGTGCCCAGGAAGGTCGATTTCTGGAATAATTGTGATGTGACGCTCTGCTGCGTACTTGACCAAGTTGCGGAGTTCTTCTTGGGTGTAGAAACCACCATAACGAATTGTGTCGAAAGTCTCGCTCTTGCCGATTTTTGTTCCGGAACGCCATGCACCGACTTCAGTGAGTTTTGGATATTTCTTTATTTCGATTCTCCAGCCTTGGTCGTCGGTGAGGTGGAGGTGGAATTTATTCATGTTATGCAAGGCCATCAGGTCGATGTATTCTTTGATGGAATCGAGAGGGAAAATGTGGCGGCTTACGTCGAGCATCATGCCTCTGTGACCGAAACGTGGATAGTCGTAAATCTCTGCTGCTGGCATTGCAATTTTTTCACCTTTTGTATCGAAAGGAAGGCTTTTTCTTAATGTTTGAATAGCATAAAATAAACTTGAAGCTTCACTTGAAGTTATGTTTATATTATTCTCATTTACAATAATTTTATATGAGTCTTTTTCTGTAAAAATAGTTGGGTTTACGCTTAAATTGATTGCTCCGTTTTTGAAGGAGTCTATAGCCTCAACTTTTAACTTGTAACCTAAAATTTCATTAAGAAATTCTGTTAAAAAATTAGCTTCTTTGAGCAATTCTGGTTGTGATGTTGGATATGTAATGCTGACATTTTTTGAAAGAATGAAAGGTCTTTCAGCTGCATTTTCGGTAATGTTTTTAGGAAGTGGAATTACTTGGTAGTCTGCTTTCTGTAATTCTCCTGAACATGATATTAATGTCAATGCAATAATACCAATAGTGATGATGTTTTTTACTCTAATTTTCATATTTATTTGAACAAAATTTTAGTTCGCGAAATTAAGAAAATACAATGAAATATTCAAGTAATTTTTTTAACTTTACAGCCAAATTTAAAGATTATGAAACTAAATTGTTACAGAGCTTATTCGTTGATATTCATACTTGTTTTCTTGTTTGTAATGGTGTCGTGCAAGACCATTAAGGATATTCCGTTAGAAGAGAGGAGCTTTTTGTTTGAAAACATAACTGATGATGAAATCTTTTTCGTTAAAGTTGAATGTGTTGATGAAGCATTCATTCAAGGAAAGTCTTATTTGTTTGATGATGAATTGATAATAGAGGCAGAGCCTTTTAAGATAAAACTGCCTAATAGAGGTTCTAGAATAATTCTATCTGATACGCTCGTTGTTTCCTATAAAATCAAGCGAATAACATCAGATGGTTGTCGCGGCTGGTATAGAGTGGATGGTACGAAAGTGAAGAAGCAATTTTCTTTGATGTTTTACGAAATAGAAGAATATCAAGAGATTAGTAATAGGTATAAAGATAAAATGTTTGATGTCGAGAGCTTGTCTGATATTACTTATGCTAATGTAAAAGGTTATTGGTCTTCAATTCCTGATGATACGATAGATATCGGAAATATTGTTAAAGTTGGTTTGTTTAATTCTTTGAAGAAGAAGGATTTAAATCTTGAAATGGATATTTATATTCCTAAAAATGATACTGTGGAAAAACGTCCTTTGATAATGTTTATTCATGGTGGTGCTTTCTATATTGGAGATAAAGCTACATTGCCGTATCGAACTTTGTGTAATCATTTTGCATCTTTAGGATATGTATGTGTTTCAATAAATTACAGAATGGGTTTTAAGATGAGTTCTAAGGCAATTGAAAGAACTGCATATCAGGCTACACAGGATGCTCATGCGGCGATGCGTTATCTGCTGTCTAAAAAGGAAATTTATAGGATTGACCCTGATTGTCTGTTTGTTGGAGGTGCAAGCGCTGGTAGTATAACGGCTATGAATCTTGCTTATATGCGAAATGAAAATCGACCGAAGTCTTCTTATTCTTCGTTATTTGCTGAAGATCTTGGAGGCTTAGAAACATCTGGAAATAAATTGTATGGCAAATTTAGAATTAAAGGTGTGGCTAATATGTGGGGTGCTGTGAATGATTTGAAAATACTTGAAAATTCAAAGATTCCTATTATTTCTTTCCATGGCGATAATGATGAAGTGGTGCCTTACGCTCAAGGTTATCCTTTTATGGTTATAGGTGATTTTAAGAAGGTTTTGTTCGATGAGATGTATGGTTCTTCATGTATACATGAACGTGCTTTAGAACTTGGTATACGCTCTAGATTGCATACTTTCAGCGGTAAAGGACATGGGCTTTATATTGATAAAAAGCGAAATTTAACTGATGATTTTTATATCATTCAAAACGAAATATCAAATTTCTTCTATGATGAGCTGATGCCTCATCCGGTGTATATAATTCAAGATGACGAAGATAATCAATTATTTGTGATAGATACCTCAAATGTGGCAACAGCAGATTGGTGTGTCGTTGGTGGAGTTTCAATGAAAGAGACAAAAGGTTCTATACGTGCTTCTTGGTTTGATGATGAAGAACTTCAAGAGCTTAGAGTGACAGGAAGTTATAGTAATGGCGCAGGCTTTGAAGATGTTTTTGTAATAAAAAATGTGAGAAAATATGAAGATAATACACACGAGTGATTGGCATATTGGACAAACTTTGCATCAATATTCGCGAGATGAAGAACATAAATTTTTCTTTAATCAGCTGAAAGATATTATTTTAGAAGAACGTCCAGACGCATTGGTGGTCTCTGGTGATATATTTCATTCGGCTACTCCTACTGTCATGTCTCAGCGTCTTTATTATCATACATTGGTTGAATTGTCTCGTTTGTATGATGATCTGCAGATAATTATCGTTGCTGGTAATCATGATTCGTCATCAAGATTGGAGGCTCCTCGTGTGTTGTGGGAGGCCTTTAATGTGACTGTTGTCGGTAGCCTTGATTTCTATAAAGAAAACGCAGATGAGGAGAGGCTGGCTTATGATACGTCCAAGATTGAAATACCGATAAAAAGGGCTGGAGATATAATCGGATGGGTGCTGGCTGTTCCTTTCATAAATCCTGGTAATTATCCTTCATTAAAGGAAAATGATTCTTATTCGAATCGTGTTTTTTCTTTTTATAAAAACTTAAAGGATGACTTGAAGTGTAAGTTGCAATATAAAGAAAATCATTCTGTTGTGGCTACGGGTCATTTTGCTGTTGATGGCGCTGATATGAAGGGTCATGATAATATTGTAGGTGGAATAGAATCTATCGGTTCTAACGTTATTTCTTCTCTTGACGATATAGATTATTGGGCTCTCGGTCATATACATCGTCCGCAGAAACTTATGAAAAAGGAGAATATGAGGTATTCCGGCTCTCCGTTTGCGCTTACTTTTGCTGAAGATTACCAGCATTCTGTGGTTGTTGTAAATATCGAAAATCATGAGGTGGATGTTAAGATTAGAGAGATTGAACCATTGATTCCAATAGTTGATTTTCCTTTTAAACCTAATTCGTATGATGACGCGCAAACAGTTGATGATGTCTTGGATAATATCACAGAAATTCTTGATAAAGAATGTTATGTGCGGCTTCATGTTAAATCGGAAACTGCATTGTCGGATTTTGTCAATGCTCGAATAATTGACATGTTTCAGGATAAAAAAGCGAAGTTCTGTGGAGTCCAAGTCTATTTGCCACAATTGGAAATGGATGCAAATGCTACATCGATAAGGACTTTGGATGAGTTTAAGGCGATTTCTCCTTTTGAGTTGGGGTGTTCTGTCTATTTGAAAAAATATAATCAGGAGATGCCCGACGAGATGAAGATGATATTTAAAGAAGTGTGTGAAGAAGTGATGAAATAATTAAGTTGTTGATTATGAAGATTGAAAAGCTGATAATACAAAACCTTAATTCTATTGAAGAAGCTGAAATAGTGTTTTCCGAAGGTGCCCTAGCTAAAGAGCCTCTCTTCTTGATTTGTGGCGAAACTGGTTCTGGAAAGACTACTATCTTAGATGCAATAACATTGGCATTATACGATAAAGCTTCTCGTTATGAGAATGTTAGAAATAATGAGAAGACAGAAAATGGTAATAATAGTACTAAAAATACTACTAATATCTTGCGTAAGGGTAAGAATGACGGCAAGGCAGAGTTGCATTTCTCTGTAAAAGATACTCATTATGTGGCAACTTGGTTGGTTCATAAAACAAAATCAAATACTTACACTACTTCGAATAGGAGGAAACTGGAAGTGCTTGACGGTGAGGTAAGAGTTGTGTTATCGTCTAAGATAGAGGAAGTTAACAGAAAAATAGAAGAGCTGGTTGGACTTTCGTATGAACAATTTATTCGTTCGGTGATGCTCGCTCAGGGTGAATTCAGTACCTTTTTGAAATCTAAGAAGAACGAACAATCTGAAATCTTGGAAATGCTTACTGGCACTGAGGTTTATTCTCAAATAGCGGAAGTGGTCAAGACTAAAAAAGGTGAGGCGTTTTATAAGAAAAAGGAAATAGAGACTTTATAT
>JBGVQR010000044.1:0-28592 GCA_045127605.1 Candidatus Limimorpha sp. | reverse complement strand
CTATGCGAAAATAACGAATGGTTTGTTTGCCAGGATCATTGGCAAAATTAGTGCACTTACCATTCTGCAATACGTAAACTTCATTAACGACAAGCCCATTGGCAGAATTAAGTATGCACTAAATTAATTCCGCCAACAGGTTAATATTTAAATAAAATATCATGAGAAAGTTTTTACTATTAATCGCATTGATAGTCGCAGGAGCAGGGGTTATCAGTGCGCAGAATGAGATTACCATAGGCAATGGTACATCTTCAGACTACAATGCTCCATTCAACAATTATTATAGACATTCGTGGAATGAGACGATTTATCAGAAAGGAGATATTGGAGGAGCTGGAACGATTACTTCAGTATCCTATCAGAGAGCTTCTGGTTCCTCATATTATACACAAACTATAAAAATATATATGGGTGAGACTACAAGAAGTTCTATTTCGTCAAGTACTGATTGGACACCTGCAAGCCAGCTTACATTAGTATATTCTGGTAGTAATATTGTTATAGGTGATACGGAATGGGAAAAATTTGTTTTGAACACGCCATTTGAATACTCTGGCGAAAACAATTTGGTTGTAGTAGTTGCTAAAACTGCAAGTTCATATACAAATTCTTTGAATTGGTACTACACAAATAGTTCAAATGGTAGCGTTTCAATGTATAGACAAGATGATAGTTCAACAAGTTATGCAACTCATCCTTCTGGAAACACAGGAACTAGATTGACCTATGCTGCTAATATAAAGTTGGGAGGAGATTTTAGTACTTCAGAACAACCATTAACGATTGGAGATAGTAAAGTTATTGATTACAATGGATATTCATTAAAATATACCGTAACAAGTGTTAACCCTGCGGAATGTGAGGTAGAAGGATATGACGTATATGGTATGCCGGTCGGCACTGCCGTAACAATTCCGTCTGTAGTAAAGATAAAAGCCAATGATGTCAATGTCAAGGCTATCAAAGATTATGCATTCTATGGCGCTTATGGTATGGTAAGTATAGAAATTCCTACATCTGTCACCTCTATAGGAGAAGGAATTACTAACGGCGGATGTGATTATCTGGAAAATATAAATATAATAGATGGCAATAGTGTTTATGATGACAGAAATAATTGTAACGCTATAATTGAAACCGCCACTAACAGATTAATAGCTGGTTGTAAAAACACTATCATTCCAGATGGCATCACTTCAATAGGAAGTTATGCTTTTATGGATCTAAGCGATTTGAAATATATAGAAATACCAAGTAGCGTTACAACATTAGAAGAATTTGCTTTTTGTCAAACAGGTTTGTTAAACATTGTGTTTAAAGACAATTCACAACTTGTTTCTATAGAACGAGCTGCATTTGCAAATAACAATTTAATCAGCATAGAAATTCCTAATAGTGTTAAATCTATTGGTTATGCTGCTTTCGAATCTCATGCAAATTTAACTAACATCTCAGTTGAAGAAGGCAACACTGTTTATGACAGCAGAAACAATTGTAATGCAATTATTGAAACCGCAACCAATACACTGATTTTAGGTGGCAAGAATACAGTTATTCCTCATGGTATAACTCACATAGAAAGAGCCGCTTTCCAATCTATAGATTTAAATAGTTTTACACTCCCAAGCAGTATAACTTATATTGGCGAGCATGCTCTTCCCTATGTTAATGAATTGAAATGCCATGCTAAAGATGTTCCGGAAATTGATGGTAGCTTAAATTTATCAAATGTATGTATAATTTATGTGCCAGAATCGTCAATAGATGATTACCAATCAACATATCCTTGGAGCAATTATACTATAATGCCGATACAAGCTTCTGCCGGAGAATTGGGATATAGCAGTATTATAAATTACGATGGCTATTCTTTAAAATATACAATAACAAGTACTAATCCAAGAGAATGTGAAGTGGAATGTCATACTGCACCTACAAGTGATGTCACATTAGACATTCCATCAAGTGTCAATATATCAGGAATGGACTATGAAGTAACCTCTGTTGCATCAGGAGGATTCTGGGGAGCAATGTATTTCAAAGGCGAATTAAGAATCCCTAATACTGTAAGATACATTGGCAAAGAAGCTTTTAGTGCGATCTGTACAACTGATTTGATAGAAATTCCTAACAGCGTCACTTATATTGGTGAAGAAGCTTTTTGGGCTATAAGCACTGCAAGTGGAAAAATGATTACAAAAATAATATTGTCCAATAGTGCCAGCTACATTGGTGAAGATGCTTTCAACGGTAATGCTATTGAGGAATTTGTTATCGCTGAAGGTACAAAATCCATAGGTGACAATTTCGGTATTTATGGTAACAAAATCATAATCCCTAATAGTGTTGAATATATAGGAACAAATTCTATAAGTAGTTATGACTTGATAATTTGCCATGCAGAAGAAGTTCCAGAAACATCAGCGACTTCATTAGGCTCTCCTAAAAACATTCAAGTTCCAGAATCTTCAGTTGAAGCATACAAGGCAGCAGAACCTTGGAAAAATTACAACATTACAAAAATATATCCTTACGTTATAGGTGACTATGCCATCGTAGATTATAACGGTTATTCATTGAAATATACAATAACAAGTTTAGAACCTGCAGAATGTGAAGTCGTATGCAGTTCTTTCCCAACAACACCTACCTCCATAACAATTCCATCAAGCGTAAATATTAAGGGTGGTGAATTTGCTGTAACTTCTACAGGAGAATGGGCTTTTAGTGAAAGAGATTTGAGCAATAACACAACAATAACAAGCATAGAATTACCTAATACTGTTAAATCATTAGGACAGATTTCCTTTAGAAACTGTTCTGGATTACAAAGTGTGACATTTGGAGAAAACTCTCAATTGACAACAATTAGTTGGGATGCTTTCAGAAATTGCACTGGTTTAACAAGTATTAATATTCCAAACGGAGTAACAACAATTGGTTCAGTGGCTTTTTATGGTTGTACGAACTTAACAAGCATTAATATTCCAAGCAGTGTTACCACAATTGATATGAGAGTTTTTAATGGCTGTACAAGTTTGGAAAGCATAGAAATTCCTAATTCAGTCACTATTATTGAATTTGAATCTTTTAAAGGATGTTCGAATTTATCAAATATAACATGTCTCGCAGAAAGTGTTCCTTCAACAGACATTGACGCTTTTAACGGTTGTCCTTCAAATATGAAAATCTATGTTCCTAAATCTTCTGTTTCATTATATCAAGCATCATCTCCTTGGAATAATTATACTATTGAAGGAATTCATAAAGCTGCAATCGGTGATAATGTAACTATAGAATATTACAAAGATCATTATCAATGGTATAAACTTAAATATACAGTAATAAATCTAGAACCTGCCGAATGTAAGGTGGAATGTGAATGGCTTTCAATGAATACTAACAGAACAAAAATAGATATACCAGAGATTGTTTCTATAGAAGATCAAGATTATACAGTCACTGTAATTGGTTTTATGGGTGGCGCTTGGGTAAGCGAGGTTAATATGCCTAGTACAATTACTGAAATAAAAAAAGAAGCTTTTTATAATTCGAATTTAAGTAGTATATCATTGCCAGAAGGATTGATAAGTATTGGGGATAATGCATTTTCATCAAGCCATGGTACTTTGCAATCAATAACTATACCTAATACAGTAACACATATAGGCGAGTATGCTTTTTCAAATGTTAAATATTTAAAAACAGTGATATTGCCTAAAAATATGACTACAATAGGTAAAGGAATGTTTGTAAGATGTAAACAATTAAAGAATATAGAAATACCCAATGGTGTTACTTCAATAGAAGAAAAAGCTTTTTATTGTTCAGGCTTGGAAAATGTATTTATACCAAAAGCTGTTAAAACTATTGGTGACTATGCGTTTTCAATAGATGATGATGCATATTCATATTTAAAGAGTATTGTATTTGAAGAAGGAACTCAATTGGAATCTATTGGAAATTATGCTTTTTATGATTGTGATAAATTAGCAAGTATAGAAATACCAAACGGTGTCACTTCAATAGGTGATAAAGCTTTTAATAGATGTACTAATTTAACTAACATATATTGTTATGGTGTTACACCTGCTGCATTAGGTTCAGAGGTGTTTAAATATATTCCTTCAAATGCCAAAATATATGTACCATCATCATCTTTAAATGAATACAAAACTCAATGGTCAGAATATGCAGATAAGATATTCGCAATGTCTGTATATACAGAAGAAGGCTGGGATTCAGAACTAACTACAACAAGTCTTGTTAGCGTCAAAGGTAATTTGGTAATAGAAAAGAACGAAATATTAAATGTTGCTTCTATTGTTATCAGTGATAATGCAAGTGTGATAGTTAAAGACGGTGGACAACTTGCTTGCAATGATGTAACTGGCAACGTTATAGTTGAAAAAGAAATTGAAGGTTACGCTGATCAAGACGGTAATAGCTGGCATACTATCGCTTCTCCATTGAAAGGTAAGATAGATTTGTCTGCTTCATCAGTAAGTAATATCTTCAATAACCAGTACGACTTGTATCGTTATGATGAGCCTACTTATACATGGCAGAATTATAAGAACTCAGCTGTTAATGGTTTTACAAATTTAGAAGCAGGTCGTGGTTATCTTTATGCTAACTCAGAAGATGTAACGTTGAATTTTAATGGAGAGATTAATACAGAAGTTACTTCTTATTATCTTACAAAAGATGGAGAAGGATTGAGCGGTTTTAATTTAATAGGTAATCCATTTACACATAACATTTGTATCAATCAAAACACTCAATCAGATGAAGTGTCAACTTATACACTTGTTTTTAAATTATATGATGACGAAGATGATGGTTGGAATGGCTGTAAATTAAAGGTAAGTTTCAGTGATGGAAGTGAAAGTGAATTTTATACAATTTCTGATGGTTCAAGTGCAACATACAACTTAGTAATAAAAAGTAATGATAACATAACAGTCTCCTGGGTAGAAGGTAATTGGGCAGAAGAGTGTTCTTTTGTAATTAAATATGAAGATGGAACAGAGATTTGCAAAAAGACAGGAAGCGAACTAAGTAAACTATCAACAGGTGATGTTTTATATACATTATTACAAGCATCAGATGTAGAACTTGCCCAAGGCTACTACGCTCTTTCAAATGAAGGTGCATGGGGTGTACAACTTGGTTTTGATGAACCAGTTAAACCTTGTCAAGGTGTCCTCGTTAAGGCTTTGGAAGAAGGTATTTTGGTAATTAAAAATGAAATGCCACAGGCTTCAAGAAGTCAACAAGGCAACAAGTCAACAAGACAACAAGCGTTGCAGATTAATGTCGCTAACGGCAAATATTCCGATAAAGCTTTCGTGGTATTCGATAAAGGCATCGGCCTCGATAAGATTAATCACGAGAACGAGAATATACCTTTATTATATATTCCTGTTGATGGTACAGACTACGCTATCGCTATGATGGATATGAACGTCAATGAAATTCCTGTTAACTTCGAGACAAATGTCATGGGAGAGTATACAATCTCATTAAGACAAGAAAACTGCGAGTTTGAAGAATTGTATTTGTTAGATAAAGAAACAAACACAACAGTAAATATCCTTGCAGAAGACTACACCTTCATCGCTACATCAAGCGACAACCCTGAACGTTTCGTTTTGTTGAAAAAAGCCAATGGCCAACAGACAACAGACAACAGCCATTTCGCATATGTTAATAACGGCGACATCGTAATATATGATATCGAAGGCAATGGTGACATCCAGATTTTCGATGCAATGGGCCGCTGTGTATATAATGGCAATTGCTGTACAGACGCGATTCATCGCGTCCCTATGGTAGGCTTCAGCACTGGTGTTTATATGATACAGAAAGCTGATGAAAGTGGAGTTAAGGTTCAAAAGATAATTTTATAAAGACTACAAGTCAACAGGACTACAAGACTACAAGCTTGTAGTCTTGCTGACGCAAAAAAGAAAAATATGAAAAAAATAATAACAACTGCAATATTCGCTCTTATTTTCGGATTAAACATAAGCGCACAGAGCGACGGTTTCTTCACATATAGCAATATTGAAGAATACAGAACAGAATCAGGTTGGGAAGCAATGCCAAGCTTGCCATCATCTCATAACTTAGAAAGTGATTTCGATGCTCCTGTCGGTAATGGAATCGCAGTTTTGGCAATCCTTGGCTTAGCATATTGCTGTAAGAAAAAAAGTCGATAAGTCGATATGTCAATAAGTCGATAAGTTTTAAGGCGAGTGGAAGTTGATTCTGCTCGCTTTTTTTATGACAATGGTCAGCTGACAATAGGACTAAGGGTATGAGGAATTAAGGAACTAAGGTTATGAGGGATTGTAGGGATGTGATTTATCGCGTCTTAAATAGGAATTAGAGTTTGGGAATTATATATTTAGTGTTTGAAACTTGGAATCAGTAGCCACCAAAGCGTTAGGGATTGGAGCGGCATCCTTTTGGAGCGAAGCGGAAAAAGATATAGCGGAAAGCCCGACGCGAAGCGGAACGCCCAAAGTAAAACTCAGAAATTCAGAAACTCAAAACCTCAGATTTTTTTTAGTAATGGAGTGATGATGTTTTTACCTAAAAAAATAATTTCGTGAAGATTCGTGTGGTTTCGTGGATTTTTCTTTCGTGATTAGGATAAAAAAGTAGAGACGCATTATGATGCGTCTCTACTTGTAGACTTGTTGTCTTGTAGTCTTATTATATCGCTGATGAAATCAAGAATGTTGCTGCAACGGCGATGATAGCATACAATTCAGGGAAAGCTGCAAGGATCAAAGTCTTACCGAAAACGTCGTGACCATTACCGATAGCTGTGATACCGTTAGCGCAAAGCTGACCTTGACGGATAGCTGATACTAAACCAACAACGCCGAGGAACAAACCGCAGCTGAATACTGCTAATGCTTGGTTCATAGCAATCTCTGGTGTTAAAACACCTTGTAACAAGAAGAAGCCTAAGAAACCGTACAAACCTTGTGTACCAGGCATAGCACTTAAAACTAAATAGTTACCGAAAGCTTCGTCATTCTTTTTCATTGCACCTACTGTTGCGTTACCACCGTATGTTACGCCGAGGGCACTACCGATACCGCATAAACCAATCATAAGAGCGATACCTACATAAGCTAATACTAATGCTGTTGTCATAATGTTAATGTTTTTTATTTGTTAATTTTTAATTTAATTTTCTAATTTTCAAATTTCAGTTTTAAGTTTTCAATTTTTCTTAAATGGTGTATACTCTTTAGCTCCACCGACGAATCCTGAGTTCTTGTAGAACTCGACGAATGTCAGACGCATAGGGTGAACGAAGGCACTCAATGCCGACAAGGCGATGTTCATGGTGTGACCGAAGACTAATATCAAGACCATCACTATTGTACCGAGGACAGGAATATCGGGTTTCATGTTCATGGCTAAGTCGTTGAAGACTAATCCTAAGATTGAGCCAGACAATCCCAAGGCGAACAATCTGATGTATGATAACACGTCGCCGAGGAGACCTGTCGCCATATTGTAAGTGTCCCACAATCCAGAGCCTATGTTCTTGAACGGCGCTGCAAATGAGTTGATAGGTCCATTCAATAAATAGATGAGGACTGCGCCAACGCCCATGCAGATATAGAATGGAACGCCGATGCCGTCAATCAGGAAACTGACGATGCCACCGAGTAATAAGACTACCCATCCTATTGTCGATACTGCTGCACCGAAGCCGTAGAGCTTGCTCATGTTGATAATCTTGAGACACATGCCGAACAAAATCTGGAACACACCTATTATCAATGATACATAGAATGCTGAATAGATGCCGTCTGGCTGGAACATGATGCCTTTGAGTTTATCGAGGACAGGGATTCCTTCAACGTCGAGCAATGGCACACCGAAGAAGGTGCCGCTGATGGTTCCCATGATGACGGTGCCGAATCCTAAGAAGAAACCGAGCCAGAGTATGTTGTTCATATCTTTGAGTTTCTTGCTTAAAATCAAGGCTAAGGTGATGACGCAAATCAATGCGCCGTAGCCGAGGTCGCCCATACAGAATCCGAAGAACATCACGAAGAACGGAGCGAAGAATGGCGTCATGTCTAACTCCCAGTAAGTAGGGATGGAATACATATTGCCAATCATCTCGAAGAGTCTAGCAAATCTTCTGTTCTTAAGTTTGATAGGAGGGTTGTCGACATTCTTCTCTGGCTCTGTTGCCTCGAAGTAGACTTCTTTGTCGCTGAGCCATGCGATGGTGGCATTCTCAATCTCCGTTGGAACCCAGCCTTCCAATAACATAATCTTATCGTCGGCTAATGAAGAAGCAGCTTCACTTACCTTGTAGAAGTCAGCGTCGTCTTGAACAGCAGTCTTATATTCGTTGAGCTTAGCGATAGCATCTTCAGCTATCTCGCTGAGATATTGTTTTGTCTCGCTCAACTTGTTTTTCAACTCTTCAATCTGTGCTTTTATCTCTGACTTCGACATTGAAGGGAAATGATATTTCTCCGCTTCGATGTTGACTTCCTTGTCTTTAGAAGTAAGGGTGGTGAAGTATTTGAATCCAGATATTTCGTTGATGACGAAAGCATTGAATTCCTGTTCCCATTTTTCGTCGTATTTGTTCTGTGGCACGCTGAAGAATCTCAAGTCCCAGTTGTTATTCTGAATCTGTTTGATTTGTTCTTCAGGGAACTCGCCCCATAGGTTATATACGCCATCCTCTTTCTGCAATGAAGCAATCTGCTGCTGGATAGAATCTATCTCCGCGAATTTAGCGTCGATGAAAGCAATCAACTCTGCATTATTTAAGTCGCAAAGTCGTAGAGTCGCAGAGTCGCAGAGTCTTTCATTCTTTGAGTCTTTGAGTCTTTGAGTCTCTTTTTCTAACAACTTAATGACATTGTTGATATGTTTCATCTCTGTCATCTTAGCCTTCATGACTTCATCTTGAAGAGTCTGTTTCTTGGCATGTACGTGAACGACGCCGTGGTCACGGAGCTCGACGAGGAATTGTTTGTAGTCGCGATGATAAATAAACATCGTCAATTTTGTCATAGGTGTAATCATAATGCTACCTCCTTTTCTTGACGCATTTTAACTATCTTCTGAGCTGCTTTAGAGAGATTCTCTTCGTCTTCCATGACGCGTTTTATCTTTCTTATGGCATCTTCGAAACCAGGTATCTGCACCTTTTCATAAAGGTTGACTTTCTGAGTGGTTTTCTTTCTTGCCTTGCTGAGCAGCTCCATCTTACGAACCCAGAACTCGCGTTCCAGCGTGATGTCGATCAGCGACTTCATATATTCTATTCCGTCTAAGATCCATGCTGGCATGTTGAACACGCTGAATTCTTTTATCTCGTACGATGCACCTTCATATACTGGAGTGTTGACGCCGGCGATTTTCTTGGTGCTGCATCTAACCTCTTTTACGCTGAGGATATCAGGCTTGAACTCGCCCCATAGACGCAAGATGTCGCTGGACTGTTGCAAGATAGCTTCGAGTCTCTCGTCAAACTCCTCGACTTTTTCCTTCGAGCGTTTCACCTCGAGACGCAACGCCGACTCCTTGCTCTTAATGGTAGGGAGTGTACGCACGCGTATCTTCAACTGCTTCTCCAGTTGCTGCATCGATGTTTTGTTATATTGAAATTTTATTGCCATAATTTCATGTTTTTAATTTATTGGCAATTGTTATTCTTTACCAGTCCAATATTGATCCATGAATTCTTTCTTGATAGACACCTCTGATTTGTTGAAGTGTTTGCCGAAGAGATTCCAAGCTGTGTCGAGCATCTGTTCGATTTTAAGGTCGACATCGATGGCGAGCAGTTCGTTAGAATATTCTTTAGCGAAGTCAAGAACACGTTCATCGTAGTTTGTCAAGTCGAAGCCGTTTTCCAGTTTGGTACGAGCGTTGGCAGCGTCGGCGTAAAGACGGATACAAGCGTTCATCACCTGAGGGTGGTCGGCGCGTGTCTTCTTTCCGATAACGAGCTGTTTCAAACGTGACAAGCTTCTGAATGGGTCGACGATAACCTTGCCGATTTCAGTGTCTTTACGTAAGAAGAGCTGACCTTCTGTGATGTAACCTGTGTTGTCTGGGATAGCGTGAGTGATGTCGCCGCCTGATAATGTGGTAACAGCGATGATGGTGATAGAGCCGCCACTTGGGAATTGTACCGCTTTCTCATAAATCTTAGCCAAGTCAGAATAGAGTGAACCAGGCATAGAGTCTTTAGAAGGGATTTGGTCCATACGGTTAGAGACGATACTCAAGGCGTCAGCATATAATGTCATGTCTGTCAAGAGAACCAATACCTTTTCGTTTTTGTCGACAGCGAAATATTCTGCTGCTGTGAGGGCCATATCTGGAACGAGGAGACGTTCGACAGGAGGTGCCTCTGTGGTGTTGACGAAAGATACTATATGGTCTAAGATGCCAGCATTCTCGAACAAGTTTTTGAAATATAAGTAGTCGTCGTTGGTGAGACCCATACCGCCGAGGATGATACGGTCAGCTTGTGCCTTCATCGCTACGTTAGCCATCACTTGGTTGAATGGCTGGTCAGGGTCTGCGAAGAATGGAATCTTCTGTCCTGACACCAAAGTGTTGTTCAAGTCGATACCAGCGATACCAGTAGCGATGAGTTCTGATGGCTGCTTACGTTGAACTGGGTTCACTGAAGGACCGCCGATTTCACGTTCTTCACCATCTACTTCAGGACCGCCGTCGATAGGCTGACCGAATGCGTTGAAGAAACGTCCGCATAACTCGTCGCTGACCTTGAGGGTAGGAGCCTTGCCTAAGAATATAACTTCTGCATTTGTTGGAATGCCTTCTGTTCCTGAGAAAACCTGTAAGGTAATCTCGTCGCCCCAGATCTTAACGACCTGTGCCAAACGACCATGTATATATGCAAGTTCATCGAAACCTACGCCTGTAGCCTTCAAGCTACATGTAGCCTTTGTGACCTGACTGATCTTTGTATAAACTTTTTGAAATGCACTCATATATATAGTTTTTTTATTTTCAATTATTTGATGATTCTTTCTTCAAGAATAGCGTCAGCTTCTCTCTCTGTATTGTTGAAATCTTCTGACTTGAAGATGGTGTAGTTCAGCTGTCTGAAGGCGTTGATGAGTCTCTTGAAATAGATACCCACTTCTTCAAAATTGTCGAACTTGAAGTTAGAGCGTGTTACGTTAACGATTTTCTTCAACATATATTCTTGACGTTCCAATGATGTTGAAGCGTCAATCTTGTCGAATGCATCTTGTTGAAGGATGACGAAGTCGAGGAGTTCAGACTTCCATAAAGTGACGTGGTAGTCGATTGGCACACTGTCGTCACCGAGGATGTTAATCTGTTCTTCTGTTTCCTTACCGCGAATCAAGATGTTACGTGCTTCGCTAACTATCTCTACCCAGTTCTCATCGAGTTTTTCTTTAGCATATTCGATGAATTCAGGATATTCGAGATATTTAGAATATGAGTCGATGGTGTCGATAGCAGGGTAACGTTTTGAGTCGGCGCGGTTTTGTGACAATGCGTAGAAACAGCGAGCTGCTTTCTTTGTTGATTCTGTCACAGGTTCCTTCAAGTTACCACCAGCAGGAGAAACAGTACCGATGAATGTTACTGAACCTGTCTGTCCGTTGTTGAGATAAACGATGCCGGCACGTGCGTAGAAACCAGCGATGATAGCTGACAAGTCCATTGGGAAAGCATCTTGACCTGGGAGCTCTTCCAAACGGTTTGACATCTCACGCAATGCTTGTGCCCAACGTGATGTGGAGTCGGCGAGCAAGAACACCTTCAATCCCATAGCGCGGTAGTATTCACCGATTGTCATAGCTGTGTAGACAGATGCTTCACGAGCAGCTACAGGCATGTTGGATGTGTTAGCGATGATTGTTGTTCTTTCGTACAATGAACGTCCTGTGCGTGGGTCTTCGAGGTGTGGGAACTCAGCGAAGATTTCCACAACTTCATTAGCACGTTCACCGCAGGCAGCCATGATGATGATGTCGGCGTCAGCGTATTTTGCCAATGAGTGTTGGAGAACAGTCTTGCCTGTACCGAAAGGACCAGGGATGAAACCGGTACCGCCTTCGAGGATTGGGTTCATAGTGTCGATGACACGGACGCCTGTCTCTAACAAACGGTATGGACGTGGTTTGTTTTTATATGCTTTGACAGCAAGTTTCACAGGCCACTTCTGTACCATAGTGACGTTGTGAATCTCACCTTCCTTGTCTTTCAATGTAGCGACGACATCGTTGATGGTGTATTCGCCTGCAGCAGCAACGCTCTCAACAGTGTATTCGCCTTCGAATTTGAAAGGCACCATAATCTTATGGTCGAGCCAGTTTTCTTTGACGTTGCCTAGCCAGTCGCCAGCGATGACCTTGTCGCCTTTCTTTGCTAATGGAGTGAAAGCCCATTTCTTGTCGTTTTCGAGAGCTGGTGTGTAGAGACCTCTCTTCAAGAACACGCCTTCCATCTTGTCGAGGTCGTTCTGAAGTCCGTCGAAGTTCTTTGACAACAAACCAGGACCGAGTTCCACTTCAAGCATGTGTCCTTCAAACTCTACCTTAGAACCTGGCTTCAAGCCACGTGTGCTTTCAAACACCTGAACATATGCAATGTCTCCAATAATCTTGATAACCTCAGCCATCAATTTTTCTTCTCCCAAGAAGATGAAACATATCTCGTTTTGGAATACGTCACCTTCAATACGAACCAAGACTAAGTTGGAGATGATACTTACTACTTTACCTAATGTCTTATTCATGTTATATGTTTTTGTTATTAAATATCAAATTCTTTAGCAAACTGAAATCCTTTCTTGAAACGTTCGAGGAGCTCACGGAATATGGCCTTGCCTTGTTCTGTGGTCATCTTGCTCCAGCGTTCTAAAATCATCAGTTTGAGCGTAAATTCAATCACATTGTCGAATGTGAAATATTTGTTTCCTGTCATCTCATCGAGAAACTCCCAGTAAAGCATGTCGATTCTATACTCGCGTTCCGCTATGTTGTCTCTTTCGAAAAGTGAGAGAACGGTGTCGACATATGGATAATCGTCAGATAACTCGAAGTCCTTAGCGCGTGATGTCTTGAGCTGTTTTGTGAAATAAGAGTCGCCTATGACTTCTTTCTCGATGTCGAGATGATATTTACGACAGTTCAATGCTGTGATGAGATTATTTATATTTAAGGAAAACTCTGCATACTTTCTCACGAGTTTCTGCTTTTGAGAAAGCATGTAGTTCCAATATCTCTCACTGAGTTCTGCTTCTGGAAGTCTCTTGCTGACTTCTTTATCATCTTTCTGCAGGTCGTGAAGATATTCCTTAATATAAGAAGGTGTGAACATAGGATCCTGAATCTCGTCTTCCAACTGTGATGCTGTGAACACTGTTTGAAGATTATTGTCAGGTTCTTGTTTCTGTAGAAGACGAATAATCTGAGCGTTATCGTTAGGATAGAAGAAAAGGTTGATGGTGTCAACTTCTTCTTTGGTCAGATAGTCGTTGAGATATGTGCGTAACTCCTGAACGGAAAGGCTGAGCTTCTTGTCGTCAGGACTTATCTCTGGCAGACCTGCTATCAGGCAATAATAATTTCCTCCGGCTATGTTCATATCATTTAAGTAATAATGAGACAAAAAAAGTAAAAAAAGATATACCTGAAATATCAGATATATCTTCTTTTATTAAGAAAACAACAATTTCTTTGAATAATCTTTGAGGTAAGCATTGAAGAATTCTTCAAAAACTTTTTCAGAGAATGTCAATTTGTAGCTGCCATCTTTAGGTTGGATTACGAAGCCTTCCTTCTGATTGCTGTTAGTTACAATTGTAAGATTATTGTCGAATAAGTTTTTATGTTTTGCGAGAAGATATTTTTCAAAACCTTCTTTTTCCTTATCGTTCATTATCACGTTAAGATCGACATTACCTTCAGCATTCCATTTCTCTATGATTGTAGCCATCAGTTCTCTTACGAAGTCTTCGTCTTTGAAAGCGGCTGTTGTCATATCAACGGCAATGTTATTAGCTATCAAGCTTGTTATCTGCTGTTTCAAAGCTGCTACGGCTTGTTTAGCACTCATGCCGAGTTCTGTCTCTGTCTTCTGACGTAATGCAGCTGACTCGTTCTGTGCTTTTTCCATTATAGCTTTAGCTTTTTCTTCAGCTTCCTTAACTATGTTCTCAGCTTCTTGCTGAGCTTTGTCGAGTATGTTTTGAGCATCGCTTTGTGCTTTTTCTATACCTTCTTCATAGATTTTCTTTGTTAGAAGTTCTAACTTATTGTCGTTGTTTTCCATAGTTTTAGCTTTTAAATTGTTAAGCGTCGATATTTGCGTATGTTGCGTTTTGTTCAATGAATTCACGTCTTGGACCTACTTCATCACCCATCAGCATTGAGAATACGTAGTCGGCTTCGGCTCCGTTTTCTATTGTTATCTGACGTAATGTTCTGTGCGCTGGGTCCATTGTTGTGCTCCATAACTGTTCTGGGTTCATTTCACCGAGACCTTTGTAGCGTTGGATGTGTAATCCTTTGTCGCTACCGTCTGATGACAACTCTCTTGTTATCTGAGCACGTTCTTCTTCTGTCCAGCAGTAACGTTCTGTCTTGCCTTTTTTGATGAGATATAAAGGAGGTGTTGCGATATAAACATAACCTTTATTAATAAGTTCAGGCATATAACGGAAGAAGAATGTAAGAATCAATGTTGAGATGTGGCTGCCGTCCACGTCGGCATCGGTCATAATCACAATCTTGTGATATCTTAATTTTTCTATGTTCAAAGCTTTGCTGTCTTCTTCTGTTCCGATAGTAACACCCAAAGCTGTGTATATGTTCTTGATTTCTTCACTCTCGAAGATTCTGTGAGGCATGGCTTTCTCCACGTTGAGAATCTTACCTCTAAGAGGAAGGATGGCTTGGAACGAACGGTCGCGACCTTGTTTTGCTGAACCGCCCGCTGAGTCACCCTCAACGATGTAAAGCTCTGTCTTCTCTGGATTTTTGTCAGAACAGTCGGCTAATTTTCCTGGAAGTCCTGAGCCTGACAATGCGCCTTTGCGTTGTACGAGTTCTCTCGCCTTACGTGCAGCATGACGTGCAGTAGCAGCAAGAACGACTTTGTCGACAATCATCTTAGCTTCTTTTGGATGTTCTTCCAAATAATTGTTGAGACGGTCGCTGACGATTTTATCAACGATACCCATGACTTCGCTGTTGCCGAGCTTGGTCTTTGTCTGTCCTTCGAACTGTGGTTCTGGAACCTTGACAGAGATGATAGCTGTCAAGCCTTCACGGAAGTCGTCGCCGTTGATTTCGAATTTCAACTTAGCGAACATGCCTTGTTTTTCGGCGTAAGCCTTCAATGTACGTGTCAAGCCACGACGGAAGCCTGAGAGGTGGCTACCACCTTCGTGTGTGTTGATGTTGTTGACGTATGAGTGAAGGTTTTCAGAGAATGATGTGTTATATTCAAGTGCGATTTCAACTGGAACGTTGTCGCTTTCTCCAGCGATGGTGATTGGTTCCGGTGTGAGTTTCTCGCGGTTTTTGTCTAAATAATCGATGAAGTCGGCGAGTCCGTTTTCTGAGTGGAATGTCTCGCTTTTTGGAGCTATGTTCATTTCTTCATTGACTTCGCGCTCGTCGCTTAAAGTAATGGCGATGCCTCTGTTGAGGTATGTCAACTCGCGCATACGTTTTGCCAATGTTTCGTAGTCGTAGATATTGGTGAGGAAGATGGAATCATCTGGAGTGAAAGTGATGATTGTTCCAGTGTCTGATGCTTCTCCGACTACTTCAACAGAAGTGATAGGTTTTCCGTATTCATATTCTTGTTTGAATATCTTGCCTTCACGATGGATTTCTGCTGTGAGGTGTTTTGAAAGTGCGTTGACGCAGCTAACACCGACGCCGTGGAGACCGCCAGATACCTTGTAAGAACCTTTGTCGAACTTACCGCCAGCGTGTAACACTGTGAGAACAACTTCCAATGCTGAGCGTTGTTCTTTCTCGTGCCAGCCTGTTGGGATACCACGACCATTGTCGGCTACTCTTATAGAATTGTCTTTTAATATCTTGATATCAATAGTGTTGCAATAGCCAGCCATCGCTTCGTCGATGGAGTTGTCAACAACCTCATAAACCAAATGGTGCAAACCTCTTACGTTAACGTCGCCGATGTACATGGCTGGACGCTTACGAACAGCTTCAAGTCCTTCTAAAACCTGAATGTTACTTGCATTATAGTTGCTTTCTGCAACTTTTTTTACTTCTTCTGTCATTTCTCTTATATGTAAAAGATGTTTTTATTTCCCTTGTAAAAAATGAAAAATTATGCGCAAATATAATAAAAAAAATCGTGCTAGTCCAACAATAGCACGATAAAATTTATTGTAAAAATCACTTTTTTTATTGAAAAAAATATCTCATAATTGGTCAGACGCATCAACGACCTATTGTTTATTTTCATCGGTGTCATCGACACGTCTCTACAACCATCCCTCAACTCCTAACTCATAACTTCTAACTCCTAACTTACAAAAACCTGTACTTGAATCCGACAAAGGCTTGGAAGCCGTAGCTAGGATAGTTGTAATAGATTTGATATTTGTTGTGAATCAAATTCTTTACTTCTGCATAAAAAGAAAGGTCTTCGTTAAAGTTATAGTCGCAGCCTAACTGTATGTCGACAATCGGTTTCAATTCTTTTATGTCGTCATAGGTGTTCCCAGTCAAAGCATATCGTCTGCCTTCAAGATATGTGGCTACATTAAAGTTCCAACGCTCGTTCATTTGGTAAATTCCCTTTAGGGTAAATTCTATCTCAGGTTTGTACCATGCGTGTGCTATTGTGATAGGGACGTCGTTGGTTAGGCGTGCTTTGATGAAATCATATTTGTTATAAGCGAAGTCTGCGACGGCTTTGATATTGTCGTTGATTCTTGCATGTAAATCGACATTGAAGTTGAATACATAACAGTCGTTTAAAATTACATCGAAGGCTCCAGCTTGTGTTGACGAATTGATAAAGAACATCTTATTGTCGATTCTTCTATATCTTACTCCGATATGTCCGTTTACCATATTCAAGGCTTTGAACTTAAATCCTCCTTGGAAGTCAATCCATGTCTTTTCATAATCGAATTCAGCGTAGTTCAAAGGATTGCTTACCACAAAAGGATTTTCCTCTAAAATTTCCTTTAATGTGTTGATTTTCGTCATGCCGCCAAGTCCTGCGTAGAACTCGATGTTTCTCTGGAAGAGATAGAGGCTGCCTTTGATGTCAGGATATATGCCGCCCATACTGATGGAGTTGGTTTTTGCATCGACTCTGAAACCTAGATGGAGCTTGTAATATTCACCGTCGAAGGCGAGGTGTGGATTGGCAGCTATTATGAACTGTGATTGTTCGATTACGTTTAAGTCGGCATTTACGTCAATAGCTAAAGTCTGTGTGCCTTTGCCATATCTGAACCATGAATTTGAATGTTCGAGATGTGCCTTGAAGCGTAAGTAGTTTTCTTCCATGCCGTTTTGTATGCCGGAATAGCTATACTTCAAAGAGAACTCATCGTATAATCCTTTGTAGCCCGACTTGTTGTTGTTAGCTGTCACATCGGCATTCAGAGAATGTATTTTTCTCGCATCGCCAATTGCCATGTCATTGATGTGATATGTGTCATAATTATAGTCGGCATGTGAATGCAGCTGAAACTGTGAGAAACGGTTTGTCATTGACAATGCAAAGGCATTATTCATATATTTTAGGTTAGGATAATCTTTCATGCCGAGCCATGTCGAGTTATGGTCGACGCCTATGCCTAGACTTGTTCTTTTTGTGATGTTAGAATAATGACGGAAGAGGAAGTCTGGAGATAGTCGTGTTCCAATTCCGGCCTTGATGAAGTTGTTGGTAATGTTTGTCTTGTTGTTATGAGTGTAACTCAACGGACTGATTGGTTCTAAATCTGCCTTGTATTTGTAAGAGAAGTCCTCGGTGTTGATTTCGTAATTAGGTATGCTGAAGTCACGCTTTGGCATGTCGGGTGTCTTGATGAGACGTTCCGACTTCTGTATCTGCGGAGCGTATTTCCCTTCCACTGTCACTTCCGCATTACGAGATTGAGCGTTTAATGTTGAGCTTACTAAAACAAACAATACAGCTATGATGAGATTTATATTTTTCATGATACTCTTCCTTATTCGTTTGATGTGTTTTCGATGTCATTTAATTTCTCTTGTGCCAAGTCGATGACTTCCGTGTAATCGCTTTCGTCTTCAGGGTAGTTTTCTATCACGCTCTTCAGTGTTTCTTTGGCTTGGAAGATATTGTCTTTTGCAACATAAACATCGCTTAATATTATGAAAGAACGTGCTGTCCAGTTTATGTAGTTGCTGAATTTATCTGATAAGAAGAACACTTTCTCTTCAGCCTCATCGTATCTCTGTGTATTGTATAAGCATATTGCTGAGAGGTAAGCGCATTCGGCACCGGTTTCTGTATTGTCGATGTTGGAATATATCTTGAAATGCTTGAGAGCTTCAGAATAGTCTTTCTTGTCGAAGTACGACTTGCCTAAGATATAGTTTGCTTGTTTTTTCTGATTTTCGTTGACGTCTTGCATCCTCATCAGCTGGTTGGCTTTTTCTATTGCCTTGTCATATTTTTCGTCGAAGTAATAGCTCTTCATAGAACCTTCGATTGCTTCTGTTATGACTTGCTGGTTTTCTGTTATGTTTAAAAGTCGTTCATAATATTTTGCGGAATTAGAATAGCTTGATTCGTCGTAATCCATTCTTGCAATAAGAAGCAAAGCCTGGTCGGTGTAGTCGTTGTCGTTTTGGTTGATTATATATTCTATGTGAGTTCTGATGCCGTCGGTTTCATTAGTCATCTCCATAGAGTTCATGGCGTAATAGTGAACGTCAAGCAGATATGCTCCGTTAGGATGTTTTTCGATATATTGTCTTGCACCTTTTATTACTTGTTGGTATTTCTTGCTTGAATAGAAGTCTTCGATATTTCTGAAAGTAAGCGAGTCTTGCTTGTCGATGCTGATTTCTGCGAGATTGTTTTCTGCGATATAATCGAAATATGATTGTATTTCGTTATTGTCGCGATAGATGCTGCTGATGATATTCAGTGCTTCTCTCGATTCTTCAGTGTTAGGATATTGAGCGACTATTGTTTTGAGGCTTTCGAGAGCCTTGTCGTTTTCGTCATTATTATAATAAATCATGCCTATTTTCATCAATGACTTGCGAGCGTATTGTGAACGAGGTCTTTCTTTGATGACTTTGTTGAATGATGTTATCGCAGATTTGTTGTCGTTGCTATTGAGCTGTGCCATTCCCATTTCGTAGATAGCTCTGTCGTAGTAGACCGACTTCTGATGTCTTACTATCATGGTGTTAAGGCTGTTGATTTTTTCTTTCGACTTGCCCAACGCGCCGTATCCCATTGCCTGTTGGAAATAGATATAATCTGCATTTTTGTTGCTTATCTTCAATGAATTGTTGTAAGAAGTTATAGCGTTGTTATACTGACGTTGGATGAAGTAGCAGTCGCCGATACGAGTCCAAGCGTCGCCTTGTCTTTCTTTGTCGGAGAGTTTGTCGTTGTTGATGAACTCTTTGAATTTTACGGAAGCGTTTGCGTAGTCGTTGTTGTTTAGGTAAATATAACCCAAGTTGTAATGTGCCAGGGCATAAGCTTCTAAGTTGTTAGCGCCTTTTGTGTCGATAAATCTGATGTAAGCATCCTCTGCTTCGTTATAGTCTTTCAGCTGATAATAAGAATCTGCCAACCAGTAGATAGCTTCTTTCTGACTGTTTGACTCTATGTCTTTGTTATTAGACGACTTCTCGAAATATCTGATGGCGTCTTGGTATTTGCCTTCATTATAATATTGTATACCTACGTTGTAGGTTATATTAGACTGAATCTTTTTTAATTCAGGGCTTAATTTTTCGTATTGTTCCAATGTCTCTAGCACATTGCTGTAGTCGTTGGAATTAAGCAACAAGTGTATTGCTATGTCTTGGAATTCGCTAATCTGGCTTGATTGAGGATGTGTTTTGATGTATTCGTTAAGGACGTTTATCGATTCGTTGAAAGGGTCGATGCCTGGAATGAAGCTAAGCACTGCGTAGTTATAGAGTGCGTTTTCTTTCAAGGTGTCGTTGAAATTCATCTTGTAAGCCTTGAGGTAAGTGTTTCTTGCGAATTTGTCTTGGTCGGTTTTGCTGTAACATTGAGCCATGTAATACGATGCATATTGAGCAAGTTCATCGTTTTTGTCGGTTGCTTTGGTGAAATGTTCTATGGCTCCTTGGTAGTCTTCATTTTTCATTTTGCAGAAACCGATGTTGAACTCGATTTCTCTTGGCAGTTTGCGGCGTGAGTTCTGCATTGCGATGTTGTAGTATTCAAGGCTTTTGCTGTAGTTGCCTTCTTGTTGCCACGACTCTGCAATCATAAGCGCGATGTCAGACTTACGGTTTTTGTGTGCTTTCTGCAAGACGTCATCGCCGTTCTCTATGACGTTAGTGTAATTGTTTTTGTTGAAGTTTATCTGTAAAATGTAAATGTTTGCTATGTCAGAGTAGCTGCTGCCTTCTTTCAACATATTAAAATATTCCAGAGCCTCGTCTTCTTGTCCGTTGATGTACAAAATGTGAGCGTAGTAATATCTCGCGTCGTTGGTGTATGCATGTTCTGATTTTGCGAGTCTTTCGAATATAGGAGTAGCTTGGGCGACGTTTTGTGTCTGGTAGTAGCAATATGCTTGTTTGAAATCAGATTCGTCTTGTTCTTCTTTGCTTAGGTTGCTGGAGTTGATGCTGCTGTATGTCTTTAAGGCGTCACGGTATTTTCTTGTTTTGAACAAGTAATTGCCATATAATAATTTTGCCTGGTCAGCTACCAGTGCTGTCGGGTTCTCTTTTATGAATGTGGTTATTTTGTTTTCGCCATCGGTTTCATCAAGGAAAAGTGTCGATGCGGCTTCGTAATATTTTGCCATCACTACGTCTTCCTGCTTTTTGTCATCTACGGATGATATGTATTGTTCGAAGCAGTCTATCGCTGAGGCATAGTGCTTGTTTTCAAACAACAAAATGCCCTTTTCGTAAAGGCGTTTAGGATTATATTGGTTTACTTCTTTTTGTGCTGAAACAGAAAGAGCTACGAGTGATAGCATTATTGCAAAAAGAATCTTTTTCATGCTGAAATATGTTGTTTTTATAAAATAATTGCCACTTAAAATTTAACGACAAAGATAATAAAAAAGTCTATAAGTCTATGAGTCTATGAGTCAATAAGTATGTAGTTTTTTTAACAACTTATAGTCTCATTGACTTATTGTCTTATGGATAAAAAAAACGGAGCCCTAAGACTCCGTTTTTTTTCATAAAAAGCATAAGCGGGATTCTGTTCCTTGTTTCCAAGGTGATTGTCATTTCTCTAGGTCTGTCGTTGCCGAAAGACTCAAGCAACCTACCCTCCCGACTTGGACGAGCAGCCCTCAGCGTCGGTATATTTGGTCTTGCAGCCCGTAAGGTTTACCCCGAAGCTATGTCACCATAACTTCGCGTGAGCTCTTACCTCACATTTTCACCCTTACTCCGAAGAGCGGTAATTTTCTGTGGCACTTGCTGTTATCTTAAAGATACCTTCCTGTTAAGAAGTACGGTGCTCTGTGCTGTCCCGACTTTCCTCACGCAGAATCGCTTCTGCCTGCGACAATCGCTTTTCAAGCTGCAAAGATACATAAAAACCCTGAACTTTGGACTCTGAACTTTGAACTTTTTTTATATAACTCCCAACTCCTAATTCCTAACTCCTAACTGACAAAAATCTTTCTTTCTCTCTAAAGTCTTTATAAATATTAACTTTAGAAAATCCCATCTCGCAACATAAGTCCTTCATTTCTTTTCCTAGGTATTCGTTGATTTCGAACCAGACTTCGCCGTTTTCTTTGAGATGTGTTTTCGCAAATTCTAAAATGTTTCTGTAAAAAATCAATGGGTCGTCGTCGCTGACGAACAAAGCGTTGTGAGGTTCCCAGTTTAATACATTATCGCGCATCTCTGCCTTTTCCAAGTCTCTAACGTATGGAGGATTGCTGACGATGATGTCGAATTTAGTTTCTATTTTATTTCTTAAAGATAGAATATCGTCATGAATGAAAGTTATATCCACATTATTAATATATGCATTATCTTTAGCTACGCACAAAGCTTTTTCTGAAATGTCGAGAGCGTAGACTTGACTCTGTGGAAGTTGTTTTGCCAAACTAATCGCAATGCAGCCAGAGCCTGTTCCGATATCTAATATTGTTAGCTGACTGTTGTCTGTTGTCTGTTGTCTGTTGGTAATAAGATGGACAAGTTCGGAGGTCTCTGGTCGTGGGATGAGCACGTTTTCGTTAACCTTGAATTTTAGGTCGCAGAATTCGGTTTCACCTATAATATATTGCAGTGGTTTGTTTTTGAGCAAATCTTTTACGGCGAAATGGAAGGTGAGCATCTCCGATTCGCTGAGGCGAAGGTTGGGCTCCAATGCCATTCTGACTCTGTCGATTTTGAAATAATGGTCAAATAAAATGAGAATCATTGCGTTGGCTTCTTCTTTGTCGTATATAGAACAAAGCTGCTCGCAATAATATTTTCTTATGTCTTTTACTAAATTTGATGGTACTTTCATGCTTGCAAAAATATTGAAAAATATTTTATCTTTGCAGGACTTTTTTGAGGAGTTGTAAAGACTCAAAGACTCAAAGGCTCAGAGACTCAAAGATTCATAGAACTCTACGACTTTACAACTTTGCGACTTTGTGACTTTATGACTTTGTGACTTGAAATGTTCGACGATACATATAAAATATTAGTTGAAGAAGGCGATGGCTTGTACAAGGAGAAGGGCAGTAAATTTATTGCCAAGGCTTTTGCTGTGCATAGCGAAGACGAGGTGAAAGCGCGTGTGGCTGAGTTTAAGAAGCAGTATTTCGACGCGCGTCATCATTGCTATGCCTTTATCATAAATCCAGACAAGTCGTGTTATCGTTCGGCTGATGATGGCGAACCTGCAGGAACAGCTGGCAAGCCTATCCTCAATCAGATTCTGTCTAAAGATGTCACTAATGTATGTGTCGTTGTCGTGCGCTACTTCGGAGGAATAAAACTCGGAGTGCCAGGACTCATCGCGGCATATAAAGCTGCGGCAAAAGAAGCTCTCGAAAATGCCACTATTATAGAAAAGACTATCGATGAGGTTTATTCTATTGTCTTTGATTATCCTCTCATGAACGAGGTGATGCGAGTGTTGAAAGATGAGAATCTTGAACAACAAAATCCAAGGTTTGAACTTAACTGTTATCTTGAAATTTCGGTGAGAAAGAAAGATGCTGATAGAGTGGTAGATAAGTTGAAACGATTGTATGGTGTCGCAGTTGAATATCTTAGAACTGTTTGATAATCCGACAATTGCATGTTGATAAATATAAGCCATCCTTTGCTCGTAATATAAATCAAAGAAAATTAATATTCAATATAATTTCGATTTTTTTATTAACTTTTTTGTCCTCATTTTTGTTGAAAATTTTGGAAACGAAATCCGATTTCGTAATCTTTTGATTTTTAAAATATTGTAATTTTTCAACAGATAGAATGAGCGAACATTGTGTCGAAATATGGAATAATTGTCTCAGGATGATACAAGAGAACACTCGTCCTCAGAGCTACAAGACCTGGTTTGAACCAATCAGACCTGTGGCTTATGAAGGCGACGAGAATATCTTGACTATACAGGTCCCGAGTCAGTTTTTTTATGAATATCTCGAAGAACAATACATCGATCTTTTAAAACTTACAATACATAAAATTTTAGGTCCGACAGGTCGCTTGAAATATAGCATCGTGATGGATAACTATGGCTCTGACAATCCTCTGGATATAAAACTGCCAACGACAGACAGAACCAATACTGTCAATCCAGCTGTACGTGTACCTATAAATTTTGAAGATGAAGAGGACAAACAAGTCTTGAATCCTTTTGTCGTACCAGGAATCAAAAAGATTAAGGTAGAATCACAACTTAACGAAAACTATTCTTTCGACAACTTTATTGAAGGTGATTGCAACATGCTTGCACGTTCTGCTGGTTTGGCAGTAGCTAAAAATCCAGGTAAGACGGCTTTCAACCCTTTGTTCATATATAGTCAGACAGGATTGGGTAAGACACACCTCTGTCATGCCATAGGTCTTGAGACAAAGAAATATCATCCGAATCTTGTTGTTCTTTATGTTAATGCTGAACAGTTTGTTCAGCAGTTCTTGAGTTCGTGCAATCCTCAAAAGAATACAAGAAGAGATTTCATCCATTTCTATCAGATGATAGATGTACTTATCATCGACGATATCCAGTTCCTTTCAGGAAAGAAAGCTGCAACACAGGAGGCATTCTTCCATATCTTCAACCATTTGCAACAAAGTGGAAAACAGCTTATCTTCGCTAGCGATAAGGCTCCTGTTGAACTTAAGGACATGGAACCTCGATTGCTCTCTCGTTTTAAATGGGGATTGTCGGCTGACATGCAGGCTCCTGATATTGAAACTCGTATCAGAATTTTAAAACGTAAGGCTTTTAACGATGGTATTGAACTTCCAGAAGATGTAATAGATTATGTCGCTTCGAGAGTGAAATCTAATGTGAGAGAGATGGAAGGTCTTTTCATTTCATTGATAGCTCAGTCATCACTGAATAAAAAAGCCATCACTTTGGATTTGGCACGTCAGCTTGTTGAGAGATTCGTTCATAATTCAACTCAAGAGGTGTCGATTGAATTTATCGTCAATGAGGTCTGCAATCATCTGAATATACCAATAGAAGTATTTTATTCTAAGTCTAAAAAACGTGAGATGGTTCAGGCGAGACAGCTGGCAATGCATTTCGCGAAGAAATATACAAAATGTTCTCTGGCTGCTATCGGTCAGCAATGTGGCGGTAAGGATCATGCGACGGTAATCCACGCGTTGAAGACTGTCGCAAATCTTTTGGAAACCGATAAGCAGTTTAGAACATTGGCAACTGAAATTGAGAAAAATATCTGCTGATGAATAGTCGATTTGGAAATCTTTATCTTATCCCTACTTTGCTCGGTGCAACTGCAGCTGATCAGGTTATCCCTCAAGGTACTTTAGAAATAGTTAGAAAAATACGCTTTTTCGTGGTGGAAAATGTTCGTACCGCGCGCCGTATGCTTTCAAAGATGAATATGCCTTGCCCTATAGATGAACTTACCTTCGTCGAATTGGATAAACATGATAAATCTAATAATCCAGATTTGATGACATATCTCGGTGAAGCTCTCAATGGTAATGATGTAGGACTTATGTCTGAAGCAGGAACACCTTGCGTTGCAGATCCAGGTTCTCTTATTGTAGAACTCGCACATCAGGCTGGAATAAAAGTGGTGCCGTTGACAGGTCCTAACGCAATGATACTAGCTTTGATGGCTTCTGGTTTCAACGGGCAAGCTTTCTGCTTCCATGGTTATCTTCCTATAAAATCTCCAGAAAGGACTGCGGCAATAAAAAATCTTGAGCGTCGTTCTGCGTCAAACAATGAGACGCAGATGTTTATCGAGACACCGTTCCGCAACAATGCGATGATTGAGGAACTTACAAAGACACTTCATCCAAATACAATGTTGTGTGTCGCTTGTAATATCTCAATGCCAGACGAAGAAATCGTGAGCAAACCAATATCGGAATGGAAACGAATCAAAAAAGACTGGAACAAAAGACCAGCCGTCTTCTTGATTTATAAATCTAAATATTAATCAGCCTTTAGTCATTAGCCATTACTCATGAATAGGGAAGAATATCTGATATATTGTCTGCTTTATGCGATTGATGCTGCAAATGTCAAGAAGCAGAATCTTGTGCAAATGGCATTGAAGACTGATTCCGTTGATTTCGTTAAAATATATAATCTCATCCAACAACATGATGAAGCGACAAGAAAAAATATAATCGCTTCATGCCAAAACGACTTCGATAAAAACGAATTGATAGAAGAGATAAAAAATATCTTTTTGTCTGAATTGGAGACTTCAATACAAGAAAGTGTTATTGTGGTTTTAAGCCCTGAAAGGGCGAAACAAATCTAGGATAAGGCAACGCCTTATTAGTTAGGAGTTTAATGAAAAGTTAAATCTTCTTCATATTAAAACATATCTTCTTTTCCGACATTATCTTTGCAATTCAAATTTTAAAAGATGAAGATGCAAGATAAAAATACCTCACAGCTCTTGGCTCATAGCACAAAGCTAATATTATCATTTATTCCAATAATAGTTTTAATAGTTAGCCTCGTTTTTGTGGTTAAGGTTTTTGATACCTCAGCTATGGAAGGCGCGAGTCAGATTGCTTTGCTGGTAGCTTCAGCTGTATGTGTCTTTATCGGTATGATGTTTTTTAAAATCCCCTGGCAGAATTTCGAAGAAGGCATAAAGGAAAATATCGCTAATGTAGGTTCGGCTATTGTGATGCTGCTACTCATAGGTGCTATCGGCGGAACATGGATGCTGAGCGGCGTGGTTCCGACGATGATTTATTACGGGATGCATATTGTGAACCCTAAGGTTTTTCTTGTGATATGTTGCATCGTCTCGGCAGTTGTTTCTATTGTGACAGGCAGTTCTTGGACAACAATAGCTACTATCGGTGTCGCGCTGATAGGGATAGGGCAGGGCTACGGGATTTCGACTTCATGGATAGCAGGTGCTGTTATCTCAGGCGCGTACTTCGGAGATAAGATTTCGCCACTTTCCGATACTACTGTTATTGCATCATCGACAGTCGGGGTGCCATTGTTTACGCACATCAGATATATGATGGTGACGACAGTACCTTCGATGGTAATAAGTCTGATAGTATTTTTAATTGCAGGATTCTCGTTTGGGAAAGATGCAATTTATGATGTGACGTATTTCTCAGACGCACTAAATGAAACTTTTAATATAAGTCCCTGGCTTATGATAATCCCGTTTGCGACATTGCTAATGATACTTTTCAAGTTGCCCTCGCTGATAGTTTTGTTCCTCTCCGCGGTGCTGGCTGCGATGTTTATTCCATTAACACAACCGCAGATTGTTCCACACCTTATTAATATAGGTAACGAACCGACATTTGTTGATATGATAAAAGCGATGATGATAAGTTGTTATGGAAATACTTCGGTTGAGACTTCTAATGCAATGCTTACGGATTTAATAGCGACGCGAGGCATGGCAGGAATGATGAATACGATTTGGCTTATAATATGCGCCATGTGTTTCGGAGGTGTCATGGTAGCAAGCGGCATGATTGCGAATATTACAAAATTAATTATGAGACTTATAAAACGAACGGTCACGCTTGTTGCTTCGACGGTCTTTACTGGAATATTTAGTAATATCTGTATCAGCGACCAATATCTCTCGATAATTCTTACTTGTAATATCTTCAAGGATTATTACGATAAAAATGGATACGAGTCGAGGCTTCTGAGCAGAAGTGCGGAGGACTCGGCAACGGTGACGAGTCCTCTTGTTCCGTGGAATACCTGCGGCATGACACACGCCACAGTTTTAAATGTAGCGACATTGTCATACCTTCCTTATTGTATTTTTAATATCCTCAGTCCAATCATGTCAATAACCATTGCTGCAATAGGATGGAAGGTTTACAAGTCAAAGGAGTAGAATTTGACTTAGAACTCTGAACTTTGAACTATGACACATGATTCTTTCGTGTCGATTAGTGTAAATTAGCGGACAAAAATATACGTGTTGATTCGTGTTATCCGTGGATATATTCCAAAATTTGTTCCGCATGAATCTTTGTCTTTATCTCTTTCGGTGTGAAAATTTTATCGATAACACCGTCTTCGTCGACAAGATACGTGGTGCGTAAAGTCCCTATTGTCCTACGACCGCAAGCGACCTTCTCTCCCCAGCATCCGAGCTGTTGGAGTAGTGTGGTGTCGGTGTCAGCGATGAGAGGGAATTCCAAGCCCTGTGAATCGGCAAATTTTTTCTGCAATTCTTTCTTGTCTTTGCTGACACCGATTATGGAATAACCTGCTGCTTCCAGTTCTGCTTTATGCGCTTGAAGTGAACAAGCTTCTGCAGTGCAGCCGCTGGTGTTTGCTTTTGGATAACTATAAAGAATGATTTTTCTGCCTTTGTAATCGCTGCTTTTTATTTCGTTGCCGTCTTGGTCGATGCCTAAGACTTCTGGTATTTTATCTCCGATGTTCATGATTGTGATTTTAAAGTTTATGCAAATATAATTAAAAAAGCGTAATGTTATTAACTTGAGTTTTCCCTATATTAATTAATAAGGTACCCGTTGGCGGAATTAATTTAAGTTGATAAATATGAGTAAAAAGTTGCACATATCGCTGATTTTTAGTAACTTAGTGGTGTTCAAAACATTAAGTCCAAACCATCGTATGTACAACCTTTATACAAAATTCGTCAAAAT
>JBGVQR010000043.1:0-16398 GCA_045127605.1 Candidatus Limimorpha sp. | reverse complement strand
ATGTAGAGACGTATCAATTACACCATAAAAAATAAACAATATGTAATTGCTGCGTCTCAAAACACCGAATCTCATGAGACGCAGCAATGTGTGTTTATATGCAGGAAACATTGATACGTCTCTACCGGTTTGTCCTCATTTCCCGTTAACTTTCCAAATAACCGCATAAAAGTTAAAAATAGTTAAAATTGTAAAACAGAAGATTTTTCTTTATACTTTTGTGAGAAACCAAAAAGATAATTTATGGAGACTAACAAAGATGATTTTAGCTTGATACATATTACAGAAGACTCTTCTGATTGTAAAAATATAGAACAACTAATAGTAAACGTCAGAGGTCGTCAGGTTATGCTTGACAGAGACTTAGCATCGCTATATGGTGTTGAAACAAAAGTATTAAACCAAGCGGTAAAACGTAACATAGAGAGATTTCCTGATGATTTTAGATTCCAGCTTACAAAAGAGGAGTGTCTAAGGTCACAAATTGTGACCTTTAAGTATCTGCCGTATGCTTTTACTGAAAATGGCATTGCTATGCTTAGCAGCGTACTTCGTTCTCAGACTGCAATAGAAATGAATATTCGCATAATGAGAACATTTACTGCAATGCGACATTTCGTAGCTAATAATGAGATGCTTTTCCAAAGAATATCAAATTTAGAATATCATCAAATAGAGATGGATAAACGTATTGATGAAGTCCTTGAGAAACTAGAAACAAATCAAACACAACAAGGAATTTTCTTTGATGGACAAGTCTTTGATGCCTATCATTTCGTTTCAAATTTGATAAGAAAAGCCTCTAATACTATAATTCTAATAGATAATTACATAGATGATAGCGTATTGACATTGCTAGATAAACGTAAGTTAAATGTTAGTGCAACGATATACACTCAGAAAATTTCAGAACAACTAAAACTTGATATAAAACGACATAATGAACAATATCCTGAGATTTCAGTGAAATGCTTTTCAAAGTCTCATGACAGATTTCTGATAATAGACGAGGAACTTTACCATATTGGACATCAATAAAAGATTTAGGCAAGAAATGGTTTGCATTTACTTTGATGAAAGACATTTCGCCTGATGAAATACTGCAAAAAATATAAAGCCATTTTATATTCATCAGACTATTGTTTTTAAGCGGAATTTTTGTAGTAATCCCTGCCGCCTCGGAGAAATCGCTTTTTTAGTTAGGAGTTAGGAATTAGGAGTTAGGAATGTGGAATTAGGAGTTGTTTGTTTGACATGCGCCTTGGAAATAGTAGCCTCCAATGCGTTAGGGATTGGAGCGGCATCCTTTTGGAGCGAAGCGGAAAAAGATATAGCGGAAAGCCCGACGGCGATAGCCGGAACGCCATAAAACAATTCATAATTCATAATGCATAATGCATAATTGTGAGTCGAGAATTATACGCTTGTATCATGCCTGTTTTTATGTCAAATTTCATACTTGAAACAAGCTAAAATTCATAGTTTTATTTTTTAATATTTTATTAAAATTTTTCAAAGTTTTTTATTAAATTTGCCATTCGTAATTAAAATGGATAATTGGCGTTGTGCAATGGGTTGTGAGCAACGGGCAGATTTAAATTCCCAAGCTCAAGGCTCAAAGCTCAAGGCTCGAAGCTCAGTAATATGGAATATCAATTTTTAAAATCAGAAATAAAAGACAACGGCATCTGCGTGTTGACAGTGTCGGCTCCTAAGTCGTTGAATGCTTTGAATTCAAGAATATTAAGCGAGATTGACTATTTCGCAAGTAATATTGATTTGTCAGTCGTCAAGGCTCTCATCATCACAGGTGATGGCGAGAAGGCTTTCGTTGCCGGCGCCGACATCGCTGAGATGAAAGACAAGAACTACGCTGAGGCATTGGAATTCGCTAAGTTAGGCGCAGCAGCTTTCAAGAAAGTGGAAGACCTTCAAATCCCAGTCATCGCTGCTGTCAACGGTTTCGCCTTGGGTGGCGGCTGCGAACTCGCCATGGCATGCGACATCCGCATCGCTTCTACAAACGCCAAATTCGGTCAGCCTGAAGTTGGCCTCGGCATCATACCAGGTTTCTCTGGAACATACAGATTGCCTAAACTCGTAGGTCCTTCTTACGCTAAAGAACTCATCTACACAGGCAAGCTCATCGAAGCACAGGAAGCACATCGCATCGGCCTCGTCAACGCTGTCTATGAACAAGCCGACCTCATGGACGAAGCCATGAAACTCGTCAAGATGATTCTGAAGAACGCTCCAATAGCAGTGGCATACGCAAAGAAATGCATCAACGACAATTACGATATGAATATCGACGAAGCACTCGCTTACGAAAACGAATACTTCGCAAAATGCTTCTCAACAGAAGACCAGAAAGACGGAATGACAGCATTTTTGGCTAAAGAAAAAGCAGTTTTTAAAGGAAAATAAATATAAAACAAAAAAGATAATATTATGAAAGTTTACGTTATCGGAACAGGTACAATGGGCGCTGGCGTAGTACAAGCATTCGCACAAGCTAACATGCCAGTAGTAATGAAAAGTAGAACTCAAGCCAGCTTAGACAAAGCAGTAGGCAAGATTTCTAAATCATTGGCTAAACTCGTAGAAAAAGGTAAAGTTACACAAGAATATATGGATTCTGTCATGGCAAACATCAGCACAACAGTTGATTATGCTGATTTCGCCGATGCTGACCTCGTCATCGAAGCTGCATCAGAAGACATGAACCTCAAGAAAGAAGTCTTCGCAGAACTCGCCAAAGTTTGTAAACCAGAAACAATCTTCGCAACAAATACATCTTCATTGTCAATCACAGAGATTGCTGCTATCACCGACCGTCCATCACAGTTCATCGGCATGCACTTCTTCAACCCAGCTCCAGTGATGAAACTCGTTGAAGTCATCAAAGGACAAATGACATCAGAAGAGACAAGCAACAAGATTTTCGAATTAGCAACAGCAATCGGCAAGACACCAGTTATGGTTGAAGAAGCTCCAGGTTTCGTCGTCAACCGTATCTTAGTTCCAATGATTAACGAAGCTGTTGGCATCTACGCTGAAGGCATCGCTTCTGTTGAAGACATCGACAGCGCAATGAAGTTAGGTGCTAACCACCCAATGGGACCACTCGCATTAGGCGACCTTATCGGTCTCGACGTCTGCTTGGCAATCATGGAAGTTCTTTACAATGAATTCGCCGACAGCAAATATCGTCCACATCCACTTTTGAAGAAGATGGTAAGAGCAGGTTTGCTCGGACGTAAATCAGGTCAAGGTTTCTATAAATATTAATGAATTAAATATATACGATAATGAACTTTAGTTATTCAAAGACAGAAGAATTATTCTTGCAGATGATCAGATCATTTGCTGAGAATGAAGTCAAGCCTTTGGCAGCTGAAATTGACGAGCAAGAAAGATTCCCAATCGAGACCGTCGAGAAAATGGCTAAGTTAGGTTTGATGGGTATCCCTGTTCCAAAACAATATGGCGGCGCAGGCGGCAGCGTACAGATGTACATCATGGCAGTTGAAGAACTCTCAAGAGTTTGTGCAACAACAGGCGTCGTCTTGTCAGCTCACACTTCATTATGCGTTGCTCCAATCTTGGAACACGGCACTGAAGAACAAAAGATGAAATATTTGCCAAAACTCGCTTCAGGCGAATGGATTGGCGCTTTCGGTTTGACAGAACCTAACGCTGGTACCGACGCTGCTATGCAACAGACAACAGCTGTTGACGCTGGCGACAAATGGATTCTCAACGGCACTAAGATTTTCATCACCAACGCTTCTAACGCTGACGTATTCATCGTCATGGCTATGACAGACAAGTCAAAAGGCACAAAAGGCATCTCTGCATTCATCGTTGAAAAAGGCTTCAAAGGATTCTCAGTAGGTAAGAAAGAATTGAAACTCGGTATCCGTGGCTCAGCAACATGCGAGTTAGTATTCGAAAACTGCGAAGTTCCAAAAGAAAACCTCTTGGGTCAGTTAGGCAAAGGTTTCAGCATTGCTATGAAGACTTTGGACGGCGGCCGTATCGGTATCGCTTCACAAGCTCTCGGTATCGCTCAAGGTGCAATGGATGAGACAGTTAAATATACAAAAGAAAGAAAACAATTCGGCAAGTCAATCGCTTCATTCCAAAACACACAATTCCAAATGGCAGATCTTCAGACTAAAGTCGAGGCAGCTCGTCTCTTAGTACGCAAGGCAGCATGGAAGAAAGACAACGGTGTTCCTTATTCAGTTGACGCAGCGATGGCTAAATTGTTCGCAGCAGAGACAGCGATGGAAGTGACAACAAAAGCTGTTCAGTTCCACGGCGGTTATGGTTACACACGCGAATATCCAGTAGAACGTATGATGCGTGACGCTAAGATCACTGAAATCTACGAAGGTACTTCAGAAGTTCAAAGAATGGTTATCGCCGGTAATTTATTTAAATAGGAGGGAAGTAATATGAATATAGTAGTATGTATTAAACAAGTTCCAGATACAACAGAAATTAAGATTGACCCGGTCAAAGGTACTTTGATTCGTGACGGCGTTCCAAGCATCATGAACCCAGACGATAAAGGCGGCCTCGAACTCGCTCTCAGAATGAAAGACAGCTGCGGCGCCAACGTAACAGTCATCACCATGGGTCCTCCACAAGCAGAACTCATCTTGAGAGAAGCTATGGCAATGGGCGCAGACAGAGCAATCTTATTGACAGACAGAAAATTCGCAGGTGCTGACACATTGGCAACATCATACGCTTTAGCAGGCGCAATGAAGACAATGGACTATGACCTCATCATCGCAGGTCGTCAAGCTATCGACGGCGACACAGCACAGGTAGGTCCTGAGATGGCTGAACACTTAGACATCCCACAAGTATCATACGTCATCGACGCACAACGTTTGGAAAACGGCAACCTTCTCGTTAAGAAAGAAAGCGAAGAAAGCATCCAGACATTAGAGGTAGAAGGCAAATGTCTCCTCACAGTCTTGGCATCAGCATTCGACGCACGTTATATGACAGTATCAGGCATCGTTGAAGCTTACGACAAAGAAGTAGAAATCTGGTCAGCAGAAAAAATCGACGTCGATGAAGCAAAATTAGGTCTCAAAGGCTCACCAACAAAAGTGTTCCAATCATTCCCTAAAGCGATGAAGGCTCCAGGTGAAGTACACGAAGTAAGCGAAGAAGAAGCTGTAGAACTTATTGTTAATAAACTTAAAGAGAAACATATTATCTAAAAGGAGAAGTTATGAATATTCAAGATTATAAAAACGTATTCGTATTCGCTGAACAACGTAACGGCGTGATTCAACCAGTAGCTTTCGAACTTTTAGGTAAAGCACGCGACTTGGCTGACTCACTCGGCGAAAAAGTAGTTGCAATGTTACTCGGTTACAACGTAAAAGACCAAGCACAGAAACTCATCGAGATGGGTGCTGACGAAGTCCTCGTTGCCGACTGTCCAGAGTTGAAAGACTATATCACAGAGCAATACTCACAAGCAGCATATCAAATCATCACAGAATTCAAACCAACAATCGTTCTTTACGGTGCAACGACAATCGGTCGTGACCTCGCTCCACGTCTCGCAGCAAGATTGAACACAGGTCTCACAGCAGACTGTACAAAACTCGAAGTTGCTGACACAGAAGCAGGCGACAAGCAATTCCGTATGACACGTCCAGCATTCGGCGGTAACTTGATGGCTACTATCGTATGTCCAAACAACCGTCCACAGATGTCGACAGTACGTCCAGGCGTTATGCAAAAACGTCAACGTGAAGAAGGCAGAGCAGGCGTTGTCACAATGTTCGCACCTAAGTTCGACACAGCACGTTTCAAAGTAAGACTCGTTGAGACAGAGATGAAATCTTCAAGCAAGGAAGACATCGCTGACGCTAAGATTTTGGTATCAGGCGGTCGTGGTGTGAAGAACGCAGAAGGCTTTGAAAAGTTACAAGCATTGGCAGACACATTAGGCGGCATGGTAGCATCATCACGTGCTATGGTTGACGCCGGCATTGTCGGACACAACATCCAAGTAGGTCAGACAGGTAAGACTGTACGTCCTGAGTTGTATGTAGCATGCGGTATCTCTGGCGCTATCCAACACTTAGCAGGTATGGAAGAATCAGGATACATCATCGCTATCAACAAAGACAAGTACGCACCAATCTTCAGCGCAGCCGACTTAGGCATCGTTGGTGACTTACACAAGATTGTTCCAATGTTGAATGAAAGAATCAAGAAAGAAATTGAGAAGTAATTACGATTTCTATTCTGTATTTAAAAAATAATTATTTTTGCATATAAATCGGTAACCGACGAAAGACTGATTGAGCGAAGTAGTCGGTTATCGATTTTTATTTTTTCCTCTTTTCTTCCAATCTTTTTCTAGCTCTGCTTAATTCGGTTTGTAGCTCTTCTTCGGTTGGCAGAGTCAATTTATATTTTGAAGCGAAGATTTGTTTTGCGTCATTTAATACTGAATATTTAGCAATTGCCTCATTCTTTTCGGAACAAAGTATCAGTCCGATTGTAGGATTATCGTCATCTTGTTTAGTCAATGCGTCAAACATCCTTATATAACTATCCATCTGACCTACATCTTGATGAGTTAGCTTGCCTAACTTTAAATCTATCAAGACATAACATTTGATTATGCTATTATAAAATACCAAATCAACATAAAAATCCTCGTCATCAAATCTCATCCTTTTTTGACGAGCGACAAAACAAAAACCGTTTCCCAATTCCATCAGAAAATCTTGTAGGTTATTTATCAGGCTCTTTTCAATGTCGCTTTCTCTTAATGCTGGATAATCTTTCAAATTAAGAAATTCCAATATATAAGGATCTTTTATGAATTCTTCAGGAATTACCTTTTGTAGTTTTTCCTCAGCTTCATCAATGACAATTTTTTTATCGTGACTAGCCAATAAACGGTCGTAATATAAAGTAGAGATTTGTCGGTCCAATTGTCGTGTTGACCACATAGAGTTTGCAGCTTCATTCATATACCAAAAACGAGCACCTTCGTTTTCTACATTTATTAAACGACGATAATGAGACCAACTCAATTCGGGACGCAGTGCGGCCCGAATTTCAAAACACTTGTAAAATTGACACATTCTGCGAAGTCCTCTTTCGTCGAAACCTTTTCCGAATTCTTTTGTAAGACGTATTGAAATGTTTTTCAATATCTTTTTCCCATACTCTGCTCTTTCCCAATTAAGTTCATCTTCAACGATAACTTTCCCAATGTTCCAATAAGCCATCACCATTGAGAAATCAATTGCCCTATATGCTGTCTGACGAGATTCACGGATAATATTTTCAATCTTAATGGCAAGATTGATTTCCTTTTCATTAATGTATTGTAAATTCTTTTTCATTTTAATATAAATTTTGGTTATAAGGTCTACTTTCATATTGAACTCAATTCGTGACGCATGCGTCACAATTTGAAGTTTATTTCTTACAAAACTACAACCATCTCATCCTTTTGTCAAGCGTTTGCAAAGGAAATGTTTCGGTTTTAACAATTATCCTTATTTATCAAATTGACTACAACCTTAACCATTACATCTTTCTCTTCAGGACGACTTTCCGCAATCATCAAAGTGAGAGCGACTAAAGTGCCATTGCTGATTCGTTTGGAACAATCGGGATTATACAGGATACCATTATTTTGCATAAACCAGAGAAACAAAGTAGCAGCGATACGCTTGTTGCCATCGCTGAAAGAATGGTTTTTAGTGACAAGATATAGCAACGTCGCAGCTTTTTCTTCGATAGAAGGGTATAGGTCGACACCATCGAACGTCTGGTAAATCTGTCCTATGGAACTCTTGAAAGAATCGTCTTTTTCCTTTCCAAACAGCCAATGTCTACCGAACTTTTCTTTGAGATTTTGAATAATTAAAATGGCATTGTCGTAAGTGGCGATGAATTTATTCTCAAAAGTTGTTTTCTCGATTTTTAGTTTTTGCTTATCATATCTGTCGAGAGTATCAAGAGCATATGTGTAATCAGTTACTACATTTATCAGATCCAGATTTTCCTGATTTGACAATTCAGGTTTTGAATTGATTGTGCGACCAAGAATATGAACCAATTGAGAAAGTTCCTCGTACTTTCTTTGTGTTATTTTATCGTTTATAGCAAATCCTTTGATAAGATAATCCTTCAGGATTTTATTAGCCCAAATTCTGAATTCCACACCTCTTGTGGATTTGACTCTATATCCAACGGATATAATTACATCTAAATTGTAGATATTAATATTGTGGATTTGTTTTTTGTTTTTTATTGCACCATGTTTACTGGTTGTCGCAAATTTTGCGACAACCACTGCATCTTTTAACTCTTCTTTAATAGCATTATTAATATGCTTTCTAATAGTCTTCTCGTCTCTACCAAACAAAACCGCCATCTGGCTTGCAGTCAGCCAAACCGTTTCGCCATCCAATCTGACGTCAATAGAAGTGACACCATCTTTGGTCTGAAAAATTACGACCTTTTCATACGTTTTTTCCATGTAACATAAATTTTGGTTCCACAAAACTACAGCCTCCACATTCTTTTGTCAAGCATTTGCAAAGGAAATGTTTCGGCTTTAACAATTTTTAACGTAAAATCAGGGAAATGTTAAGAAATGATGTTAAGATTTATTAAGGATTTGCTGTGAGCATTGAGCTGTTTTGCCCCAAACCCACAGCTTATAGCTCATAGCCCACAGCCTTAGTTCATAGTTCCAATATCTTCCGTGATATTTTCAATGAACTTTTTATAAGATAATATTCTGAAATATCATGGGTTAACTTTTGTGTAAAATATAACCGTTTGATAATTAGTTTGTTACCCCCCCCGAACGGTTAAAATAAATTTATGTAAACATATAAATTCTATTGATTATTTTCTCATATTTGTAACAGCATTAAATATAAATTGCAAATTTAAAAATTTACAATTATGAAGAAAATCTATTTAATTATGACGCTTGTCTGTATGATGATGGTGTCATTTAAGCCAGAAGGCGGTGATGGAAGACATGAAGGTCACGAATACGTTGACCTTGGCTTAAGTGTTAAATGGGCAACCTGCAATGTTGGAGCAAACTCACCAGAAGAATACGGAAACTATTACGCTTGTGGAGAGACAACGACAAAAGATACATACGGTTATGATAACTGCCCAACATGCGGACTTAGTACTTCAGAGTTGCAATCTCAGGGCTATATAGATAATAATGGCAATCTTACAGCGCAATATGATGCCGCCACTGCCAACTGGGGAGGCGACTGGCGTATGCCGACATTCGATGAGCTGAACGAACTGAGAACCCAATGCACGTGGACATGGACAACACAGAAAGGCGTTAACGGCTATAAAGTTACAGGACCAAGCGGTGCAAGCATTTTCCTTCCTGCTGCTGGTTATCGCGGCGGGTCATCGCTCAACCTCTCTGGAAGCTTCGGTTACTTTTGGAGTTCGACGCCTTACGAAAGCGATAGCTACGGCGCGTACATCCTCGGCTTCGGTAGCGTCAATCACTACATGAGCCACATCTACCGTTACTACGGTCATAGTGTGCGCCCAGTTATAGAATAAAAGCGAAGCGTATTCAATTTATTTGGTTCATTTAATTTATTTCCGTCTGGCATTTAAGAGCCCGACGGTCGTCTAGTGATAAAATTGAAAACTGAAAGTTGAAAATGGAAAATTGGCTGTCGGCGGTTAGCGTTCGGCAGTCAGTTGAAAGTATAAAATTAACTTTAAGTTTTCAGTTTTCCATTTTCAACTTTCAACTGAAAAATGCCTATATATATAGATGTAATAAAATTTGAAGAAGCTCCTGTTAAGAGTGTTTTCATCGAAATATCTCCATACATCCTCCGTACCCTCCTCGTACCAAGTCCACTGTTCAGTTAGGAGTTAGGAGGATTTTTTAACCATTGAGCAAAGGCTGTTGGCTGTTGAACTTTTTTAAGTCAACAAGACCACAAGTAAGAAGAATCGAATCTTTGTTCTTAGTGGAAATCTCTGCCGCCTCGGAGAAATCGCGTTAAGAAATTAAAGACACAGAGTCGCAGAGACTCAGAGACACAAAGAAACTTTAAGGCTCTGAGTCTTTGTGACTTTGCGTCATTACATATGCGGCGAGCTTTTTCTGTTTCTCTTTTTTGCGGTAAAAAAGAGAAAGAAAATCAATTCAAAAGCGAAATCCATTGTGCAAAATAGGAGAGAACCTTCTCCATACCTCCTCCGTACCAACTCCACTAATTCAGTTGAAAATTGAAAGTTGAAAATGGAAAATGGAAAATTGATGTCAGACCGTAACATTGTCGTCAACTCACACAAAAATGATTGAGAAGTAATTTTGGCTAAAGACAAAAGTCTAAAGTCTAAAGATAGTAGAGCTATCAAATTTTTGAGGTTTCATTGGATATATGTTGTTCCATGAAGAATTGTTTTTGCTGCTCTATTTCTTGACGTAACTCATCTTCTGTAGGCATGTATGTCATGTATTTGGTAGCATGATATAGATAAAACACGACGTATGTGAGACCAGTCAAGATTGTGAACACGCGTGTTCACAATTTCAGCGTTAGGGAATAGTGTATAAAATTTTCTATAATATTCAAGATTACGTTTATTATAACTATTCCCATATATAGGCGTAAGAACTTGTGAAAGGTTTTTTATAAGATGTGTGCCATATTTTGCACGAGTCTTTCCTTTTTGCTCTTCTTCAATAATGCGTTTACCAACATCCCAAAATGTCTTAATACTTGTTCTAACAATGGAGTCATACGCTTTTTTGCGACCGCTTTCTATGATATTGCGTACATCCGTAATAAATTTAGCAGGCAATGGTTCTATATTATCAATAGGTTTCATATCTTGTGTTTTTGGATTATAATATTATTTATTCAGTTTCTCTCACTTCTGAGAGTTATCGCCGACTAAACAATATCTTTTAATGAATCTAAGAAGATACGTTCTTCTTTAGTATTAATGACTTTTTCCATGATTCCTAAATTTTGGTCTTACAAAACTACAACCATCTCACTCTTTTGTCAAGCATTTGCAAAGGAAATATTTCGGTTTTAACAATTTTTAACATAAAATCAGTGAAATATTAAGAAATGATGTTAAGGATTGTTAAGAAGTCAACAGACAACGGACAACAGACAACAGACTTTGTCCTCAGCATATGAACTGTCGTCCCAGACGGAACTTATTTTGAATTGAAAATTGAAAGGTTAAAACTGAAAGTTAATTTTCCACTTTCAATTTTCAACTTTAAATTAATCTTGGGGTGGGGCAGGCGAAGTCTTTGTCACTCCGCCCGCAGCAATGAATCGTGATTGTAATCCAAACCACCAATTATCTTTTAAACTTTGGCTCTTAGCTTTTGGCTTTTGAACTCTCTTTGTCTATATAACATACGAGTGTGGATATTGTTTTAATGGATGTGATTTTTTAGTCTCCAAGTCACCGAGACTCCGAGTCACCAAGTTATCTTCCTCAATTCCTCAATTCCTCAAATCCTCAGTTCCTAAAAAAACCTCTTGCATAATAGTTCTAAAAATCGTAAGTTTGCCTACATAAAAAAATAGTTTTTATTATGGAAAATATCAACAACGAAAACATGGGTTTGCCTGAAAACGCTCAGCGTGAACTGGCTCCGGGTGAGGTTTATAAACCGATATTATCTGCGGATAAGAAATACAAGGAAATCACTGTATGGTCCGTCACTATCGGTCTGTTAATGACAATCTTATTCTCTGCTGCAGCTGCTTATCTCGGATTGAAAGTGGGACAGGTGTTCGAGGCTGCTATCCCAATCGCTATCATCGCTATCGGTCTTTCTGGCGTGGCAAAGAAGAGTGACGCTCTCTCTCAAAACGTCATCATCCAGTCTATCGGCGGCTGTTCTGGCGGCGTAGTCGCGGGCGCAATATTCACATTGCCTGCCTTATATATTTTACAAGGTAAGGGCTATGCCATCGAAATTAATTACATGCAAGTGTTCCTCGCTTCGCTCTTGGGCGGCATCCTCGGAATACTTTTTTTAATTCCTTTCAGAAAATATTTCGTCAAAGAACAGCACGGCAAGTTTCCTTTCCCTGAAGCTACTGCAACAACACAGGTGCTCGTCAGCGGACAGAAGAAAGGCAAGGACTCTTTGTTACTCGTTGTTAGTGGTTTGATTGGAGGTCTTTACGACTTCTGCATCTCCACATTCGGACTTTGGACAGAGACGCTTTCAACAAAAATTACCACTTGGGGACTCGCTGTCGCTGATAGCGCAAAGCTGATGTTTAAAGTCAATGTGGGCGCTGCTGTTCTCGGTCTCGGTTATATCATCGGATTGAAATATGCTTTCATAATCTGCTGTGGCTCAATGCTGGTTTGGTTCATCATCATTCCTGGTATGAATATCATCTGGGGTGATGCTGTCATCGACTTGATGAATTCTGGCATCACTCAGACTTTAGGTTCAATGAGCCCAGAAATGATCTTTAAAGAATATGCTCGTCATATCGGTATCGGCGGCATCGCGATGGCAGGTGTTGTAAGTATCATAAAATCATGGGGCGTCATCAAGTCATCTGTAGGCTTGGCCGCCAATGAGTTTAAGGGAAAGAAAAACGATGGCGTTAAAGAAGAACGCACACAAAGCGACCTCTCAATGAAATTCGTCGTCATTGGTATCGTCGTTGTTTTAATCATCACTTTCTTCTTCTTCTGGTTCGGCGTCGTTCATAATGTCAAACACGCTTTAGTCGGTATCTTAGTCGTTGCAGTCATCTCATTCTTATTCACAACAGTAGCAGCTAACGCTATCGCTATCGTCGGTTCTAACCCTGTCAGTGGCATGACACTCATGACATTGATTTTAGCTTCTCTAGTCATGGTAGCAGCTGGATTGAGCGGCGCGATGGGTATGACAGCAGCTCTTATCATCGGTGGCGTGGTTTGTACAGCATTGGCTGTCGCTGGCGCATTTATCACCGACTTGAAAGTTGGATATTGGATTGGAACAACACCAAAGAATCAAGAGATTTGGAAGTTCGTCGGCGTTGCTGTCGCAGCAGCTACTGTAGCAGGTGTCATCATGGTTTTGAACAAGGCTTACGGTTTCGTTGGTGACGGCGCACTTGTCGCTCCACAGGCAAATGCTATGTCGGCAGTCATCGAACCAATGATGTCAGGCGGCAGCGCACCTTGGTTGTTATACGGCATCGGTGCTGTCATCGCATTGATACTCACTTTCGCTAAGATTCCAGCATTGCCATTCGCACTTGGCATGTTCATCCCAATCGACCTCAATATACCTTTATTAATAGGAGGCGCAATCTCATGGTACGTCAGCACACGCAGCAAAGACGAAGCACTCAACAATGCACGCAACAACAGAGGTACTCTCATCGCATCAGGCTTCATTGCTGGTGGCGCATTGATGGGAGTCGTCAGCGCGATACTCAAATTCGCTAATGTAGATATGATTGTCAATGTCGGCGGCGTTCCATTCGCAGAGACACCATGGGCTTCATTGGTAGCATTAGTCATGTATGTCGCTGTCATCGCCTATATGATTTGGGATTCTAAAAGAGCGAAAATCAATTAACAATGTAGAGGTGATGGTGTAGAGTAGTTAGTAAGTGTAAAGTTTAATGTGTATCAAATTCTAATACACTTTAATCTTTCCACTTATAAACTCCCAAACTACTATAAACTATTAACTATAAACTTTAAACTAAAAAATCACATCATGGAAAAATTATTAGATAAATTTTTAAGATATGTCTCTGTCGATACAATGTCAGACCCAAATTCAGAGACACAGCCAAGTTCTGCAAAACAATTTGATCTTCTCAGAATGCTTCGCGATGAGTTAGAAGCGATGGGAATCAAAGCAGAGTTAGATGAGTTCGGTTACGTTATGGCGACTATTCCTTCAAACATCGACAAGGAAGTTCCTGCCATCGGTTTCATCGCTCACGTCGATACATCACCTGATGCTTCTGGTAAAGACGTAAAGCCACAAATCATTGAAAACTATCAAGGTGGCGACATCATGCTTAACGCAGAAAAAGACATCGTATTAAGAGTATCTGATTTCCCTGAAATGCAGAATTACATCGGCAAGACGATGATTACCACCGACGGTACAACATTATTAGGAGCCGACGATAAAGGCGGTGTCGCTGCTATCATGTATGCTGCTCAATATCTTATGGAACATCCAGAAGTAAAACACGGTGATATTAAAATCGGATTTACTCCAGACGAAGAAGTAGGTCGTGGCGTAGTGAAATTCGATGTCAAGAAATTCGGTGCTAAGTATGCATACACAATCGACGGTGGCGAGATAGGAGAGTTGGAGTATGAAAACTTCAACGCTGCAGGTGCCAAGATTCACATCCAAGGAGCTAACATCCACCCAGGTTATGCAAAAGACAAGATGGTCAATTCAATGCAAATCGCTATGGAATTGAACGCTATGTTGCCTGTTAACCAACGCCCTGAATTTACATGTGGTTACGAAGGATTTTTCCTCCTCACAGAGATAAAAGGAACAGTGGAAGAGACCTCGATGCAATACATCATCCGTGACCACGACAGAGCTAAGTTCGAAGAAAAGAAAGAACTGCTCAAGTCTGTCGTTGAATATCTCAACAAGAAATATAATAATGCTGTCACATTAGACATGAAAGACCAGTATTACAATATGCGTCAGGAAGTCGAGCCACATTATTTCATCGTTGAAAAAGCTATCAAGGCTATCGAGATGGCTGGCATCAAGCCAAAGGTACAGCCAATACGTGGCGGCACAGACGGCGCAAACCTCAGCTTCATGGGATTGCCATGTCCAAACATCTTCGCTGGCGGCCACAACTTCCATGGAAAATACGAATACGTTCCATTGGAAAGCATGGAAAAAGCATCAGAGGTGATTTTGAATATTATCAATTTATTCACAGAATAACATATATTGTAGAGACGCATAATAATGCGTCTTTACTCGTTTATATTTATGAGTGTCGATTTATCAGAAGTATTAGTCGTTGGTGTTACGGCGCGTGCCTTGTTCAATCTCGAAGCGGAGAACGATATTTTCGAGAAGGAAGGCGTTAAGAAATATAGAGAATATCAAGATAAGAATCAGGACGTTCCTTTGGAGATGGGAACGGCGTTTTATCTTGTGAAGAGTCTTTTGGAACTCAACAAACAAGCACATAAGCCTGTCGTTGAAGTCGTGGTAATGTCGAGGAACAGTCCGGAGACTGGTATAAGAATTCTTAAATCGATAGAGAAGTACGAGCTTGATATCACGCGACTTGCGTTCTCTGGAGGCGAGCCAATATCGCCATATATAGAAGCTTTTGGTGTCGATTTGTTTTTGTCGAAAGATGAAAACAGCGTACAGGCTGTCATCGACTCGCATAGCAACTGTGCAGCGGCTGTCATTTACGAGCCGCCAACCGAGTTCAATCCAGCGACAAACGCTGTGAGAATAGCCTTCGACGCTGATGCCGTTTTATTTAACGAAGACTCAGAGTTACGTTATAAGAAAGAAGGCATCGACTCATTCAGTAAGTACGAGAAAGAAAACAAAGACGTACCTTTAAAAGAAGGACCATTTGCTAAGTTGTTGAAGAAACTGTCGAAGATACAAGAAAGTCTGCCTGTTACGGTAGAACTCTCTCCGTTAAGATTAGCGATTGTCTCATCAAGAAGTGCTCCTGCGCACATGAGAGTCATCAACACCTTGAAGAAATGGGGTGTTTATGTTAATGAGGTGTATTTCCTTGGCGGCATGCCGAAAGACAAGGTCTTGAAAGCCTTCGGTGCGCATATCTTCTTCGACGACCAAGACATACATCTCGAAAGTTCCAGCAAGGTTGTTCCATCAGGAAAAGTGCCTTACAGTTCGAATTCACCGTTGAAGAAGTTGGAAGCTTGATGTCAGTAGCTCCCAATGCGTTAGGGATTGGAGCGGCATCCTTTTGGAGCGCAGCGGAAAAAGATATAGCGGAAAGCCCGACGGCGATAGCCGGAACGCCCTAAAACAATTCATAATGCATAATTGAAAGTTCAGAGTTAAAAAGATTTATTAAAATTGATTAAATATGAAAAAGTTAAATTTTATTATAATTTTATTTGTGATGTTGTTCATGACATCATGCGAGATTCCGACTTCTGTGAAATTTGACAATTATGTGGATAGAGTGGAGGAGAACTGCGAGAATTGGACTGAAGAAGACTGGGAAATATCGAAAGAGAAATATCATGATTTGCTTGAGGAATATGAAGCAAACTATGAAAATATGACGCAAGAAGAAAGAGATGTAATCAACAAAGCCATAGGACGTT
>JBGVQR010000042.1:0-13003 GCA_045127605.1 Candidatus Limimorpha sp. | reverse complement strand
CTACCAGAAAATCATAGAAGAGTCTCCTTCACCAACGCTGACAGAAGAAAGATGTCAGGCTATATGTAACACCGCCGTCGACATCTGTAAGAAGATGAACTACAACAACGCTGGTACGGTAGAGTTCATCGTCGATGAGAACCAGAACTTCTATTTCCTTGAGATGAACACCAGAATACAGGTGGAACATCCAGTCACAGAACAAAGAACGGGAATCGACATCGTCGAGGAGCAGATTCGCATAGCACGCGGTAAGGTGATGGGTTACACTCAAGATTCTATAGTGGCTAACGGTCATGCCATAGAATGTAGAATATATGCGGAAGACCCAGAAAATAACTTCATGCCTGCACCAGCTCAGCTGACATTATATCACGAGCCTAAGATGCGCGGAGTGAGAATTGACAGCAGTATCGACGGACCAACAACCATCTCCGATAGCTACGACCCAATGATAAGCAAGCTTATCTGCCACGGCAAGACAAGAGAGGCTGCTATCGAGATTACAAGAAACGCTCTCAAAGATTATATAGTACAGACATATAGAACCAATATACCTTATCTCCAAAGCGTGATAGACAATAAAGATTTTATCGAAAACAAAATCGATACGTCTTATTGCGAGAAACATCAGGAAGAACTTCTCAGTTCGATGCGCATTATGCGTGATGAGATAAAGAAAGAAGATGTGGTGGCTTTGTTCCTCTTCCATGACTTTAACAAACTTTATCTTGAAAATAAAGAGATAAACAACGTCTGGGAAAGAATAGGATATTGGCGTTATAATATGAATATCACTGTTAGCGTTGAGCAGTCAGCAGTCAGCAGTCAGCAGTCAGCAGCTTTTAATGTTAAAGTTGAAAAGATAAGTCCTAAGTCGTTGAAGTGTAAAATCAACGGACAGGATTACGAGGTCTTGTTGTCGCAGAATGGCGGTGATATCAATAAGGTTATCATCAATGGAACGACAGAATCAATCTTCGTCTCAGAGGTCTCGGGCAATAGCTATTGCGTTCATCTCAGAGGTCTGGACTTCATATGCCGTCGTAATGATGAGCTTAATTACTCTAAGGATTATTCTAACACAGATACTAAAAACAACGACATGACATATTATTCTCCTATGCCAGGAAAGGTCATTAAAGTCAATGTTAAAGAAGGCGATGACGTTAAGGAAGGCGATGTATTGTGTGTTGTTGAAGCAATGAAAATGGAAAACAACATTAAGGCGATGACATCGGCTAAGGTAGCTAAGGTATTCGTCGCTGAAGGTGATAAAGTAGATGTTAAAAATATTTTGATAGAATTATCGATATGAATTTTGATTTGACAAAAGAACAGATTGAGTTTCGTGAGAAAGTCCGCGACTTCGCTGAACGCGAGGTGAAAGCTGTCGCTTCTTATAACGACGAGAATGAAATATTCGATGTTGAACTTACAAAGAAGATGGCTGACCTTGGACTCCTCGGCATGTGTGTTCCTAAGGAATATGGCGGACATGGCCTCGACACTCTTTCTTATATCATCGCTGTTGAAGAACTCGCTAGAGTTGACGGTTCTACAGCAGCTACTATTGCAGCAGGCAACTCGTTAGGCATCAGCCCTATTAAAGAATACGGAACAGAGGAACAGAAAGAGAAATATCTTCCACGTCTCTGCAAGTCACATCTCTGGGGCTTTGGCTTGACAGAAGAAAACGCTGGCTGTGACTCAAGAGGTACACAGTCGACAGCACGTTTAGAAGGTGATAAATGGATTGTCAACGGCTCCAAGATTTTCATCACCAACAGCGCTACTCCGATGACATTGGGAAGCACCATACAAGTCATCACTGGCGAGAACAACGGCAAACCAGAATTTACTACTTTCATTATTGAAAACGACACAGAAGGCTTCAGCCAAGAACCAATGCATCGCAAGATGATGTGGCGCGCTTCCAACACCGGCAAACTCACTTTCAATAATGTTGAGCTTCCAAAAGAAAATATGCTGGGAAAACCAGGACAAGGCTCACATATCATGCTTGCTACATTAGACGGCGGTCGTCTTTCTATCGCTGCTATGGGATTGGGTTGCGCTCAAGGTGCTTACGAGATGGCTTTGGCTTATTCTCAAAAAAGAGAACAGTTCGGAAAACAAATCTGTAAGTTCCAAGCCGTCAGCTTCAAACTCGCTGACATGGCGATTAAGATAGAAGCAGCACGTTGTCTGTTATACAAAGCATGTAGGATAAAAGACGCAGGATTGCCATATGGCAAAGAAGCAGCTATGGCGAAACTTTACTGCTCAGAGGTAGCAGCGGAGGTGTGCGACAATGCCGTACAAGTGATGGGCGGTCACGGATTGTTAAAAGACTTTAACATGGAACGTTTCTACCGCGACCAGAGAATATTGCAGATAGGAGAGGGAACCTCAGAAATCTTACGCCTCGTGATTTCAAGATATATAGGATGTTAAATAGAATTCAACAATAAATAAAAACTCGTATTATGAACAAATTAGAACAAATGTTTGAAGTATTGCGTAGCCGTCCAAAGAAACGCTTGGTAGCAGCTTACGCTAATGATGATCACACAATCTGCGCTGTCAGCGAAGCAGTAGACAATGGCTTGATTGAAGCTACTTTATGTGGTGACAAAGACGTTATCGCTAAGGTTTGCGAAGCAGAAAAGATTGACATCAACAAATTCACTATCATTCATGAGACAGAAGATGTAAAGGCTGCAGCAAAAGCATGTGACCTCATCAACGCAGGCGAAGCTGACATCATGATGAAAGGTCTTCTCTCAACAGACAAATACATGCGCGCTATCTTGAATAAAGAACGTGGATTGTGCCCTCCAAACGCTACATTGGCTCACGTCTGTGCAATAGAAAACCCTAACTATCACAAATTGATGATTGCCAGCGACTGCGCTATCATCCCAGCTCCAGATTTCAAACAAAAACAAACATTGTTAAAATATTTAGTAGCAACAGCAAACGCTTTGGATATCAAGAATCCTAAGTTGGCTGTCATCACTGCTACAGAACAAATGTTGGTAGGTATGCAAGCATGCGTCGACGCTGCTCTCATCACAAAGATGGCAGAACGCGGTCAGATTAAAGGCTGTGTCGTTGACGGCCCTATCTCATTAGACCTCGCTATCGATGCAGAAGCAGTAGCTATCAAAGGTTTCAAGAGCCCTGTCGCTGGCGATGCCGACTGTCTCCTCTTCCCATGTATCGAAGCAGCTAACGTATTCTACAAATGTAACAGCAAATTCAACCACGCTGAAGTAGCAGCTGTCGTTATGGGTGCCAAAGTTCCATGCGTCTTGTCATCACGCGGCGATACTGCAAAGACAAAATTATATTCAATAGCATTAGCAGCATTATTAGCTAAATAACAATAAAACAAAAAAAGACTATGAGTTACAAATTATTAATCATTAACCCAGGTTCAACATCAACTAAGATTGCTGTTTTCCAAGATAAAGAATGTGTCTTCAAGACAAATATCAAACACTCTGCAGAAGAGATCGCTCCATTTGAACATATCGCTGATCAATATCACTTCCGTAAAGATGTTATCCTTAGCACTTTGAAAGAAGCTGGCATCGAACTCAATGACCTTTCAATGGTTGTTGGCCGTGGCGGTTTGTTGAAACCACTCACATCAGGTATCTACGAAGTTAACGAAGCAATGAAACGCGACTTAGTCAACAGCCCTGTCGGTGAACATGCTTGTAACCTCGGCGGTTTAATCGCTGACGACATCGCTCAGTCTGTAGGCGTTAAGGCTTATATCGCTGACCCTGTTATCGTTGATGAAATGGAAGACGTAGCACGTTTCTCAGGACATCCTGCATTCCCACGTATGTCTGTTTTCCACGCTTTGAACCAAAAGATGATTGCTCGTCAACATGCAGCTACAGTAGGCAAGAAATATGAAGAATTGAACCTCATCGGTATTCACCTCGGCGGCGGTATTTCTGTTGCAGCTCATAAGAAAGGTCGTGTTGTTGACGTCAACAACGCATTGAACGGCGACGGTCCTTTCACACCAGAACGTTCAGGCGCATTGCCATCAGGTCCTCTCATGACTGCTTGCTTCAGCGGTAAATATACAAAGAAAGAAATCGACCTCATGCTTAAAGGTCAAGGTGGTTTCGTAGCTTACCTCGGCACTAACGACGCTATGGAAGTTGAAAACCAAGTCAAGGCTGGCAACAAAGAATGGGAACTCGTATATCGCGCTATGGCTTACCAAGTAGCTAAAGAAATAGGCGGCCTCGCAGCATCAGCATTCAGCATGGACGTTGACGCTATCTTCTTGACAGGCGGTATGGCATACGACAAGAACTTCTGCAAAATCATTGAAAGCCACGTCGGTAAAATCGCTCCAGTATGCGTATATCCAGGCGAAGACGAAATGATGGCTCTCACATTGAATGGCCTCATGGTCCTCAACGGCGAAGTAGAAGCTAAGATTTACGAATAAAGACAACAAGTCTACAAGACTATAAGACAACAAGAGAGACGTATCATTATACGTCTCTCTTTTTTTTTGAACTCTGAACTAATGCTATTGGCTGACCGGTCGCTGAGCTTGTCGAAGCGCCGAAGCTCTGGGTTTTGCCTTCGACAGGCTCAGGCACCGCTGAATTTTGAACTTTAGAAATCTCAAAATCTTAAAATCTCAGCAACTCAGCAACTCAGTAACTCAAAAACTTAGTGTCTCGGTGACTTGGTGACTCGGTGACTTTCAAAACTCCCTCCTCACTGGTTTCTTCTCTTCTTGCCAAAGAAATCCTTTCAAGAATTCCATGTTGTCTTTGAGTTGTTGCTCAGGATATAAGGTTTCCTTGATATTGCTATAATGTTTGATTCTGGATATCTGTCGGTTTCTGATTATGATATCCATCTCATCAGATTGTGAGATGTTGATTCCGATTAGACTGCCGTCGTCGTCACGGAGCCAGTATATGGTCTCGGCATTACCTTTGTTGTACATATTGTCGATGTCCTTATCTCTGAAATAGATGGTGATTTCTTTGCCTTTCACCTGGTTGAATCCTTTGATGGAGTCTTGTTGTATGACGAAGGCATTAGGATGCATCATGAGATTTTCTATAGCTTGACCTTTGACTTTTATGTCGATGAAATCTCCGCTGAGCTGTGAGTCTTCTGCCCATATCACTGGTTCTGTTCTCATATAAACCATGGAGTCGGGGAGGATGTAATGCAGTGAGTCGCATTTGCCTTGAATGTCGTTTCTGAAAAAGCGTACGTTATAAAATGCATTGATGCGTTGGACGTCGTTGCTTATAGTGTCGAAGAAGACATACATGCTGTCGGCAGTGGCAAACAAGGTATCTACTTCTTCATAATAATAAGCTCTGAGGCTGTCAGTTATCATACACTTGCCGATGTTTTTCCACAGCTCTGCATATTCGCCTTTTAAGGTGGCTTTGTTCACTGTGTCTTCAATGATAACATCGCTGAGTGCCTTGGCGTAACCTGTCTTTCTGTTGTAAAACATGGTGTCGGCTGTCATCGACTGCTCCTCGTTTTTCAAGGTGGCACGTCTGTCGAGATATACAAGCTCGGTCTCGGTGTTATACCATCCGTAGTTGCCTATCAAGGTGTTCTCCTTATTGTATATGTTTGTCGGGCCGTAGAAATACATCATCTCGTTCTCGGTGTCGTAGACTAAGGTGTCGGAGACAATCTTGTAATCTGGCATGGTTCCAATGACATCTTTCCTAAAATAAACCACCTTGATGTCATCACGGTAGTAGCCTTTCTTGCTTACGAGTTTCTTGTCGTTACGCGTTATCGTTCCATTGTTAGGATAAGTTGCCAGATGTCCGACTCTGTCGTAAGTCATATATTGTGTCTTTAAAGTCGTGGAGTCGTCTTTCAATATCACGTCATGGAAAAGCTCCGCGAATTTTGTTTCTCCATCATACTTTAATAACTTGCTGTATATATTAACGCTGTCGTTGACGATGATGTGGACGTTGCCGAATCCGTCAAAGAACTTAGTCTTCTCGTTGAAATAAGCACTGTCGCTATAGAAATATGTCGAGTCTTGACGCATGATGACATTGCCAATCAGACGCTGCACGTCCCTTCCAAGACGCTCGTCGTAATCAGCTTTGTCGGCATTCAAGATGTGAATCGTGGTCTTCTTCTGAGCCACGATGACATTCGATAACAATAATAATATCACTAAAAGATAATGCTTCATTTTTGAGTTTCTATAACTCCTAACTCCTAATTCCTAACTCCTAACTAATTAAAAAACGCTCAGTTTTATTTTCTTAGGGTTTGCTTTTATCTCTTCGAGTATCGACTGTAAAGTTTCGATAGTTGTGTTGATGTTGTTGTATAATGAATCTTCTTTGACCAAAAGTCCAGCGCTACCTTCTCCCTTGTTGATGCCGTTGAGAAGGGTGTTGAACTCATTCACGCAGTTCTCTAGAGATGACATCAAGCTGTTGTAATCAATAGTCTTTAACGAATCGCTGACAGTTCCGAAGTTGCCAGTTATGGTTTCCAGATTGTTGACCACCATAGTAAGTTTTCCGTCTTCGCTGTCGGTAAGCTGTTGCAAGTCTGACGAGATAGCTTCGATATTATTCATCGATGAAGCGAAGCTGCTAGCACCCTTGTTGATGTTATCTTTAAGCTCTTGGCTGAGCATATCGTTGAGGTTTGTCGTCAGTTCGTTGACAGACACTAACAAAGTCTCTAGTTTATTTTTGAGAGGTATTATTGTCTCTGCTATCATTCCCATTGTGCCGTTGTCGTAGGCAGAAGTGAGTGTGTCGCCAGAAGCGGCGAGTTCTTCAGAGTCGCCGATTATGATGTCTAGACTGACGGAGCCTGTAAGGCTAGAGGTGAGGTTTACGACGCTGTTGGCTGGTATGTCTAATTCTTTACTGGTGAGGAATTCCACTATTATAGTGCCGTCCTTTTTGGGGTGGAAGTCCAATGCGCTGACGGTTCCTACTTGCATGCCGTTGATGGTGACGAGGTTGCCAGGGAGCAGACCTTTGGAGTTGTCATATACTGCATAGAACTTGTATTGGTTGTTAAGCAGTGACTTGCCTTTTAAAAAATTAAATCCCCAAATAAACAATATCATTGCTACGATAAATGATATTGCGATCAATATTGACTTTGTCTTGTCTTTCATTTTTTATGTAATTTTATAATCTTACTCCATTTTTAAAACTTACCACAAAGGCGCTGACATAACCCTTAGCCTTGACATCTTTACAATATTCATCGGCTTCTTTCTTAGTGTCGAATATCCCAGCGGTATATTTGAACTGACCGTTATGTTCGTAGAAGTCGATATGATTTAATCCTTTATAATGTTGAGAAGGATTGTCAACCTTTCTGCTTCTACTTTCTATCTGTACCTTATAAACTGTTTTATTTGCATCAACGATTGGAGTGGCGTTGTTGTTTTCATAAGCTGGACCTTCTGTTACATTTTCTTTCTCGTATGCCTGTTTGTAGTCGCGGAAGGCGCGGAACAATGCCGAGGCGATGTAAGTCTGTCCGTCTTTGGAGTTAAGGAAATTCTCCTCAGCAGGGTTTGAGAGGAAGCCTATCTCTACCAGCACTGAAGGCATGGCAGTCTTGTAAAGCACGAGGAAACCAGCCTGTTGCACGCCTCTGTCTTTTCTGCCGACTCTCTTGACGAGTTGGTTTTGTACGTGTTCGGCGAAATTCAATGAAGCGTTTTTATATTCACTCTGGAAGAAGTTGAGCATGATATATGCCTCTGTGCTGTTAGGGTTGAAATTGTTATAATCTTCTTGTGCGTTTTCTTCATACATGATGGCTGCGTTTTCTAGCTTAGCCACTTCGAGGTTAGCAGCGTTTCTGTGTTCTCCCATCACGAAAGTCTCTACACCGTTTGGCTGCGATGAGGCATTGGCGTTGCAATGTATGGAGATGAAAAGGTCTGCGTTTTTCTCGTTTGCTATCTGCGCTCTCCTGAGAAGAGAGACGAAGGTGTCGCCGCTACGGGTGTAGACGACATTCACGTCTGGACAATGCTGCTTGATATAATCGCCGGTCATCTTGGCAACACTCAGTGTGATGTCTTTCTCCTTAGCTTTTTTTCCGACAGCTCCAGGGTCCTTGCCGCCATGTCCTGCGTCAATCACGACAGTCTTTATCTTGCCTTTGTTCTGTGCTTGAACATTATCTGAAAAAATAAGGTTTGAAATCAGAATAAGAAAAAATAAAATCAATCGTTTTAAAGAATTTAATCGCAAGTTAAGCATAAGAAACGTATATTTGCATAAATTTTCTACAAAAATATAAAATTAAATTGTTGAGGTCTGATATATATAAACTTTTTATTGTTTTTTTCTTTTCTGTCGCCTTGATGATGTCGGGTTGTAAGACCTTGGATGTCGTAGGCGAGAAGGAAGAAAATCACGATACTGTAAATATGTCGGAGCCGCTTGTCGCTGATACTATAAGCGATACGATAACAAAAGAAATAGCTGTCGTTGATGAGGTAAAAACAGATTCGCTTTTGCTTCAAGATACGGTGAAGATAACTGAGATAACAGCCGACACTATCGTGAAAAGCGACACGGCTTTAGTTCAACCGAAAACCACTCCACAGAAAGAGTCTTTTGTAGAAGATAAGATTGAACGCACATGCAGCGACTCTACCATCCAGGATTTTAGAAATAACAAAATTTACTATTACGGCGACGCTAAGGTCGTTTATGAAGACATCACCATCGAGGCTGCATATATAGAATTCGATATGGATAAAAGGACTGTCTTCGCCAAAGGTCTTCTCGATTCTGTTGGCAAACTCTATGGCAATCCTGTCTTTTTGGAAGGTGACAAAAAATATCTGTCAGAGTCGATGACTTTTAATTTCGAGACGAAGAAAGGTGTCATCACCAAGGTGTTTACTGAAGATGCTATGGGTTATATCCATGGAAAAAAAATCAAGAAGATGGAAGACAACACCATTAATATAAAGTCTGGCTCATTCACTACCTGTAGTAATCAGGAACATCCTCATTTCGAGTTTCATTTTGGTAAGGCAAAGGTCATCCCTAACGACAAAATCGTGACGGGTCCTGCGTATTTTAAGTTGATGGAGACGCCACTCCCTATCGGTGTTCCATTCGGTATCTTCCCTAATTCCAAAGGACAACGCAACGGTATCTTGGTGCCATCGTGGGGCGAGTCGGCAAACAGAGGCTTTTACCTGGAAAATGGTGGTTTCTACTGGGGAATAAATGAATATCTCGATTTGCAGCTTGTCGGTGACATCTACACCAGAGGCAGCTGGGCTGTCAAGCCTACCTTGCGTTACAACAAACGTTATGCTTTCAATGGTTCTTTCTCAGGAAGTTATGCTGTCAACAAAATAGGTTCTAAAGGCTCTGCCGACTATAACGAAAGCACCGACTTCAAGGTACGCTGGGTTCATAAGCAAGACCCTAAGGCTAGACCAAAGTCGTCGTTCTCTGCTGACGTCTATATCGTGAGTTCTAACTATAACAAATATAATGCTGCCACCTCAAACGAGTATCTTAGCAATACCTTCCAGTCGAGCGTGGCATATCAGACTAGAATAGGTGAGCTCTTTAATTTCACAGCCAATGCGAGCCATAGCCAAAACACTCTCACTCGTGTCATGACGGTTACACTGCCTGAGATGACTCTTACCATGAATCGTGTGTATCCTTTTAAAAATATAGGTAATCCTGCGAAGAAGAGATGGTATAAGGATGTGTATATGAGCTATACCGCCAACGCTAAGAATTATGCAAGCATGGCAGACAGCCTTTTCTTCAAGCCAGGCTGGCTCGACAATGTGCAGAATGGTATCCAACATAGAATACCTATCAGTATGCCGGTGAAACTGTTTAAGCATATCACCTGGACGACATCGGCTACGGTGACAGACAGAATGTATTTCAGATTTTTCGCCAAGCAATGGGTTGAAGATTCATCGATGGCAGCTGGCGGTTATCTTAAAACTGATACCATCAATCAGTTTAGAAACGTGTTCAGCTTCGATGTGTCGAGTTCCATGACAACCAAGCTCTATGGTATGTTGAATTTTAAGAAAGGACCTATCAGAGCTGTACGTCATGTGTTCACGCCTTCGATAGGAGTGTCGTATAACCCTGATTTCTCTAAAGATTTCTGGAATTATTACGGAACATATTACGATGCCAACGGCATTGAACAGCTGTATTCTATGTTTCAAGGAAATATATATGGTTCGCCTCCATCAGGTGAGTCGGGACGTATCAACTACAGCTTCGGTAATAATCTGGAGATAAAGGTTCCATCAAAGAAAGACACCATCACTGGATTGAAAAAGGTGAAGATTATAGAAGACCTGTCCTTTAGCGGCAGCTATGACATCGCGAAAGACTCGCTTAACTTCTCGTATCTGTCGGTCAGCGGAAGAACGACATTGTTTAAGAATATGTCGTTGAGATATTCCAGCATCTGGGACCCTTATATCTTAGACTCATTGGGAAGGAAACAGCTTAATCAATTTGAATGGGATGTCAACAAACGTCTGTTCAGAAAAAACAGTGTGGCATGGAACTTCAGCATGAGCTATTCGTTGAATAACGATACCTTTAAAAATAAGGGAAAGAAAAATTCTACGCGACAGGTCAAGACATCGCCGCTGGCGTCGGAAGAAGAGATGAACGATATACGTTCTAATCCGCAAGACTATGTCGACTGGTCGACGCAGTGGTCATTGTCGTTGAGCTACAACCTTACCTTGTCGAATAACCCCTCGTATATAAATCTTATATTGCAGGATAACAGGAAAGTCATACAGACACTTGGCGTTAATGGTAATGTCAATCTGACTCCTAACTGGAAAGTGTCGGTGCAGACCGGTTGGGACTTCGAATTGAAGAAACTGTCGTACACATCATTGACGATTTACCGCGACCTACATTGTTGGGAGATGCGTTTCAACTGGATTCCACTCGGAACATATAAGAGCTGGAACTTCCAAATCAACGTGAAAGCCTCAGCACTCCAAGACCTGAAACTCACGAAGAAAAAAGATTATAGAGATAATTAGGAATTGAGGATCTGAGGATCTGAGGAGTTGAGGAATTGAGGATTTGAGGATTTGAGGAATTGAGGAGTTCCTCATACCCTTAATCCCTCATACCCTTAATCCCTTTTTATTAACAATGGTGTGTTAATAACAATATTCATTTATTATTTGTTTTTTTTGAATAATTATAATAACTTTGCGGGTATAATTGTATCGTGTGAGAATCTATGGGTATTTTTGGATTAAATACTTATAGGAGGCTCGGAGATATGATATGATGATTGCTGAAAAGTGATTAATAATGAAAGAAATATATGTTTAACTAAATTAAAAATTAAGAAATAGAAATGAAAAAAGTTATCGCAACAAAAAATGCACCAGGTGCAATTGGCCCATACAGCCAAGCTATCGAAGTGAATGGAATGTTGTTTATCTCAGGTCAGATTCCAATCAATCCTGAAACAGGCAACATCGTTGAAGGTGGTATCTACGAACAAACAGAACAAGTCATGAAAAACCTCGAAGGTATCTTGACAGAAGCTGGTTACACTTTCGACAACGTAGTTAAATCAACATGCTTGCTCAGCGATATGGCTAACTTCGCAGCAATGAATGAAGTGTATGGCAAACGCTTTACACAAAATCCTCCTGCAAGAGCTGCTTTCGCAGTAAGAACACTTCCAAAAGAAGTTTTAGTTGAAATCGAAATGATTGCTGCAAAGTAATCTTAAAAAACCAATGATATGAAAAGGTTAAGTTTTGTGGCTTTATTGCTATTGGCCGTCTTCATGACATCATGCGACGGTTTGGGCGGAGGTAATGCTGCAAATATCGACAAGTCTCAAATTGTGGGAAAATGGATGACTGCCGATGGACAGTATTTCGAAGTCTATAATAGCGATGGCACAGGAAAAGAATGGGACCTCAGAGATGATGTCACAGAAGATGAAGCTTCGACCTTTACATGGGAGTTTGATGAAGGGGCAGAAGACAAGTTCTTAAAATACTACAAGATGGAAATAAATGATGCTATAGTGCCTCAATATTGTAACATCTTGGAGTTGACTTCAACAGATTTCAAGTATAACAACGAAGGCTTCAGAGCAACTTATAATCTGATAAGAGCTGAATGATATGAGAAAGCCGCTGAAGATAACACTGATAAGTTTGGGGACTCTGCTTGGATTAGTGTTGATGGCCGTGATGGTTGCTTGCTGGTTTGTGGTGACTCCGGCACGCTTAACGTCAATAGTAAAAAACCAAGTACCTAACTTTATCAACTGCGACTTCGATATAGAAAGAGCCGACCTCACGGTCTTTAAATCCTTCCCTGAAGTTGGATTGAAAATCGACGATGTCGTGCTTGTCAACAAGATGGCCGGGAATCCATCTGACACGCTCGCCTATATCAATGAATGTGTCGTCTCAGTGGACATCATGAAGTTTCTTAAGGAAAATCAGATTATCATCGATGAATGTAAATTGAACGGTGGCTATGTGAATCTTTTCACAGATAAACTGGGCAAGACAAACATCGATATTTTCCCTCCAGCAGAAGCTGATACCACAACAGAGGAAAGCTCGGAGTTTAGTTACGGCATCGATTTGACTTCAATGAAAATCAATGACGTTGACGTAAAATACACCGACCTCACTCAAGGTATGTCTGCCGACATTAATGGGTTGAATATGTCGGCGAAAGCTAAAGTAAGAGGGGAAAACATCGCTGGCAATGTGAAAGCGTCGTTACGTGATATCGCATATCAACAAACGACAGACTCGTTGTCAATGGCTGTGAAACTTAACGACTTAAAATTAGAAGGAGATGCTGATATGAATGGCGATGATATCAAAGCCGACATAGAAGTATCTTCTTCTATTTTATTTTATGAAAACGCAGGACAAATCGCCGAGCTGAATTCT
>JBGVQR010000041.1:0-9420 GCA_045127605.1 Candidatus Limimorpha sp. | reverse complement strand
TGATGATATTCATAAGATTATTGATGTTGAGTTAAAGAAGCTCTTTATGCGTATAAATGAGATGGGATATCAGCTTGAACTTACTGAAAAAGCCCATGATTTTATAGCAGAAAAAGGCTGGGATGAACAATACGGAGCTAGACCTTTGAAGAGAGCTATTCAGAAGTACGTTGAAGACGTTTTGGCAGAAGAGATTATCAGAACTAAAATCAACGTAGGAGAAAAGATTATCATCGATTATGATGAAGAAAAACAAGATATGGTAGTTAATGTAATTCCAGCTGCTGAACGTGTTTTAACAGAATAATAGACTGTTAAACAATGATATAAAGCGCATCAAAAGGTGCGCTTTTTCTTTTAGATTCTTAGCGGAAAAATTATTAACTTTGCATCACTATGAAAAATTTATCAGAATATATAAACAATCGTTTTTTTAAGGTTATCACAGAAGCTAGTCGTGCGCTTAATTACAAATCCTATGTCATTGGCGGTTATGTGCGTGACATTTTGCTTGAACGTCCATCTAATGACATTGATGTAGTGACAGTTGGAAGTGGAATTGAATTGGCAAAAAAGACAGCATCACTCATCAGCGGAAAGAAAGAAGTGAAATATTACGGACGCTTCGGTACTGCTATGATTCGCATGAAAGACAAAGAGATAGAGTTTGTCGGAGCAAGAAGAGAATCGTATGAGCCAAACAGCAGAAAGCCAATGGTTGAAGATGGAACCTTAGAAGATGACCAAAATAGAAGAGATTTTACTATCAATGCGCTGGCAATCAGTCTTAATGAAGAGAATTTCGGTGAGCTGATAGATCCTTTTGGCGGGATTCAAGATTTGGAGGATAAGATAATAAGAACTCCATTAGATCCCGATGTGACATATTCTGATGACCCATTGAGAATGATGCGTGCTATTCGTTTTGCAACTCAGCTTCATTTTACTATTGAGACAGAGTCGTTTAACTCCATAAAAAGAAATGCGGAGAGAATTAAGATTATCTCAATGGAACGTGTCAACGAAGAACTTAACAAGATTTTACTTTCATCAAAGCCTAGTATCGGGTTTAAGTTGCTCGACGCTTCAGGTTTGTTGAAGATAATATTTCCACAGCTTGCAGCATTGAAAGGTGTTGAAGTACAAGATGGCAGAGGCCATAAGGATAATTTCTATCATACTATGGAAGTCCTTGATAATGTTGCTTATGCTGGCGGTGATTTATGGCTTAGATGGGCTGCTGTATTGCATGACATAGCAAAGCCATTGACAAAGAAATATGACAAAGGCATTGGTTGGAGTTTTCATGGTCACGAGATTAAAGGTGCCAAAATGACACCTAAGATTTTTGCTGCATTGAAACTTCCTCTTAACGAGAAGATGAAATATGTACAAAAGCTTATTTCTCTTCACCTCCGCCCTATCGCATTGGCTCAAGATGAGGTAACTGATTCGGCAGTAAGACGTTTACTCTTTGATGCTGGTGATGATATCGATGATTTGATGATACTTTGTGATGCAGATATCACTTCTAAGAATGAAGAGAAAAAGGCTAAGTATCATAGTAATTTCCAGTTGGTTAGAAAGAAACTTAAGGAACTCGAAGAAAAAGATCATCTCAGAAACTGGCAGCCACCTGTCAATGGTGAAGTTATCATGACAACTTTTGGAATTACAGAAGGTCGAAATGTTGGTATTATCAAGACCGCCATCCGTGAAGCTGTGTTAGATGGAATCATAGGAAACAATTTTGCAGAAGCTTACGAGTTTATGAAAGCTGAAGGTGAAAAACTTGGACTTACTGTAGTACAAGAAGTTACTGAGCCTATAGAAGTGAAGTCAAACGGTCCTGTTCCAAATAAAATAGAGAAATGATGAAGGATAAATATCTTGTTGTGATAGCAGGTCCTACGGCCTCGGGAAAGACAGCTACTGCCATAAAAGTCGCGAAAGCCCTCGGCACAGAGATTATCTCAGCCGACAGCCGTCAGTTTTATAAGGAGTTGCCTATTGGCACAGCAGCGCCTACAAAGGATGAACAATCTGAAGTTAATCATCATATGATTCATAATCTTAATGTCGAAGATAAATACGATGTCGCGGATTATGAACATGATGTTCTCGATTTATTGAAACAACTATTTGTAAATCATGATGCTGTTGTTCTTACTGGTGGTTCTGGATTGTTCATTGATGCTGTTTGCAAAGGCCTTGATTCTATTCCTGATATTTCGGAAGAAGTAAGAAATAAAGTCGATGAATTATACAAAAAAGGTGGTTTGATTGCTTTGCAAAATGAAGTTGAACGTCTTGATCCAGAATATTATAGTATAGTTGATAAGTATAATCCTCGTCGTTTGCAACGTGCTGTCGAAGTTTGTTATCAGACGGGTCTCACCTATTCTTCTTTCAGAAAAAATACCGTCAAACAACGTGATTTTAAAATCATTAAAGTCGCTTTGCTTTGGGAAAGAAGTGAACTCATAAATCGTATCAACAAAAGAGTCGAGATTATGGTTAATGAAGGTCTTGTTGAAGAAGCGAGGTCTATGTATCCTAAACGTCATTTAAATAGTTTGAATACAGTAGGTTACAAGGAAATATTTGAATATTTTGACGGTAATGTCTCTCTTAACGAAGCTATTGAAAATATTAAAATAAACACCCGTCAATATGCGAAAAGGCAGATGACTTGGTTGAGAAAAAACAATGATTATAAATGGTTTACTATTGATGAACTTGATGAGATGTTAAATTATATTAACTCTGTCATCAATGGCGAGAATGATATTCAATAAGTCCTTCAATTGGACTTTTGATAACTTTTCCTAATCTTAACTTGTGATTTTCAAGTCGTTCACTTAATAAGTCTTGGAAGTAATAAGCTATAGAACCAACGAATCCAATTTCCAAATCTTTCGATGTTTCATATTTTAAAATGAAATATTCAATGAATTCGTCAAAGCATTTTGAACAGATTGCTTTCATGTAATCGTGTTCATTGTTTTCGTACGCAAATCTTGATAATGAAGCTAAATATTTGGAAGCCTGATTTTTATGATAAATATTATCAATGACAGATATTATATTTATATCGTATTCTTTTTCAAACTTCTCAGATAGAATATCTGGCATTTTCTTGTAAAAGTAATCTCGAAGCAGTTGTTTTCCAATGTGGTTGCCACTACCCTCGTCACCTATTATGTAACCTAATGAAACTGCTTTATCAATAATTTCATTTCCGTCATAACGACAAGAATGGGAACCTGTTCCCAAGATGCAAGCAATGCCTTCTTTGTCGCCAAAAAGTGCGTGACAAGCTGCCATTAAGTCATGTGTCACGATGATGTTCGCATTTGGAAAAACTGAGTTTAAAATACCTTCAACAAGATTGCAATTCTCCTGATTTCCGCATCCTGTTCCATAAAAATATATTTCTGTAATTTCTTGAATATAAACTTTATAAGATGTATTATCTAAAATTATACTTAAAATAGTATTTTTATCGGTATAATTAGGATTAAAGCCTTCTGTTTGGAATTTTAAAACGACTTCTTCCCCATTTAAAATGACCCAATCAGCTTTAGTGGAACCGCAATCTATTATCAGTTTCATTGTTAATTATTTTTTGCAAACATACAAAAAAGGCTGCTCAAAGAACAGCCTTAGCATGAAAAAAACATTAATTAACTAAACTTATCAGAAGTTATATTGTAGCATCACTTGTAGTCTGTTTGCTTGTCCCCAGTTGTCGTTCTGGTCGACGCGTCTGCCGTAAAGGTATTCTGCGCCGAATTGAACGTTAGGTCTTGCATACCAGAAGAAGTTGGTTGCTAAGTAGTAGCCTTCTTTGTATAAATCTGTATTGTCATAATTGTCAGGAACATCAATATCAACTTGACTGAATGTGCACGACATGAATGTTCTTGGATTGAAGTTGTATTGTAAACCAGCGTAATATGACATCGACTTGACATGATCTAATTTACCGGCTTTATCATCTTGTTTATCAACAATGTTGTTAGGCATAAAGTCTAATTTCAAACCGCTAACATCTTGAATGTACGTAGAGATACCCGTTCCATAAGCTAATTGGTAATAGAATACTAATTTCTGTTTAACAGTCACTAAACCACTAAGTTGACAAGCGTAAGTGGAGATTATATTATTCTTATCCTGAATGTTATTGCGATAATTTACGTTACGAATGATACTACTCAATCTGACGTGGCTGTCTCTGTTTTTGCCCCAAGCGTATTGAATGTAAGAAGGAAAGTCGGGAATGTATTGATTAGTAACACTTTGTGCCTTTGATGTAGTGAAATCTGTACTTGGCATTTCAAGACCGAGACCAGCGCTGAATTGTTTCTTTTTGCCCCAGTGACTTCTGAAGTTAAAAACGTTATTTGTCTTGTATGTCAATCCGTTAGGACCTTCGCTGTCGATAGTTGGAGGAATTGCTGCAGCGTCAGTGAATAAACTGGTAGTTCTACCGATAAGTAATCCCCCATAAGTGATATAAGCGTCTTGTATTTCAGGAGTGTAGTTTTGACCGCTGAAATTCATATTGACATATGCCCCGAATTTATTTTTTTTGTCAGAAAGAGAGACAAGATTATAGAATAAACTCGATTGATTAGCATTAAATTGCATCAACTCGCCATTTCCTGGAGCAGGATTGATAGGAATTGCCGATGTTGTGAAATAAGCAGGGTCGTTGATTGCGCCTTTGAAGTCCATTGAGACGGTTCCTTTGACGTAGCCGCCGATACCCATCAAATACTTCTGGTCTTTACTCATAAAGCCAAACGACGGTGTTTTCGGTGCGTTGAATCTCTCAGGAGCATTCTCTTCAAAAATAATAACATAAGTGCTGTCGTGTCCACTATCGTTATTGATAATCAATAACTCACCATTATGATGGTTGTGTTTTTTTGTAATTAAGATTTCCTCTTGTGCATTGGCGAAATGAGGTAAAATAAACATTGCGCCTAAAAATGCGTAAATAAATTTAGTTCTTTTCATAATCTGTTGTTTTTCTTTGCTAAACAATGAAGAAATCTAATGGTTCAATGGATATTGGAATTATTTGTAATGAAGTCAACAAAATTTCGATATTAATATGAATAATGTGTTTTTTTTATTAGATTTGCAATTCATTTTAAATGAGCGTGTAATTGAATTTATTTCTAACAAAAAAGTAAACAAGAACTATGAGAAAATGGCGCATTGAAGATTCAGCAGAACTTTACAACATTAACAACTGGGGTGTCAACTATTTCTCTATCAATGATAAAGGAAATGTTGTAGTTACTCCTAGAGAAGGTTGTGCTTCTGTAGATTTACGCGAATTGGTTGATGAATTGCAACTTCGTGATGTTTCAGTTCCAATGTTGATACGTTTCCCAGACATCATCGACACTCGTATTGAGACAATCAACTCATGTTTTAAGTCAGCGGCTGAAGAATATGAATTCAAAGGAAAGAACTTCATCGTCTTCCCTATCAAAGTCAATCAGATGCGTCCTGTCGTGGATGAAATCGTAAGCCACGGAAAGAAATTCAATATCGGTTTGGAAGCTGGTTCTAAACCAGAGTTACATGCTATCATTGCATCAAATACAGATACCAACTCATTGATTATCTGTAATGGATATAAAGACGAAAGCTTTATCGAGTTGGCTCTTCTTGCACAAAAGATGGGCAGAACAATCATTATTGTTGTTGAGAAACTCAATGAATTAAAACTCATTACACGCGTTGCAAAGCGTTTGAAAGTCACTCCAAGCATAGGTGTAAGAATTAAACTTGCAAGTTCTGGCAGTGGTAAATGGGAAGAATCAGGTGGCGACGGAAGCAAGTTCGGCTTGACAACATCAGAATTGCTTGAAGCTCTTGAATATCTTGAAAAGAACAATATGAAAGAATGCTTGCGTCTTGTTCACTATCATATTGGAAGTCAAGTGACTAAGATTAGAAGCATTAAGATTGCTTTGAGAGAAGCAGCTCAGTTCTACGTTCAATTACATAAAATGGGATTCAACATTGAATTCGTTGATGTCGGTGGCGGTTTAGGTGTTGACTATGACGGTTCACGTTCAAGCAGCGCAAGTAGCGTCAACTATAGCATTCAAGAATATGTTAACGACGTAATATTCTCCGTAGCAGATGCATGTGACAAAAACGACCTTCCTCACCCTAACGTAATTACAGAATCAGGACGCGCTTTGACAGCTCATCACTCAGTGCTTGTTTTTGAAGTCCTTGAAACTGCTTCATTACCTGAATGGGATGAAAATGAGGATATTTTAGAAGATGACCATGAATTGATTCACGAACTTAACGAAGCTTGGGATAAGCTTACAAATAAACAATCGTCGATGCTTGAGACATGGCACGACGCTCAGCAAATCAGAGAAGAAGCCTTGGATTTGTTCAGCCTCGGACTTTTAGACATCAAGTCAAGAGCTAAGGTGGAGAGATTGTTCTGGTCAATAGCAAGAGAAATCAACCAGTTGACTTCAGAATTAAAACGTATCCCAGAAGATTTTAATAGCTTGCCTAAATTATTGGCAGACAAATATTTCTGCAACTTCTCATTGTTCCAGTCATTGCCAGATGCTTGGGCTATAGATCAGATCTTCCCTATCATCCCAATTCACAGATTGGATGAACAGCCAAATAGAATGGCAACATTACAAGACGTTACATGTGACTCTGACGGTAAAGTATCTTCATATGTAACAACTAGAAATCAGACACATACATTGCCTGTACATAACAAGAATTCAAAGGATCCGTATTATATTGGAGTATTTTTGGTTGGTGCATATCAAGAAATCCTCGGCGACTTGCACAATTTATTTGGCGACACCAATGCCGTTCACGTCACTGTTGATGAAAAAGGTTATTACATCGACCAAATCATTGATGGTGAGACAGTAGCTGAAGTTTTGGAATATGTACAATACAGTCCAAAGAAATTGGTTAGAACAGTTGAATCATGGGTGACAAGCTGCGTTAAACAAGGCAAGATTACCGTTGAAGAAGGAAAAGAATTCTTATCTAACTACAGATCAGGATTGTACGGATACACATATTTGGAATAAGACGCTAAGACTCTGAGACACCGAGTCACCAAGATAAAATCCCGTAGAGAAGCGAATGTTTTTTACGGGATTTTTTTCGCGCGCAGAGACGCAAAGACATTTTAATTGAAAATTGAAAACTGAAAATGGAAAGTTAATTTTCAATTTTCCATTTTCAGTTTTCCGTTTTCAACTCCCAATTCATGAGACGCAGCAATTACATATTGTTTATTTTATGGTGTAATTGATACGTCTCTACATTTATTATGACATTACCAAACACTCCTTAATTCCTAAGTTCCTCAGTTCCTCAATTCCTCAGTTCCTCAATTCCTTAATTCCTCAATTCCAATTAAAAAAGTTCCATCTTATACAGACTTCTGCAGTCTTTTCCGAATGTCATTCTTGAATCTATGAACTGATAATAAACTGTTCCGTCATACACTTGAATGTTTTCTGGGAAATAATGGTCGTCGAGGATGTATGTCGCGATGACGTTTCCGCTTTCCAAGTCTATTTTCTTCAGTGTCACGGTACCGTCGCTGGTGAATTGAGCGTAACATTCTTTTCTTGCCTTGTCGTAAATGAGTTTCTTATCCCACGGATTGCCAGGAGCGTCTCTCCTAGCGTATTTGCTTTTAAGATGAAAACTGATTTCTTTCTTGCCAAGATATTTACCTTCATTATCATATTTATAAACATAATCTTTTTGGAAGTCGAAGATATAAATCTTGTCATCGACATTCAATAAAGGAACATAAATCTCCTGAAGCATCAGGCGTTTTATCATATCCGCTTCAAAATCATCACGTTCTATAGGTCTCTCGTAATTAGGATGATTTGCCGTAATTTCATTATCATAAGCAGTTACCCTTTTCAGACGTATATTGTCAATACTCCAGTTCTTTGCCATCTGACGTGATGAGCCATAAACATCGCATAAAACTTCCGTCTTGCCATTATTTCTGTTTGTCATGAAATACACGACTTCCTGTCCGCTGTAAAACTCTTTTCTCGTAACTATTATGCTGTCTGTCAGTGCATAAATATTACCAAATGTAGTTTTATGTTTTTCCAGAGTCACGCCATAGAGAAGTTCAAGATTGTCTTTCTCGGAATAAACCTGAAAGGCAGAATCAAGAGACATAAGGTGAGTATTGCCGAAAAGGTCTTGATAAAGAATATCTCTGAACAGAATGTCGAGTTTTTTATCAATCTTCTTTATTGAAATCGTGTCTTGTTCAAAGCCAAGATGTATAAGGTTCGATTCTTTACCGTCTGTAGTCACTGCCATTATTCCTTTTTCATCAACGGAATAATCTAGCACCCAAACTTCCTTGTTTTTATATGCGAGTTGAGGTGCGTTTTCAACGATGGTCACTTCAGGAAGCACATGTGATTTTGCTTCCATTTTCACTATCATTTTGAAATTGTTGAACTCTTCCTCATACATGTCTTCATATTCAGAAATCTTGATGATTTTATGTTCAAAGCTAAGATGAGAGAAAATTATTACATCGCCGAAACGAGATGTAATCCAGGTAATACCTTCATGATTCGTAATACCTTTGAGCTTATTTTTAGAGTTATAAATAGCCACGTCTTTCAAAACATTGCCTTGATTATCAGAAACGATAACCTCAATATTGACAAGAGATTCGTTCTTCTGCGCGAAAAGTGACATTCCGCAGAAAATAAGTGTGATTGTGAGTAGTAGTTTTTTCATGGTTTTATTTATTAAGTCAACAGACAACAGACAACGGTCAACAGACTTTGGGTATGCATTTTTGCTGTGAGCCGTGAGCTTTTTTAGAATTGCTCGAGGCTCATGGCTCAAAGCTTACTCAATCAGAATTAAATTCGTTTAATAATTTGTTATCGTATTTATATAATACCATCAATTGTTCGATTGCCATTTTATTCAAGTATAGAGCTCTTTCTGATTGAGATTTGCCTGTTTTTATCAATTCAGAATTCATGCTTTCCAAATTGATTAGCACTATCAATTGTTCTATAGAAGCGTAATCTCTGACATTGCCTTTTAAATCTGGATTTTCATCCTTCCACATTTTTGCAGTTTTACCAAATAATGCCACATTGAGAACATCAGCTTCATTGGCATATATTACATTCGCTTCTGAAGACGTAATTTCTTTTGGAATCAGATTGTTTTTTATGGCATCAGTATGAATGTGGTAGTTTATCTTTGACAATTCTCTTTTTGCGCTCCATCCAACAAACTTCAATTCTTCTTCTTTTAGACGTTGAAATTCTTTAACTACATAAATCTTAAACTCTGGACTTATCCACATTGCAAATTCAAATGCAATAT
>JBGVQR010000040.1:0-22586 GCA_045127605.1 Candidatus Limimorpha sp. | reverse complement strand
ACAAGTTTTTGATGATTGTGTCTGAACTTGTCGAAGGCAAATTGTCACTTCGACAAGCTCAGTGACCAGTCAGCCAAAAAGCCAATAGCCAATAGCCAACAGCCTTAGTTTTTAATAATTCGTTTTACAATATTTCCTTTTTCTGTATTAATTTTAACAAAGTAAATTCCTGATTTTAAACTTGAAACGTCTATTGAGTTTCTGAGTTTCTGAGTTTCTGAGTTTTTGAGATTTTGAACTTTTCCAAAAACATCATAAATCTCAATAGTCAGTGTCTGAGTCTGAGTCTCGATATAAAGTCTGTCGTTAACAGGATTAGGATATACTTTGCATTGAATCTCATGTTGTTCATCGACATTGTCGCCGTAAGCATATTTCTTAGCTACACCTACCGATGTCTTGTCGTTTTCGTATAAAGCAACGACTTCTACGAAGAATAATTTGTCGTTAGATGTTGTGCTATATGATAATTCATTTGTCTTTTCCAACACTAACTCATTATTGACATATACATTATATCCTATAGGATTTCCTTTTTCAGGTGCGTTCCATGTTACGTTTCTTTCATTGCCTTTTACATTGAGTTTCAGGTTTTGAACAGGGTAACAATGTGATGTGTATTCGTAAGCAAAACGGCTGTTGTATATTTCTTTGGTCTCGTAGTTCTGTAACCAAAGAGCCACTTCCAAATCGCCTATGTCTTCCATGAAAGTCTCGCTGATGTTCAATGTGCATTCCATGCGATAGTATTCGCCGGCTTTGATGTTGACGATTCTGCCTTCTGCATTATCAGGCATCGTCAATGAGATATGATGGAATTCTGTCTCTCCGTTTTCTGATACGTTCTTTGTCGTTGTCTTTTCATTGACAGATGCAAAAGCTCTTACATTATTAATATTAACGTATGACATGAAGTCGGCTACAATTCTTATCGAATCGTAATCGACGTCGAAAGCACCTTTGATATTGACATAAGCTGGAACATTATATTGTGCTTCGAAGTTTTGTGCTTTGATAGCTCCGAATCCTTGATTGCTGCCGTCGAGGAAAAGATGTGGGGCAGAAGTGACACCATAATAAGTGGTTCTCACTTTTGCATCTTCTGTGTTATAAGGGTCACCAGGATAAGGGAATGACAAAGGATATTTCACGTAAGTGTATTTGCCTGGATTGTTGGCTGTGAGTGTATTCATGTTGACATTGACATCTTTACAAGGACCGCATGTAGAACTGGAGAAGTGTTCTATCATAGGGATGCGTTGTGTGCTGCCCATTGTAACGGCGAATTTTTTGCTTAAATAGTTGTCGGTGACATCATTGTCATTGCCGCCATTGACTTCAGTGATAGTCATTGGAAGTGTGTAATCGCCAGGGTTTAAGATGAAAGTGTTTTTTAATGTGAATTGTTTCTTCTCAAAAGGAGCGAGTTCTGTCTCGAAAGTCTGTGGCTCAGTTGTTCCGCAGTAGCTGTCTGTAATGTCAGTATATTCAACGGTGAATGAATTGATAGTCTCCTTGCCTATGTTTTGCACTGTGAATTTGACTTCTGTCTCGCCAGCTTCAATGATTTCTGGTATGTCGATGCTGACTATTCTGAGGTCGAGGTCTTTTTGGACGAATATCTCGAGGTCATCGAAATGCCAGCTGTAGAGATTGTATGAGTTGCCTTCAAAGAAAAGGGCGAATTTCACATTTGATTTTCCCATGTCAGGAGTGCTGACGACTTCATTTACTAGGTAGTTGCCTGTCTGAGAATATGTCTTCGACCAAGCTACGTTCCATGTCTTTCCGTTGTCTGATGATGTGGCGATGCCTATTTTGCTACTGCCAGAGAAATTGTCGAGGTAATGTTTGAAAGAAACAGCTACACTTTCTACATCTTTAAGATTCTTTGATTTTGTTGCAAAATAAGATACATCGTTGAATCCTGGGTCGAAATACAACATGAGTTCATTGCATTCTCCACCAGCTCTGTCGGTAAGTGATATCCTCCAGTTTGGAGTTCCAGAACCATAAACAAGCCAGCCTTGAGGCAGTTTTGTCGAATCAAAACTCTCTTTCACAAGCACATTCTTTTCTTGTGCAAAGACTGCAAACGATAACAATAATGCTAATGTAAGTAGTAAAGTCTTTTTCATAATATTCTTTTTAAGTCAACAAGACCACATGACAACAAGACTACAAGTTTTTGATGATTGTGTCTGAACTTGTCGAAGGCAAATTGTCACTTCGACAAGCTCAGTGACCAGTCAGCCAAAAGCCAATAGCCAACAGCCTTAGTCTTTAATAATTCTTTTAACTATATTACCTTTTTCAGTATATATTTTCACGAAATAAATTCCAGCTTTCAAATCCTCTACGTCAATTGTCAAATTACCTTGGTGACTTGGTGCCTCGGTGACTTGGCGTCTTCCATAAACATCATAAACAACAACTTCATTTATCTCGGTTCCTGCCTCAACATAAAGTCTGTCGTTGACAGGATTTGGATAAATTCTGCATTGATTGTCTTTTACTTCGTTGATATTAACGACATTGCTTATTTCACCTATTATGCTTACAGATTTTCTGTTGTTTGGATATATAGCAACAACTTCAACATAGTGTGTTTTGCCATCGTATACATTTAAAACAGAAGCATTGTCTGTGAATGTTAAATTTTTCACATTAGCTTTTACTAGTTTGCCATCGATAATGATGTTGTAGCCGTCAGGAGTACCGCTTTCTGGTGCTTCCCAGCTGAGCTGTAATTTTGGGTCGTCTCCTGTTGTTGTGATATTTAAGTTTTGTGCAGGATAAACGTGGTCGCTATATTCGTAAGCGAAACGGCTGTTGTAAATCTCTTTTGTCTTAGGGTCCTGAATCCATATTGCGACTTCAAGGTCGTTGAGTTCTTCCATGTTTGTTGTTGTCATGTCATGTGTGAATCCAAGACTTTGATGTTTGCCGGCTTCGAGGTTTAATTTTATTCCGCTAGCAGAGCCTAGCATTTTCATCATAATATGATGGAATTCTGTCTCACCGTTAGAACCGATGTTTTTATGAGTAGCTTTTTCATTTACAGCGATATAAGCTACTACATTGTCGATGTCTGTATATGAGAAAAAGTCTGTAATAACATTTATTGAATTGTCAGCTTCATTAACGTTAAAGCTTCCTCTTATGTCGATGAATGATGTTGTGTTGTAGCTTCTGTCTAATTTTTCCTGTGGTAGAGGATCTTCTGTATTTTTTCCGTCGAGGAAAATCATAGGGACATTATTGAAATTGTAATAGTTTCTTCTTGTTCCGCACTCTGTTGTGTAATAAGGGTCGCCAGTGCCTGGACCATTCATAGGATATTTTACGTAAGTGTATTTGCCTATGTTGTTGGATGTGAGAGTGTCCATGTTTTTGTTAGTGAAGACGCAAGGGAAACATGTTGAGCTTGAGAAGTGTTCTATCATAGGAATTCTCTGACAGGTGCCGAGTCTTACTTCTATGTCTTTTACTTTGATGTTGTTGTCGATATAATTGTCGTTGCTATCATTTACAGATGTTATCTCGACATTTAATTTGTGGTCGCCTACTTTTGTAAACAAAGAAGTTTCAAATGTGAATTGTTCTGTTGCGAAGGTTTCTAAATCTGTTGTGAATGTCTCTTCTGTATATTCGCTTTCACCTTCGATTTGATATTTGGCTTTGAAAGAGGTGATGCTGTTTTTGCCTAGGTTTCTGACAGTGAATGTGACATCATTATAACCATTGCCTAATCTGTCGCTGGTATTGATGCTCAACATTTCAGCATCGATTTCTTCTTGTTTGAAGACGAGGATGTCATCGAACTGCCATGAGTTGATGTCGTTTGTTGAACCTTGGAAGTAGAGACATATCAACACGTTTTCTTTGCCCATATCTTCAGTTTCAATTACTTCGTTAACGACGTATTTTCCTGTTTCGTTATAAGCCTGGCTCCATCCAGTGTTCCATGTAGCGCCGTTGTCGGAAGATGTGGCAACGCCGATAGTACATACACCATTATAATATGGATAATAATCTAAGTAATGTTTAAATGAAATCGCTACAGACGAGATGCCTGTCAAATCCATTGCGGGCATTGCTAAGCGAGAGGTGCCATTGAAAATAGGATCCCAGAAGAAATCGAGTTCGTTAGGTGTGCCGCCAGCTCTGTCGGTTGCTGTAACACTCCAGTTTTTGTTGCCGCCGCCAAAGACAGACCAGCCACTTGGCAATGACTTGCCATCGAAAGATTCTTGAAGAAGAGTGCCTCTGTTCTGTGCAATCATCGAAACAGATAACAATAATGCTAATGTAAGTAGTAAAGTTTTTTTCATAATTTTCTTTTTAAGTCAACGGACAACAGACAACAGTCTTTGTCCAGATTTTTAATTTATTTTTTATGCTGGTGCCTGAGCTTTTCGAAGGCAGATTGTCACTTCGACAGGCTCAGTGACCCAATAGTCTTAGTCTTTAATAATTCTTTTAACTATATTTCCTTTTTCTGTATTAATCTTAACAAAATAAATTCCTGATTTTAAATTCTCTACATCAATTGTCAAATTACCTTGGTGACTTGGTGTCTCAGTGACTTGTAGTCTTCCATAAACATCATAAATCTCAATAGTCAGTGTCAGAGTCAGTGTCAGAGTCTCGATATAAAGTCTGTCGAGAACTGGATTTGGATAAATACGCAAAGATGTAGTTGTTTCTTCGATTCCTTCTCCTAAAGTCTTAGCGCATACTTTTTCAGAATGTTCTGATTCTATGTCGTCAAGGACTGATGTCACAGTGTAGCAGTATTCTGTGTTATATTCAAGACCTTCGTCAGTATAATTTGTTTCTGTAGTGTTTTTAACCAAGACGTCGTCACGGTAGATGTTGTAGCTTGTTGCGTTGGCAGCTGCATCCCATGTCAATTTTATTGAAGATGTGCTTGTTGGATTAGCAGTGACATTACGAGGTGCTTCCACTGTAACGTAATCTTCCACTTCTCCGAATAATTTTGCTACACCAACAGATGTCTTTTCGTTGTCATAAACAGCAATAACCTCTGCAGTGAATGTTTCTTCCGATGAAGTCAAGCTATAGTTTAATGAAGAACTTTCTGATGCAAGTTGTCCGTTGATAAACACTTTATAAGACTTTGGAGTTCCTTCTTCTGGTGCTTCCCATGTCAAGGTGTTGTCATCTTCATTAAATGTCAGGTTTTGAATAGGGTAGCAGTGATTCGTGTAAGCGTAAGCGAAGCTGCTGTTGTAAATCTCTTTTGTCTCAGGGTCTTGTAACCACAATGCTACTTCAAGGTCGTTGATTTCTTCTACGTTTGTAAGTGACATGTTATGAGTGAATTCCAGACGTTGATATTCACCGGCATTGATGCTGACAGGGTTTCCTGATTTTGACTTTAACATCTTCATCATGATATGATGGAATTCTGTCTCGCCGTTAGAGCCAGTGTTCTTTGTTGTTGTCTTTTCATTTACAGTGATGAAAGCGACGGCGTTTTCTAATGTTATGTATGACATGAAGTCGGCGATAACGTAGATGATGTCATCTTCAATACTGAATGCGCCTCTTATGTCAGCATAAGCTGGGACTTCGCGTCTTTCGTCTAACTGTGCTTGTGTTAGGTAGTTGCTGCCGTTGCTTCTTCCATCTAAAAAGATGTTAGGTACACCGGTGACGCCGTATTCTTGTATTCTGTGGGAAGCTTCGAAATTGTTATAAGGGTCGCCTGAAGTAGGGAATTTGGTGTAGGTGAACTTGCCTTCGTTGTTTTGTGTGAGAGTATGCATCTGTTGGTTTACAGCTACGCAAGGACCACAGGTGGAGCTAGAGAAATGCTCAATCATTGGAATCCTTTGTGCTTTGTTGAAAGCCACGCTGATATTTTTATCTTTGTAGTTGTTGCTTGCATCTTGGTCTTTGTTGCCGTTGATAGACAAGATTTCTACGGAGATGTTATAAGGTTTGTTTCTGGCAATGGCATTGAAAGTCTTGTCTTTATAAGTGACTTGAACTATCTCTGAATTGTTGATGTCTTGTTCGAAAGTAGCGACGGCAGCTGTTTCCCAGTTGCTGGCTTTAATTTTAGCTTCGAAAGAATTCACGACAGCTGTTCCAAGATTTTCAACGGTAAAAGAGATTTCTTTTTCTCCAGTCTCTATAGTGTTTGGCATCTCGATGTCTATTATTCTCAAGTCGAATTCAGACTGTTCGTAAATCATCAGGTCATCGAAGAACCAGTTGTCCATATTTTGTGAAATGCCTTCATAGAACAAGCAGAGTATCACATTGTTTTTACCCATGTCGGAGGTCGTGAATGTAGCTTTGACATCGTAAACACCTGTCATTGTGTATTCTTGTGACCATCCTGTGTTCCATGTGGCTCCATTGTCTGATGAAGTGGCGATTCCTATGGTGTGGGTGAATTCATTGTCTCTGAAATTGTCGAAGAAGTGTTTGAAAGAAACAACCATTTCTTCAACTTCGCTGAGGTTGAAAGGTGTTGTTATCAAACGTGTGACACCTTCGAATTTAGGGTCCCAAGAGAGTTTCAACTCATTGCCGTCACCGCCAGAATATGTTGTTAAAGATATCTTCCAGTTGTTAGTTCCTACTTCAGATGTTGTCCATCCGTCAGGCAATTCTGAACCATTGAAAGACTCGTCAACAAAAGTCGCTCTGTTCTGAGCAAACACCATTGCTGAAAATAATAATGCAATTGTAAGTAGTAAGGTCTTTTTCATGTTTTTATTTTTTGCTGTGAGCAACGGGCTTTGAGCTGTGAGCACTTTTCAATTTACAATTGCTCGTAGCCCATCGCTCATAGCTTATTGCTTAATAATTCGTTTTACAATATTTCCTTTTTCAGTATTGATTTTCACAAAATAAATTCCAGACTTCAAGTCAGACAAATCAATGGATAAATTACCTTGGTGACTTGGTGACTTGGTGACTTGGTGTCTTCCGTAAATATCATATACCACGACTTCTTCAATCTCAGTTTCTGCTTCAATGAAGATTCTGTCGCTAACAGGATTTGGATAGATGTTTACTGATGAAATTTGTTCTTCTGTTATATTGTCGATGTCTTCATTATCTTCTTTAAAACCTTCTGTCAATGTCGCGCTGTTGTGAACTTCTTTTGTGACGTAGCTTTGAATCCATACTGCAACTTCGAGGTCTTCCATTTCTTCAACATTTGTTGTGCTCATGTCGTAAACGAATTCATATTGTTGTCTTTGACCTGCGTAGAAACTTGTGTCGATGCCTTCGCTGCCAGTAAGCATGCACATCAAAACGTGATGGAATTCTGTTAATCCATTTGTTCCGACATTGCCTGTTGTAGTCTTTTCGTTTACTGTCATGAATAATTTTACATCAGTGATGTCGATATAAGGAGTGATGGTGGCTTTTACTGTGATGTTGCTACCTTCAATTTCGTAACCGCCTATTATCTTGATATATGCAGGTATTGCATAGCTATTGTCGAAGTAAGATTGTTTTGGTTGTTTGGTTGTTGTCGTGCCGTCGAATATTATTGAAGGAACGCCAGACACTCCGTAGTATGCGCCTCTTACGCTGCAGTCTTCGATGTAATATTTGTCGCCTACGCCAGGGTAGTTCCATGGGTATTTCACGTAAGTGTATTTGTCTTTGTTGCTTTCAGTGAGTGAAGTCATTGTGTTGTCGACTTCAACGCATGGTTGGCATGTAGAACTTGAGAAGTGTTCTATCATAGTAGTTCTTGCAATGCTTTTTATGAAAATTCTGATTTCTTTCGACATGCTGTTGTTGTCATCGTTTGCATCTTCTTTGCCATTGACGCTTATGATGTTGACTTTGATTTCGTGTGTTCCAGGGACGAGCTTGACACTTTTTTTGAAGGTGACTTTTTGTTTTTGGTTAGGAGCTATAGTTGTGTTGAAAGTCTCTGTTACGATGTCGTTACCTTCAATTTCATAACTAGCTTCAAAAGAAGTGATTTCTTCTTTGCTGATATTGTCTGCAGTGAAGCTGATTTCGATGTCTCCTGATTTGATGACATTGTTAACGTCGATACTTGACAATTGGATGTCAGCGCCTTTGTCGCTTAATGGATATATGCAGATGTCGTCGAAATACCATTTGTTGAAGTTGTATGTGTTGCCTTCAAAGAATAGGCAGAACAATACATTGTTTTTACCCATGTCAGATGTGCTGACAATTTCATTGATTTCATATAATCCTGATGATGATGCATCTGCGTATGTCTTGCTCCAGGCATTGTTCCATGTTGTGCCGTTGTCGGAAGATGTAGCAATGCCGATAGTGCAGCCTAAAGGAGATTCGTTACTTAAATAATGTTTGAAAGAGAGACCAAGTTCTTTGACATTTGTCAAATCGGCTGAACACATTACAAGGTGAATGCCTGCTGTGACAATAGGGCTGCTCTTGAAATATAATTCGTTAGGGTCGCCACCTGCATTGTTAGTGGTGTTTATCTTGAAGTTGTCAGCGCCTTCGCCTGTAAAGTACCAGCCTTCAGGCATCTCTGCTGAATCAAATGTCTCGTTGATTATGAATGAACTGTTTTGTGCAAAAATTGTTACAGATAACAATAATGCTAATGCCAAAAATAAATTTTTCTTCATCTTTTTATTAAAAATAAATAAGTAAAATATTCAACTTACAAAGATATATATTTATCATAAATAGCGGCCGTTTTTTATTAAAAATATTCGGTAATTAGTATAATATTTTACTTTTTTTTATCTTTGCAAATCTTAACATAAAATTTAAAGAAATAATGTTTAAACCTACAGAATATCAGATTAAATCGGTGGCGACAGGAAATGTCTGTGAAGATAGTGGCTGGCTGCTCGATTTCAAAGGTGAAGAGAAACCAAGTCTTATCCGCGCTATTTATGCAAACAAACAACTTGAAGTCAAGGAAAAAAACAACGGACTTTATTGTTATTCCGATTGGCTTCCGATAAAACGTCAGTTGCAATGTGACGCAAAACCAATAACATACAAAAGCGTAAAATTGGCAGAGAAGTTGGGATTGAGCAATTTGTATATTACATTCAATGGTTATTACCCAGAGATTGGCGCTAACATGCGCACTTGTTCATTCAAGGAGACAGAGGCTTATTCTATCTGTGCGCGCCTCTCTGAAGAGAAAAAAGATGAAGTGATAGTTGTATCTTCAGCTGGTAATACAGCGCGTGCTTTCGCTCAGGTCTGTTCTGATAACAACATAAAATTATTATTGACAATACCAGAAGATAACATAGATGCTCTTTGGTTTGAGAAACCATTGAATCCATGTGTCAAAGTGTTGGCAACGAAGTCGGGCAGCGATTATTTCGATGCTATTAATCTTGGAAATATCGCTTGTGAAGTTGATGGTTTCTTCGCTGAAGGCGGTGCTAAAAACATAGCTCGTCGTGATGGAATGGCAACTGCCATGTTGTCGGCAGTGACTTTCATAGGCAGAATTCCTGACTATTATTTTCAGGCAGTGGGCAGCGGCACAGGTGCTATCGCAGCATGGGAGGCTAACCTCCGATTCATAGAAGACGGACGCTTTGGTAATAATAAAGCTAAAATCTATGTCTCACAAAATGTTCCTTTCTTGCCGATGTATAATGCTTGGAAACAAGACTCTCGAGAGATGCTTGCATACGATAACAATCAGGCTCGACAGGATGCTAACTCTGTGATAGCTAAGGTGCTCACAAATCGTAAGCCTCCTTACTCCATTGCTGGTGGATTGTATGATGCTATGAAAGATACAGATGGTGATTTCTTCGCTGTGACTAACGAAGAAGCTGAAGCTGCCGGTAAATTATTCGAGGAATTGGAAGGCATCGACATCAACCCTGCAGCTGCTGTGGCAACGGCTTCATTGATACAAGCTGTAGAAAATAATCAGTTGGAAAAAGATGCCGTTATCATGCTCAACATAACTGGCGGTGGCGAGAAACGCTTCAAAGAAAATAAAGAAATATTCTATCTCAAACCGAATAAAGTCTTTGATGTAGACGCAAATAAGGAAGAGATAAAGGAGTTTGTCAAGACCTTGTTTTAATAATTCGATGATAAAAATGAAAGCCTCACGATAATTTCATGAGGCTTTCTTCTTTTAGTTAAAATCTTGTTATCTTACTAACACCTTGCATACTGCGGCATTGTCGATTTTGACAATATAAACTCCGATATTTGCAGGTATCATAATGTTGTCGTCTGTAGCTTTTACGTTGCATACTATTCTGCCATCTATTGAATATACGCTTACCATTCTGTTAGCGACGTTCTCAATCTTGATGTAGTTGTCTTGTCCGTAAACCTTGACATCAGTGTTGTTAATGTCTTCGATGCTTACTTCTCCAACACAGGCTGTATTTGAGAATAATGATTCACCTTCGTTATATACAACTGTTACATTGTATTTGTCTTTTTTGTCAGCAGATAGAGACGCTTCGAAAGTCGTTTCAGTGACATAACTGTCATTTATCTTTTGGCCATCTTTGAAGATGTTGTATCCAAGCACTTCAAGCTCGATGTTGCCAGATGTATTGCTATAGGTGATATCGTCGATGAGCAATGCGAAGATGTCGGTGCTGATGTAACGGATTGCAAAATATTTTGCGTCATCAGGAAGTGTGTATTCGTATTGTTGCCATGCTTCTGTGTTCTTTGTCTCTTGAGCTAAGAGTTGGAATGACTCGATGTTGGTGTTTGTTGTGGAATAGAGAACCTCGAATTTTTCAGCACCATATTCTGTTGTAGGTATAGCTGCCCAGAAAGAGAAATCTGTTCCGCCAGCAACTTCAGGAGAGATGAGCCAGTCGTTGGCTGCGCCTGTTATTGTTGAGAATGCTATAAGACATTTGTTTCCATCATAAGGTTGCCATGTCTCAGTATTGATGCCTAATTCTGCTGGAGCCCAAACCTGCCATGCCTTAGGTCCGCTTCCTAATGGAATATTAATGCCATCGATTATATATGTCTCGGTCAGGTCAGCATCAACTACAGTGAAGTTTCCGATGTTATCGATGATGAAGCTTTCGTATTGCTCAATATCATCGACGATAGCTTCTGGAGCTAGCGTTGGTGCGCTCCATGTCAATGTTGCATTATTTCCGTCAGATTCTTTAGCGACTAAATCTGTTACCACACGCAAGCGAGGTTGTGTAACAGTAAACTTGCTTGTAGCCTCATTGTTTTTTCCTACTAAGTCTGTAGCGTCGTTCATAGTGACAACGACTTTGATTTCAGATTCGCCGAGATTATCAGCTGTAGGAGTGAATTTTGTTCTGTATTCGTTGTCGTCATTGCTTATAAGTTCTTGCTCTTCTATGCTTGCAATCTCATTTTCATCGATATAGAATGAAACATTGAAATTTGCATTGTTGCTGCCTCTGTTTACAACTTTAGCTGCTATTTCCATTTCTTCGCCCACAGCGACTTTAGAAGGAGCAGATACTGACTCAAGAGCGATGTCGTTTTCTACAGCGTTTTCTACTGTGATATAATCCAAGAATACAAATCCGTCAGGGGATATTTGAGCATTTATTGAGACACCAATCCATGGGGCATCTATGAATTCTTCGAGGCTTACAGCATATTTAACCCAGCCGTTTGTTTCGCAGTCGTTTACTCTCTTCGCGAATACTCTTTTGTAAGAGTCATCGTCGGTAGTTATAGAGATAGATAATTCATTTACATAATCGGCGGTGTTGTAATGATACATTGATAAGTACAATGTAGGGTCTGTTTCACCTATGAGTGAGATTTTAGGAGCTATTAAGCTACATACGCCTCCGCTGAATTCGTAGAAGTCGTAACATACCAACATGCCACCATCTGGAGCTGTTACAATCTCTGGAAGGTTATAATATTCCATCACGCTACCCAATTCCCATGTCACATAAGAATTTGGATTTTCATCGATGATAAACCATGGCGAACTCATGAGGTTTAAGTTTTCTATCTTTTCGGCAAATGGCAGTGTGTAAGGAGAACCTAAAACGACGCTTCCACCATATAAATCACTTTCGCCTACTTCGTTCTGTGCTGAGACATAGAATGTATAGCCTTGTAATGTTTTGTCTTCTACTGTTATTTCATAGAAAGGCTCGGTGGTTTCATCAATCCATTCGACATCATATCCGTCAGCGGTAGGAACGTAGATGTTATATACAAGTTCATCAGGATTGATATATCCGCCTTCTGCACCCACTGTAGGAACATCCCACGACATCACGCTGGAGAGGTTGCTTTCTGCGGTAATGAATTTAATGTTGCTTAAAAGTGGAGGAGTGTCAAGACCGCAACGGCAAGAGATTTCGTAGATGTCGCCTTCGCCGGAACTGTTAGATGTAACTAATACATAGTTGTTAAATCCGTTTTGAGCGTTGTTGTCAACGATATGTCCTGTTGCGCCAGGAGCGATAGTTGTTGTACCAACGACTTCATTATTACGATAAGCTGTAACAGTGACATCTTCTGTCAAGGCTGTGCCACCTAATGATTCAGTAGGGGCTGTGAATGTGATAGTTGCTGTCAACGCGCCATTGTCGCCAGCTGTTGCTGTGACGTTGTTTACAGCAGCAGGTACATCTGATGTAGGGCCTTCTGTGACCTTGATGTCTTTAACTATTAGATAATAACTATCAGCGAGAGATGTTGCATGTATTCCGATGAAATAGTCTCCTGATTCTTCAACAGAGAAGTATGTGCGTAATACTTTAGGTGTGTCCCAATCGAGTTGTGTGTCAGGGATGATGACAGTCTGTTCATCTGGATTTGTTGTCTTTCCGAGTGTTATTTCTATGTTTTCAGGATAAGAAAGTGAGTATGAACATGCGTTGATTTCTAAAAGCATTATGCTGCCGCCATTGAGTTTGAGTAATGGAGTAAATGCGTAGTCGTCAGCGTCGTTGTAGCTGCTATAAAGGTAGAGCAGAGCTTCTTTTGTAGCGTCATATTCCCATGTTCTGTCATCATTGTTATTATTGACAATAGTATAGATGTCTAAGCAAGCGTCATTGTTGAATGTTTGTTCGTAAGGCAATGAGATGGCGTCACCGAACATGAATTTTCCTGTGGATGCAGGCTTACTTGTTTTGTTACCAGATACCGCATAAACGACCCATTCGTAAGAAGCTAGTTCACTAGGAAGTTGGTCAACATAATAAGTGTTTGTAATGCTAGTAGCAACAGTCACGCCAGAGCGTTCGATGGTGTAAGTTAAATTTGCAGTGTTAAGGTAACCGCCGTTTTCACCTTCGGTAGGTGCTGTCCAGCTGAGACTTGCTTGTCCGTTGTCATCTATATCAACTTCGAGGTCTGTAACAGCTAGAGGTGTGTCTTCACCAGCATATATTTTCAAAGAACCTACTTCACCTTTGCCAGCGTCGTTGATGGCGTAGGCGCGAATGTTGTTCTTTCCTTCAGCAAATTCTACATCATTCAATGATACGTTTTCACCAGCTGTGACTTGATTGTTATAAATTTCTGTTCCGTTTAATTCAATGACGAGAGTGTATGATGTTGAGGAAAGTGTTCCGCCAGCGATGTTTAGAGTTGGGGTTTCAACTGTGATGCTGCCAAGGAGAGAACCTGCTGCGTTGGCATTATATTGAACTACAGGAGCTGCAGGTGCGTTTTCGTCAGCTAAAGGGTCGCTGGTATAGAGACTTGTCCATTCTTCGTACATATCAAATGAACATAAAGTCTCTGTTGTGCCTGATGTTATGTCAATAGACATGATATAGCTTTCTGTTTCATTCGATGCTGCCCAAAGAATCTTGCCGTCTTTAGGACTCCAGCATGCTGATTGCATATATTCTGGCAAGAAGCCTGTGTTGCACACTTCTCTGATGACAGCGCCAGTTGTGGTACTGATTTCTCTTACGATACCGTCGGCACAGATGATATATAAGGAACCATTAGGGTCGAAGGCCATTGCGAAGATGTCTGAAGTGAGGTAGAGAGTAGCAATTGGTGTATATACAAAGTTTGTTCGGTCAAACTGACTCAGTGTTGAGTAACTTCCGCTAGCATCGTATGTCATAGCATAAATCATATCATCAACAGGGTTGTATGACATATTCACTGCGTATGAAGTGAAGTCGTCAGGAGAATGTTCCGCTATATCGATGATAGCAGCGCTTTCGATGTCGTAAGCTATGGTGTATAAACCTAAAATCATCCCAAAGAATGATTCTGCATATGATATGTAAGCTATGCCATCGACAACAGTGCCAGCGCCTGCAAGCTGCTCGTTAGTTCCGATAGGGACATATTCGCCAGTGTTAGGATTTATTGAATAGAAGCCAACGCTAGACATGTCTGTCATTGCATAGCTATAAATTAAATTACCGTATAATGTAGCGCCGCTTTCTGTCACAGCCAAAGGCATTCTGTTTTTTGTCTTAGGTGAAGGCTTTGTGAGGTTTGTAGCAGAAGGAAGAGATTGTGGTTTTTTAACGTCTCTAATCATCTGCTTCATGTGAGGTGTCATCTTAACACCTTGCTTTTGTGCTAATTCTAGTTTGCCCTTTTTTTTAGATTTTGTTAGGTAGTCGGAAAGTTCAGTCTTTTGCGCATATGCAAAAGTTGGGGTTAAAAGAGCCACTGTCAACAATACAGAGGCTAACCTCTTGATAAGTGTAAATGTTTTCATAACTCATAAGTGTTTAGTTAAACAATAGTTTGTAAGCATGTTACAAATTTAAACTATTAATAACAAAAAAGCAAGAATTGTTTTAATGATTATGAAATATTTTAAAAGTTTTTTTACACCTTATTAATACAAAAAGAGTTGCTATGAAAAACATAGCAACTCTTCTATTTTGAAATTTAGATTCTAAATTTTATTTCTCAATGAAAGCGATTGTCTCACCTTTTTCAACGAGCTTGCCTTGTGGAGCAACAGCCTCGACGATCTTGCCTGGCCATAATGCTACTACTGGTTCTTGACCATAAGGAGCTTGGATTTGAGCGATGATGTCACCTTCTTTGTAAACTGTACCTTGAGCTGGTGTTGTTGACTTGTCGTTGAAGTCGATGTCCCATAAGATTCTGCCGCCGACAGGAGCCACTACTGGTTCTGCGTTTGGATGACGTAATGCTCTTAAATCTGGAATCTTGACTTCGCCGCCAGCTTTTTCAAACTTAGCTTTCATCTTTTCTTCTAACTCTTGGTTGAAACGACGTTTAGCTTCGCCTGATTTATATTCACGGTATTGTTTTTCGTGCATTGCGAATTCGAAGAGTTCTTCTTCGTCTGGACCTAAATCCCAACCGTTTTCTTCCATTTCTTTGCGGAAACGTGGAAGTTCATCTGGATAGTTGTCTTGTGGGTTACCTTCGAAGAATTCGAAACCTTTCTTCTTAGCGAGGTCGATGATTTCTTGGTCTAATTTACCTGGAAGTTGACCAGCTTTACCTAAAATCATGCCCCATGCAGCAGGGTCGATAGAGTTTTCGTAACGAGCGTCGCCCTTGCTTAATGAATAGAGGTTCATCAAAGCGATGTTCTTTGTGTATTGGCTGAATGGAGTTACCAATGGAGGGTAACCGAGTTTAGGCCAGATATTTTGTACTTCGTCGAAGAGTTGAACGAGGAGTTCGTCTTCTGTGAGTTCTTTTTCACCTTTGTTTTTGAGGTTCATGTTGATAGCAGCGTGAACGCCCTTGAGGTCAGCCATGAGTGAGCCCATCATACCACCTGGGAGACCGCAGCCTAACATCAATGAGTTGAGGTAACGGTTACGTGGGTCAATCCAGTAGCCTAAGAAGTCGTCAATGAAGCTTTGTGTCATTGCGCGAGCTTCCATATATGCGTTCATGTCGATGTCTTTTACTAAGAAACCAGCGTCTTTCAACATAGCTTGTACAGAGATAACGTCTGGGTGAACCATACCCCATGAGAGTGGTTCCATAGCAACGTCGATGTAGTCAACGCCAGCGTGAGCTACTTCTAACATAGAAGCCATTGAGAGACCTGGGCCTGAGTGACCGTGGTATTGAACTTTGATTTCTGGGTGTTGTTTCTTGATAGCAGCAACGACTTTACCTAATGAGAATGGACGGCCGATACCTGCCATGTCTTTCAAAGCGATTTCTTTAGCACCAGCTTGGATGAGTTTCTCAGCCATGTCGATGTAATATTCAGCTGTGTGAACTGGTGAGTAAGTGATACTCATAGCAGCTTGTGAAATCATGCCAGCTTCGTTTGCCCATTGGATTGAAGGGATGATGTTGCGAACGTCGTTCAAACCGCAGAAGATACGTGTGATGTCGACACCTTGAGCTTTCTTCACTTTGTACATAAGTTGACGAACGTCAGCTGGAACTGGGTTCATACGTAAAGCGTTGAGAGCGCGGTCGAGCATGTGACATTCGATGCCGCCTTTGTGTAATGCTGCTGTGAAAGCGCGTACTGAGTGGTTTGGATTTTCTCCGTATAATAAGTTAACTTGTTCTGCTGCACCGCCATTAGACTCGACACGGTCGAAGCAACCCATCTTGATAATGATAGGAGCGATTTGTTCTAATTGGTCTTTGCGTGGAACGTATTTACCGGAACTTTGCCACATGTCACGGTAAACTAAACTGAATTTTATTTCCTTCTTCATATTTTTATTTGTTGAGATTTAACAAAATTAAAGCTCACAAAGATAACATTTTTTTTTAAAATATGAGATAGGAATGAGGAATTAGGAATTATTTTTTTTGAAAGAGAAAAGAATGTGGTAAAAGAAATAACTCCTAATTAAAAATCCCTTGTCCGTTGTCCGTAGTCTGTTGTTTTTAATACACCAACAATCCGACTATAGCTCCTAATCCGATTATTGCGAAAGGTCCGACTTTCTTGAAATATAATGCTATGAATGCCACGATGCATATCACGAAGCTCTTCCAGTCGATGAAGTTTTCTGGCGTGGCGAGTGTGACGGCAGCTGTGCCGATAAGTCCGATAACCGCTGGCTTTAATCCCGACATAACGCCTCTGAAGATAGGATGGTTTTTCCAGGCTTCATAAACCTTGCATAAAAGAAGAACTATTATAAATGATGGCAACACCACTGCGAAAGTCGCTGTGAATGAACCAAGAACGCTCATGAATTCAGAAGCTCCTGATTTTAATAATACCTCATATCCGACGTATGTCGCTGAGTTGATGCCGATAGGTCCTGGAGTCATCTGTGAGATGGCGACGATGTCTGTAAAAGTGGTCTCATCAATCCAGCCGTGAACAGTAACGACTTCGTTCTGTATGAGAGGTAGCATGGAATATCCACCTCCGATGGTAAACATGCCGATGATGAAAAATGTCAAGAATAACTCAAGATATATCATGATGTTCTTTGTTTTTATACCAACTGATGAAAGCAGCAATCACAATGACGCATATCAGTATATAAATAGGTGAGACACTTAAAAAACAAACTAAAGTCATTGATAATACAACTACTGCCCATGACCACCATTTCATCTTTGTGGCTTTTATCATGTCAATGACAGGGACACCGATGAGTGCAACCACCACAGGTCTGATTCCTTTGAAAGCTCTGATGACGTATTCGTTTTCTTTGAAATTGGTGAAGAATATCGCGACCAACAAGATGATTAGGAAAGGAGGGAGGCAACTGGCAATTGTTGCTACTACGCTTCCTTTGGTGCCACGCAACTTATGGCCCGTCAGGATTGAAATGTTTACAGCAAACAATCCTGGTGCGGTTTGTGATAATGTGATGATGTCGACAAAGTCCTCGTCGTTGAGCCATTTACGACTGACGAGTTCCGACTTGATAGCCGCAATCATCGGGATGCCTCCACCAATAGTGAAGGCTCCGATTTTTGCGAATATCCAAAATATCTGCCATAGACTTACCATAATCTCAATTATAAATTTTGATTTGTCAAGACGCATAACGACATATTTTTATTTTATGGTGTCGTATGTACGTCTCTACAATCTCAATTATGAATTATGCATTATGAATTATGAATTAATCTCAGCATTCCTTTGTTGCAGCTTCTAATCTCTTCATTATTGAGAAGATGACGATTGCTGATAACAAACATAATACGACGAGTACGCCCCATACCATCCATAATGGCATGCCTGTGCCCCAAATCTTGGCGATGACACTGGTTAAATAGTTGCCGATTGCAGTGACGCAGAACCAGCAGCCCATCATCATGCCTTTGTATTTTGGAGGAGCTACCTTTGTTACGAATGAAATGCCGATAGGGCTTAACAATAACTCAGCGAATGTCAATACTAAATATGTGCTGATGAGCCAGTTTGGTGATACTAATGTGTTGCTTACACCGCCAGCTGCTTTCAATTCTGCTGGACTCATGAGATGTAATGATGCCATTGCCATGACGGTAAAACCTAAAGCTGCTACAACCATACCCATACCGATTTTCTTAGGTGATGAAGGTTCTTTGTCTCTCTTTGCCAAAGCTCCGAAAACTGCCATTGATACTGGTGTCAATGCGACTACGAAGAATGGGTTGAATTGTTGGAATTCTTGAGGTAAGATGTTGATTGTTGATGGCATGCCGAGATATAATGCAGCAGCACCGCCCCATAATAATAAGGTGATGACGCCGCTGATGATTTTGTTCTTTGTTGTCTCAGCTTGGAATGTTGAGAATAAGGTGTAGACAGAAATAGCGATTAATGTCAATGCCCAAATGTTGAAGCCTATTCTTGAGAATCCTGAAGCTGTACTTGCTGTGTAGTCGCGGGCGAAGAATGTGAGGCACAAGCCGCTTTGTTGGAACGACATCCAGAAGAAGATGACGACAGCGAATACCATGAATAAGGCTGTCATGCGAGTGCGTGTCTGCTCTGGAGTGAGTTCAACGACTTTAACTGTGGTGTTGCCCATTTCCTTAGCTTGTTTGCTGTTGACGTCAGCGTGTTTGAACCAGTTGCGGCAGCAGAGGTAAATCGCCATTGAGAGTACCAATGAGATACAAGCTACGCCGAAACCGTAGTTATATGCTGTTGATAATGAGTCGATGTAATTTTGTGCGAAAGCGGCTAGGTCGCCAGTGTAGTTTTGTTGTGCTGCGAGAGCCTCGAATGATTGTAAGGCGTCGGCTGATATTGTTCCATCGAGATATTGATGAGCGAGTGATGGAATCTGTGGGACGTAAGTGAAGCCAGCTTTGCCGAGGAAGAGGTCGGTGACTTTTGTCGCTGTCATAGGAGCGAACATAGAACCGATGTTGATAGCCATGTAGAAAAGACTGAAGCCGTTGTCGCGGAAAGGACTGTATTTAGCCTCGTCGTACAAGTTGCCGACCATGACTTGTAGGTTGCCTTTGAAGAGACCTGTTCCTATCGCGATGAGGGCGAGTGCAGAGAACATGGTGACTTTAGCTGTTGCGCCCATCATTGGGACTGCGAGAAGGAGGTAACCGAGGAACATGACCACGATACCAGCTCTTACCATTTTGCCGTAGCCGAAACGGTCGGCGAGGATACCGCCGATGAGAGGCATGAAGTAAACGAAGCCGAGGAATGCGCCATAGATTTGACCTGATTGAGCCTCGTTGAAACCGAATTTAGCTTGCAAGAAAAGCACGAAGATAGCAAGCATGGTGTAATAACCGAAACGTTCGCCAGTGTTGGCTAATGCGAGGGCGTAAAGCCCTTTTGGATGACCTTTAAACATGATTTTTTTCTTTTCTTAATTTTTTGCAAAAATAAGAAAAAAGACAACGGACTACAGACAATGGACTGCAGATTTTTTAGTTAGGAGTTAGGAGTTAGGAGTTGAGGGATTTTTTTAGTCGCCAAGTCGCCAAGTCACCGAGACACTAAGTTTTTGAGTTTTTGAGGTTCTGAGATTTTGAGGTTGCGTAGAGGCGCATGGACGTGCACTTTGTAATTAGGAGTTAGGAGTTAGGAGTGTTCCAAATCCCTTAGTTCCTTAGTTCCTCAAATCCTTAATTCCTAAAAAAAGAAGCGCCACTTTTAACAGCAGCGCTTCCACTTATAGTCTTGTTGTCTTATAGTCTTATTATTGTGTTACCCTTTCTAACCATTTAACCATGCCGAACATGACGCCCATAGAGATGAGGCAGATTACAACGAATACTGTCCAGCAGATCCATAATGGAATAGCATTGTACATCAATGAACCTAAGAATAAGAATGCGTTACCGATAGCTGTAGCACCTAACCATAAACCTTGGCAGAGACCGAGCATGTGTTTTGGAGCTACCTTTGATACGAATGACAAACCGAGTGGAGAGATGAATAATTCAGCGACAGTCAAGAAGAAGTATGTCACGAAGAATACCCATACGCCAGCTCTTGATGCTTCTTGTGTTTCTTCTGGTAATGCGAGGAAGTCTTGTGCTGATGGATAACCTTTGATGTATGAGAATACAGCGAGGAAGATGTATGCCAAAGCTGCGAGACCCATACCGATAGCGATTTTACGAGGAGTTGAAACAACTTTACCTTTTCTTGCTAAAGCAGCGAAGATACCCATGACGATAGGTGTCAATACGATAACGAAGAATGGGTTGATAGCTTGTAAGAACTCTGGAGCTACGCTTTCTGTGTTCATAAAGTCTCTAGCGAACAATGAGAATGAAGCACCGTTTTGGTGGAATGAGAACCAGAAGAAGATAGCGATACCTAAAACTGCGAATAAAGCGTAAAGACGTTGTTTGATTTCTTTAGCCATAGCGAGTTTTTCTTCTGGAGTGTAGCCTACAGATTCTGTAGCAGCTTTCTTAACTGGAGTAGGAAGGTTTTTCTTTGTGCAGAGGAATATTGTCAAAGAAATCAACATAGCGATAACTGAAGCGATGAATGAGAAGTGTACGCCTTGGTTGAAAACTTCCAAATATGTGTTAGGGTCGAATGAAGCAGCACCGTCTAATGCTTTTGCTGACAATTCGTTGTAATTGACTAATTTGTCGCCTGATAATAAACCGTTGATTTGGTCGTGGCAGAGAGCTGGGAGTTTTGCGTTATAAACGAAGCCGTTTACCTTTAACCACCATGATCTGATGAGAGGAGCTACGAAAGGAGCAATCAAACCTCCGACATTGATGAATACGTAGAAAATTTGGAAACCTGAGTCTCTCTTGTCTTTTGCGATAGCAAGAGCTTCTGGGCCTTTTTTAGCTTCTTCAGCTTCGAAGTTGTCGTATAACTGACCAACGATAGCTTGTAAGTTACCTTTGAATAAACCATTACCGAAAGCGATCATTAACAAAGCAAAACATGTCAATGGTAATAACCATGCTTGGTTGCCAGCTGTTGCTGTGATAGGAATAGCTAAGAGGATGTAACCTGCAGCCATTGTCATCAAACCTTTTTGGATTGTGCCTTTGTAGTTTTGTGTACGGTCAGCGATTAAACCACCAGCTAAACTTAAAATGTAAATACCGCAGTAGAAACATGAATAAATGAGAGCTGCTGTAGTGTCGTTCAAACCGAATTTTGAACAGAGGAACAACACGAGAACCGCGTTCATGATGTAGTAACCGAATCTTTCTCCCATGTTACTGAGAGCAGCGGCGATTAAACCCTTTGGGTGTCCTTTTAACATAACTTTAAAAATTTTAATTAATAATAAATTTAGTTCGTTTTCAATAAAGAAACTCAAAATCTCAAAATCTCAGAATCTCAAAAAAACTTAGTGTCTTTGTGACTTTCTGACTTTGTGATTTTAAGGTTGGCAAAGATAATAAAATTTTTTGAATATCAAAGTGGTATTTTGCCTTAGCGGTGCTAGATTGTTGTTAAATAAAAGAAAAAGGCTTTTAAAAATTCAGCGTAAGTCCTATGCCGTTGTTAGTTGCTCCGAAATTGAGTGTCACATCTGACGACCTCTGATTGTAACCCTCAACAGCTGCGTTGAGCTTTCTGTGACTGCTGATTGTCAGTATCGTTGATGGAATGGCATACATTACGGCTCCGGCAGCGAAAAATCCGCCTATCACCCAATATAGCATTGCGCCAGTTGCATTTTCACAATATATATCATGTCCGTTTTCTTTTTCTTGTTGGTGGTCGTGATTGTTGATGCAATCGTACTTTAAGTCGTAGCCCATTGCAATATATGTTATCGAAAACGCTCCTTCAATGGCAGTGGCAGCCCAAAATGGAATAGATGCTATATAACGATTTCTGCCTCTGATATATGAGTCGTACGATTCTTCATCAAGCATTGATTTTAACTCTAATTTGGATAATTTCTCATTAGTCTCAACATTGATTATCCTGCCATTGCGCTTTTTGATTGTAATATTCTCGTTCGAAGTTTGCGCAAACGAAAACATTGCAATGAACAATAATGTTAATAATGTGATTGACTTTTTCATACTTCTAATTTTTTAAGTTATTAATAAATTATGCCAACAAATGTAGTTATTTTCTGAATAATAAAATAGCCTTTAACCCGTTGGCGGAATTAATTTAAGTTGATAAATATGAGTAAAAAGTTGCACATATCGCTGATTTTTAGTAACTTAGTGGTGTTCAAAACATTAAGTCCAAACCATCGTATGTACAACCTTTATACAAAATTCGTCAAAAT
>JBGVQR010000039.1:0-10891 GCA_045127605.1 Candidatus Limimorpha sp. | reverse complement strand
GATAACAGACAACAGACATTATCTGAAGATTTCCCAGCAACTCAGCAACTCAGCAACATAGCAACTCCAAAAAAAGCCAGTGTTGCTACACGTAATTTCCCATTATCTGCCGATGAATTAAGAAAGAACTTAGGATTTCAAGATGGCAACGATTTCTATATCTTCGGTACTACGATGAAAGGGGAGAAGAAGATTGTCGTTATTGCTAAGAAACTCTGAACTTTGAACTCTGACTATTGACTTTCAATTTTCTTATAGTCTTGTAGTCTCGGTGACTTGGAGTCTTCTTTTTTGGGCGTTCCGGCAAAGCCGTCGGGCTTTCCGCTATATCTTTTTCCGCTGCGCTCCAAAAGGATGCCGCTCCAATCCCTAACGCAGTCGGAGTTGAAAACTGAAAGTGTAAAATTGAAAATTAACTTTCAGTTTTCAACTTTTAATTCAAAAAACTCCTAACTAAAAAAAACTTGTAGTCTTTTAGACTTGTTGACTTGTAGTCTTTTTTTATTATCTTTGTACGTTTTAATAAAAATTAACAAATGGCTCAGAAACCTTCAATACCGAAAGGAACCCGTGACTTCTTGCCAGATGTCATGGTTCGTCGTAATTATATTTTCGATACTATAAAAGGCGTTTTTAAACGTTTTGGTTTTCAACCTATTGAGACTCCTTCAATGGAGAACCTTTCAACACTCCTCGGCAAATATGGAGAAGAAGGCGACAAACTTTTATTCCGTATCCTTAACTCCGGCGACTTCATGTCGGGCGTGCAACAGAATGGCGAAGCTCTTCAATCAGAGAAAATAGCTGGTAAGATTTGCGAAAAAGGTCTCCGTTATGACCTTACCGTGCCTTTCGCTCGTTTCGTGGTGCAATATCGCGACCAAATCGCATTCCCATTCCGTCGCTATCAGATTCAGCCTGTTTGGCGTGCCGACCGTCCTCAGAAAGGTCGTTACCGTGAGTTCTATCAATGCGACGTCGACATCGTCGGAAGCAACTCAATACTCAACGAGGCAGAACTCGTACAGATAGTCGACGAAGTCTTTAACGCATTGAAGATTAACGTTGTCTTAAAGATAAACAATAGAAAAGTCCTCGCTGGTATAGCAGAATACATCGGCAAACCTGACGCTCTCGTCGACATAACCGTCGCTATCGACAAACTTGATAAAATCGGCATCGACGCTGTCAACGCAGAACTTGCACAAAAAGGCTTGGACTCAACAGCAATAGAAAAATTACAGCCAATTCTCTTCATGAAAGGCGACGCACGCGAGAAATTCGCTCAGCTTAAGTCTTTGATGAGCGGTATCGAAGTGGGAGAGAAGGGCATCGAAGAACTGGAGACATTATTCGACTACATCGACGATATGAATGTCGGCATAGAATATGAACTCGACCTCACCCTTGCTCGTGGTTTGAATTATTACACAGGAGCTATCTTCGAAGTGAAGGCTAAAGACGTGGCTATGGGCAGCATCTCAGGCGGCGGACGTTACGACAACCTCACTGGCATCTTCGGATTACAAGGCGTCTCTGGCGTCGGTATCAGCTTCGGTGCTGACCGTATCTACGACGTTCTCACAGAATTGAACCTCTTCCCAGAAAAGAACGGCGACATCACAGAAGTCATCTTCCTTAACTTCGGTCCAAAAGAAGAACGTTATTGCTTGCCTTATCTCCAACAACTAAGAAGAAGCGGCGTCAACGCAGAGATTTATCCTGACGCAGCAAAACTTCAGAAACAGATGAAATATGCCGACCAACGTGGTATCCCTGTCGTTATCATGGCTGGCGAAGATGAGATGAATAACAAGACATTCACTGTCAAATTCATGAAAGAAGGAAGACAAGAAAAAATTTCAGCAGATAATTTAATTGAAATAATCAAATAAAAATTTTACATATGAACACACATTATATTTCAGCAGAAACATTAACATTTGAAAGAGTTAATGAGATTATCACAAAAGGTTATAAACTCGCTTTATCAGAAGACGCTAAGGCTCGCATCCAAAAATGCCGTGACTATTTAGACAAGAAAATGGAGACACAGACAACTCCAATCTACGGTATCACAACAGGTTTCGGTTCATTGTGCAACCACAGCATCTCTAAAGAAGACCTCAGCACACTTCAAAAGAACCTCGTGATGTCACACGCTTGCGGTACAGGCGAATTCGTGCCAAAAGAAATCATCCGTATCATGATTTTATTAAAAGTCCAAAGCTTGTCATATGGTAACTCAGGCGTTCAAGTTGTTACAGTACAACGTCTCATCGACTTCTTCAACAACGATGTTCTTCCAGTAGTTTACAACCAAGGTTCACTCGGCGCATCAGGCGACTTGGCTCCATTGGCAAACTTGATGTTACCTTTACTCGGTTTAGGCGAAGTACATTACAAAGGCGAAATTGTTCCTGCTGAAGTAGTCATGAAAGAATTCGGTTGGGAACCTATCACACTCCAATCAAAAGAAGGTTTGGCACTTCTCAATGGTACACAGTTCATGAGTTCATATGGTACTTACGTATTGCTCAAGGCATTCCGTCTCTCATATCTCGCTGACCTCATCGGTGCTGTTTCATTAGATGCTTTCGACGGCCGTATCGAGCCATTCTTCGATCAAGTACACCAAATTCGTCATCACGAAGGACAAATCAAGACAGCTGAGAGATTCCGTAACTTGTTAAAAGGCAGTGAATTAATCGCTCGTGAAAAGAAACACGTACAAGATCCTTATTCATTCCGTTGCATCCCACAAGTACATGGTGCATCAAAAGACGCTATCAAATATGTAGCTTCTGTATTCATGAATGAAATCAATGCTGTTACCGATAACCCAACAATTTTCCCAGACGAAGATTTAGTTATCTCAGCAGGTAACTTCCATGGTCAGCCTCTCGCTATCACATTAGATTTCTTGGCAATAGCAATGGCAGAACTCGGCAACATCAGTGAAAGAAGAGTTTACCAACTCATCGGTGGCAAACGTGAACTTCCTTCATTCTTGGTAGCAGAACCAGGTCTCAACTCAGGTTTTATGATTCCACAATACGCAGCAGCTTCAATCGTAAGCCAAAGCAAACAATTATGTTCACCAGCATCAGTCGACAGCATCGAATCATCACAAGGTCAAGAAGACCACGTAAGTATGGGTGCTAACGCAGCAACAAAAGCATTACGCGTAGCTGACAACTTAGAAAGAGTACTCGCTATCGAGTTGTTCAACGCAGCACAAGCTTTAGATTTCAGAAGACCACTCAAATCATCAGAAGCTATCGAAGCATTCGTAGCAGAATATCGCAAACATGTTGAATTCGTTAAGACTGACAAAGTTATGTACACAGAAATAGCTAAGTCAGTGAACTTCTTACAACAATACGAAGTTAATATTTAATACACCAAGTCACCAAGACACCGAGACACCAAGTTCAGAGTCTTTCTTGGAGACTCGGTGACTTGGCGTCTTAGTGACTTAAAATAAATAAACATGGAATATCAAGAAGATTACAATTTAGAAGAACAGGAAGGTCCTGCGAAAAGACCGGAGATGTTAACGGTCTTATGTATCTTGTCGTTTATCAATGCTGTTTATAATGGCATTTCTAATTTCGTTTCTTTTGCTTTCTACGATTTCTTCCAAAATATGTTCGGCCAGATGAAGAATGGCGAGGGGATGTTTGAAGAGATGGCAGAGCAGATGGGCGACAGTTGGGAAATGATGACACAAGCATCGTCAATAGCTTTTTCTATCGGAAGAGGCTATTATTTGTTAGAGATGCTTTTGTATGTAGCTTCATTCATCGGAGTATTGATGATGTGGAGGTTACAGAAGAAAGGATTCCACGTATATGCTATCGCTCAGTTCTTGATGCTAATAGCTACGTCTGTTTTCGTGACTGGCAAAGTTGGCGGCGGATTCCCATTCGGACCTATATTCTGGACCGCACTCTTTGTATTCATGTATTACTCACATTATAAGAAATCAATGCAATAATGCGCAAGAAAAAACAAGATATAACAGATATTTTTGTAAGGCATAGGAAACTGACTTTGGGTATAAAACTCGTTGGTACCTTTGCTTTTACATATTATTTGGTATATTTTGTACTTCTTACAGTATTCGGTATTTATTACAGAAGCGTTTATGATCCAGCGTATTCTGGTGATACTTTATTCTGGACTATGTTGTCATCAGCTATACTTTGGGCTATAGTAGGAATGATGGTCGTGAGTTTGGTTCTGTTATTCAGAAGACGACGTTATGGAAAGTTTCTGTTTATGATTTTTACTATAATTCTTGTTATATATCAGTTTGTTACAGCGGAGAGTCACATCTGGGCGATTTATTTCATAGAGATAATGATAGTACTTGTGATGGCTCCGTTGAAAGTGTTTGTCACTATCAACAAGACGATAAATAAGAAGATTATGGAAGAAATCACAGATATTAAAAATGTTGAAGGATAAAAAATAAACAATAATAAAGATGATAAATATTACAATAGCCGGCGATCTCGGCAGCGGAAAAAGTACAGTAGCTAATCATTTGATAAGCAATATCAACTATAGAATAGAATCAGCAGGATTGATTTTCAGAAGATTGGCTGAGCAACACGGAATGACGGCTAAGGAGTTTAATCAGTTTATTGAAAGCAATCCTAAATACGACAATATGGTCGACGATACCATCAAAGAGATGGGAGCTAAAGAAGAGAACATCATCTTCGACTCACGTCTTGCATGGTATTTCGTACCAAAGTCATTCAAGATTTATATGTATGTCGATGTCGATACAGCAACAGAACGTATCTTCAACGACAAAGGTCGCGTCAGTGAATCATATTCCGATATGGCGACAGCAAAGAAAGAAATCATCGAGAGAAGAGAAAGCGAAGTGTTGAGATACAAGACTTTCTATAATATAGATATCAATAATTACAGCAATTATGATTTCATCATCGACACAAGTCACGCTACAAAAGACGAAGTCAATGATGCTGTTTTAAGCAATTTCAAAGCCTTTGAAAAAGGCGAAGCATACGACAGAATCTTGCTTTCTCCAAAGAACCTCATCATTGAAAATGAAACAGTAACTGATGCTTCAGATGACATTGAAATAGAAAAAAGAGATGGCAAGTTCTATGTTTTGAAAGGTTTTGCTAAAGTAAGAGCTGCCTTAGAAGAAGGAAAGAACCTTGTTGTGGTGAAGAAGATGGTTGAATAAAATTCAGAATCTCAGAACCTCAAAAATTTAAAACCTCAGAAACTCAGAAAATTTTGAGATTCTGAGGTTTTGAACTTTTGAGATTTTAATCAAATCTCAAACCCCTTCATCGCTTCCTCAAACGCTGCTTTGTTTTCTCCGCTGATTGGTTCAGCCGATGGCGATTCGAATGTCAATGGGTTGATATATGTTCCGTTCTTGCATAGTCTGAAGTCGAGGTGAGGACCTGTCGACATGCCAGTGCTTCCAACATAGCCTATCAAGTCGCCTTGTTTAACCTTGGTGCCTTTTTGTATGCCTTTTGCAAAGCCGTTGAGGTGCATGTATGTCGTTGTGTATGTGCTGTTATGTTTAATCTTCAGATAGTTGCCACCGCCTTTTTTGTCCCAGCCTTTTTCAATGACAGTGCCATCGCCAATGGTAACAACCGGTGTTCCTGTCGCTGCTGCATAGTCGACACCATGATGTGGACGGACTACTTTAGTGACTGGATGTTTTCTTGCATTGGAGAATGTTGAACTGATACGGCGGTAGTTCAATGGGGCTTTCAAGAAAGCTTTGCGCAGGTTGTCGCCTTCTCTGTCGAAGTGTTCTCCTTTGCCATTTTGTTCGAAATAATAAGCGTAATGTTCTTCTCCTGCGTTGTTAAGATATGCTGCCAACACATTGCCTATTCCTATGGATTCTCCTTCGACATATTTATTTTCATAATATACTTTGAAGGAGTCGCCTTGTTGTATGCCGAAGAAATCGACGGTCCAGGCAAAGATGTCTGATAATTTCAATGTGAGGTAAGGGTCGCCTCCGTCTGCTGCTATGGCTTCCCATAATGAACTAATGATGACGCCTTCTGCGACTTCTATGTTGGTAGTCACTTCCTTATGTCCAATCCATGCGTTGAGAGAGTCGGTGAGGCTGAAGACGGCATAGTCTGTTTTGTTGATTTCATAAATCCAGAAGACAGGCTGGACAATGCTGTCGCGACTTATTAAAAAGGTGTGTTTCTGTCCAGGTCTTATCTTTCTGATGTCGAAGGTCTTTCTGTGGTTTTTCTCAATACGAGTGATGGTGTTATAGTCGACGTCGTGTTTGAGCATTATGTTTGAAAGAAACTGGTTCTTTCTAATAGTGTCGACGACTACGTCATAGTTGTCGATGCATATTCCATAGAGAAATTCCGGTTCTTTGACTTCTTCCACTTCGCTGTTGTCGCTTATGTCTTTATCTCCAGATAACACCCAAGCGATGACGATAAAGAGGAATATACCGCCTATAGCACAGAGATAAGTGCTGGCGTGAGATTTAATGTTATCCTTTAAAAGTGTTATTATTTCACGGAATTTCATCTCGAATATTATTTGGTAGAGACGCAAAATATTGCGTCTTTACATTTTAATTATGCATTATGAATTGTGAATTATGAATTAATAAAAGACAAGAGACAGATTTCTCCATCTCTTGTCTTGATATGTCATACATTATTTATTTAATGCTTGTTTGTAACCAGCTTCAACGGCTTTGAGGTTGAGGTTAACAACTTCTTCGCCTTTTCTGCCGAATTGTTCGCGGATACTGTTTTCAATTGTTTCCATTTCGAAGCCGAGGAAAGGAACAGTAGCGCCGAATATTACCATGTTAGCTGCGCGTACGTTGCCGCATTCTTTTGCTAACTCGTCAGCGTCGATGATGATAGCGTTGTGTTTCTTCAACTCAGCGTAAACAGCTTCAACTTCTGGGTAGTTGTCGATGTTGATGAAAGGAGCTTTAGCTGTGATGATGACGCCGTCTTTAGCGAGCATTGGTAAATAACGGAGTGCTTCCATTGGCTCTACTGAGATGATAAGGTCAGCTTTGCCTTCTGGAATCAAGTCAGAAGCGATTTCGTTGTCAGAGATGCGGAGGTGTGACTGTACGTCGCCGCCTCTTTGGCTCATGCCGTGAACTTCAGCTTGTTTGAGATACATGTTTTTCTCTACAGCAGCGATGCCTATACATGAAGCGATACTAAGGATACCTTGACCGCCAACACCTGCTAATATAATATCTTTTTTCATGATTATCTTTTATTTAAAGTTAATTAATTTGCTTTCTTAGCACGCATCTTTCTGCTTAATGTCTGGATACATTCACGACGTGGGATGATGACTGATACGCCTTCGTAAGCCAACTCTTCTTTAATGACTTGAACGTTGATTTCGTGTTGGTTTGGAAGAGGTTTGATAACTCTTACGTGATCTGGGTCAACGCCTAAACCTTTACAGATGCTTTCGAGGCGACCTTCTGCTGATGACTTCTGACCACCTGTCATACCTGTTGTTGAGTTGTCGAGAATCATAACGACGACGTTGCTATTGTTGTTAACAGCGTCGAGTAAGCCTGTCATACCTGAGTGTGTGAATGTAGAGTCACCGATACAAGCTACTGCTGGGTAGAGACCTGCGTCTGCAGCACCGATAGCCATTGTGATACTTGCACCCATGTCGACTGTACTGTTGATAGAATTGAGTGGAGGAGTTGCACTGAGTGTGTAGCAACCGATGTCGCCGAATACTCTACCTTTTTCATATCCTGACATAGCTTCGTTGAGAGCTCTGAAAGAATCCCAGTGAGGACATCCGTCGCACAATTTTGGAGGACGAGCCTGTACTAATTCTGGAATAGGTGCGCCTACTTCGAAAGGTCTGCCAACAGCTTTAGCAGCGATGTTAGGATTGAGTTCGCCGTCGCGTGGCAATGTGCCGTCTAAACGACCATGGATTGGCTTGCCTGTTGCCAAGAGACCTTTTAATAATTCTTCAACGATTGGATAGCCTTCTTCCATGACTAAGATTTCGTCGCATTCGTCATAAATCTTTTGAATCATAGCGATTGGAAGTGGATATTGGCTAATCTTAAGAACTGGATAAGGAATAGTTTCGTTGTTGAAGTTTTCTTTCAAATAGTTGTAAGCCAAACCGCAGGTGATGATACCTAATTTCTTGTCTGTTCCTTCGAAATATTTATTGAAGCCGCTTTCGTTGCTGTCTTGTTCCATAACAGCTTGTTTTTCGAGCAATTGTTTGTATTGTCTTCTAGCGATAGCTGGAAGTAAAACGAATTGACGTAAGTTTGATGGAAGAGCTACTTCATTTTGTGCGCGTTTTTCTGTACATACAACGCCAGCGCGTGAGTGAGCCAAACGAGTAGTTACGCGTAACATGACTGGAGTTCCAATCTTTTCTGAGAGGTCGAAAGCATAACGTGCCATGTCGTAAGCTTCTTGTTGGTTTGATGGCTCGAGCAATGGGATGAGAGCGAACTTAGCGTAAGTACGTGAGTCTTGCTCGTTTTGTGATGAGTGCATTGATGGGTCGTCGGCTGCCAAAACAACCATACCGCCGTTAACGCCTGTCACTGCTGAGTTGATGAATGGGTCGGCTGCAACGTTAACACCGACGTGTTTCATACATACGAGTGAACGTTTGCCAGCATATGACATACCGATTGCGCTTTCCATAGCTGTTTTTTCGTTAGCTGACCATAAAGCGCGGATGCCTAATTCTTTAGCTTCTTTTGAGCCTTGGATGAATTCCATGATCTCTGTTGATGGTGTGCCTGGATAAGCGTAAACACCTGAAAGACCAGCGTCGATAGCGCCTTGTGCAATGGCTTCATCTCCAAGTAATAAAATCTTTTTCATTATGTTATTATTTGATTTTGTTATTATTTTTTTTACTGAATTTTCTAATTCTGCAAATGTAACAAATTCTTTTGGTATAGCAAACACCTTTTATTAAAAAAAACTTTCAGTTTTCAATTATGCATTATGCATTGTGAATTATGAATTGTCTTGGGCGTTCCGGCTATCGCCGTCGGGCTTTCCGCTATATCTTTTTCCGCTGCGCTCCAAAAGGATGCCGCTCCAATCCCTAACGCATTGGGAGCTGCTAACTCCTAATTCCTAACTCCTAATTCCTAACTACTAACTACTAACTCCTAACTAATAAGGCGTTGCCTTATCCTATATATGTCTCGCCCTTTCAGGGCAGCCAACAGTCAAAAAAAACTTTCAATTTTCAGTTTTCAATTTTCAACTTTTTTTGTTATTTTTGAAAGTGATATTTTAAAACATAAAAAACGATTAAAATTAAATAAAAATGAGTGTAAATAAGGTACTTAGAAGAAATGCTTTCAATAAAGTTTTCGGCGGCGTCTGCTCAGGATTGGCAGATTATTTCAACCTTGACGTTGTTTTGGTCAGAGTGTTGTTCGCCGCATCGTTTTTATTCGCAGGTGTCGGCGGCGGTTTATACCTTCTTTTATGGCTGGTGGTGCCTGCTAATAATACTATACAATAAGAGTTTTAAATTTGCAATATTATGGAAAATAGAAAACTTAGCCGTAACTCGATGAATAAAGTAATCGGCGGCGTATGTTCCGGATTGGCAGAATTCTTTGGCCTTGACGTAGCTCTCGTGAGAATAGCTTTCGTGATAGCATTCATGTTCGCAAGCTTCGGATTCTGGCTTTACATCATTTTATGGATTGTGCTTCCGGTAGAGGGACAACAGTCAACGGTCAACAGCCAACAGTCAGAGTCAGTGTCAGAGTCTGAGTCAGTGTCAGAGTCTGAGTCAGTGTCGAAGTCAGAGTCGAAAGTGAAATCGGTTTTAGCTGGTTCTTTCGTTATTTTAATAGGATTATTGTTTTTAATAAATAACTTTATCCCAATCAATTGGGTGTGGAAACTATGGCCTCTGATTCTCGTTGCTATTGGTGTCGTGATGATTGTCACGTCGAGCAAGAAGTAGAGACGTATCACACGACACAATTAAAAATAAACAATATGTCGTTGATGCGTCTAATTAGTTAGGAATTAGGAATTAGGAGTTGAGGGTATGAGGAATTTATTGTAGAGACGTGTCGACAATACCGATGAAATAAACAATATTATTGTCGATGCGTCTGAAAATTAGAAATATAAATTATGGAAGATAATAATAAAAACAAAAAAGATGATGGTCTCGTTGGAGGCATAATCCTCATCACAATAGGAATAATCGCCTTGTTGGTGACGTTCTTCGATTTTAAAATAGTATGGGAAGAACTTGCGAAATTCTGGCCGGTATTCATAATAATATTCGGCGTTTCGCTGTTGCCATTAAACAAGGTGTTGAAGTCGGTTTGTGTGATTGTCATAATCATAATTTCATGCCTGATTTATTGTAATGAAGTCAATGGAAATGAAAATTTATCAGATGAGATGACTTCGGAAGTTTTTATAGAAGAAGATGTTGAAACACAAGAGTTTTCTTCGCCTTTCAAAGACAATACAACAGAAGCTTCGGTGGAAATCAACTATGGCGCTGGTATGTTGTATTTGAATTCTCCAGTAGAAGAATTGGTCAAGGCAAGAAACATAAGCAATCAGATGGTTCAAAAATTTTATTTAGAATATGAAGGCTCACATGCTGATATCGTCTTCGATGTTGAAGATGATAATTATCAGGTGAATGATATTGAAGAAGTTAAGTCAAATCGTTTTGACATTTCTTTAAACAAAAATCCGATTTATGATTTTGAGCTTAATCTTGGAGCATGCGAACTGAACTTCGATTTCAGTGAATATAAAGTCTCTGACATAGAAATAAACAGCGGCGCATCTAACATAGATATTAAATT
>JBGVQR010000038.1:0-12756 GCA_045127605.1 Candidatus Limimorpha sp. | reverse complement strand
TTCGACAAGCTCAGGCACCATTTGTCAAGAGCTTATCGAAGTGACAAAAGTTCAAAGTTCAATGTTCAGAGTTTAAAGATATGATTGATTTTAAAGATATTACATTAGAAGATAAAGAGATAATAACGTCTTATATTTTCCCGAACGACTGCTGCAATTGTGAGTTGTCGTTCGCGAATCATGTGTCGTGGCGTTTTCAGTATCAGACTAAATACGCCGTCGTTGATGATTTTCTCGTACTTAAATATTATAATGAAGGAAACGAGATTTTCATGATGCCTATTGGCAATGGTAATGCTGACAATATTGTAAACAAATTGATTAAAGAAGCTGAGTCGCAAGGAATTCCTTTTATGATGCACGCCGCTTGTCATTTTGTCGAGAACCAACTCAGCGATGAGATGCGAGAAAAATTCAATCTTATGCCTAATCGCGATAATTTTGATTATGTATATCTTAGAGAGAATCTCGCCACTTTGAAAGGGAATAAGTATCAGCAAAAGAGAAATCATGTCAATCGTTTTATGAAGACTTATCCCAATTGGGAATATAAATCAGCGACGCCAGAACTTATTAAATTATGTATAGAGAAGGAAAATGAATGGTACGATTCGAACGAGGATTACAGACATCAAAACATTGACAACGAGCGACAAGCGTTATTGTATGCGATGAATCATGCAGAAGAGATTGGAATCAAAGGGGGAGTGTTGTTCGTTGATAATAAAGTCGTTGCTTTTACCTTTGGTTTCCCGATAAATCACAAGACTTTCGGAGTTCATTTTGAAAAAGCAGACATCAATTACACAGGAGCGTTTACTGTTATAAATCAGATGTTTGCTAATGATATTCCAGAAGAATTCATTTACATCAATCGTGAAGAAGACTTAGGAATTGAAGGATTGAGAAAAGCAAAACTGTCATATAATCCAGAGTTTATGATTACAAAAGGAATTTTGACAATTAGGAGTTAGGGATAATTAAAGTCTCATAGAGAAAAAACTTTGCGACATTGAGTCTTTGAGACTTTTTATTATTTTTGCATTATGGTATTTTTAGATAAATATAAATCAGGCAATCACATCATAAATCGTTCTCTTTTATGGGAGTATGATATTGATAATTTTGATTGGTATAATTCTAAAACAATAGTTGTTCAGCGAGTTATAGAATTAGGAATGCCAGAAGATTATTATGCTGCATTTGATTTGTATGGAGGCATTGATGGTTTTAGAGAAATTATTAAAACTATACCTTATCTAAATGATATTGATATAAATTTTGTATGCATATTTTTTAATCTTAAAAGAGAAGAACTGAGATGTTGTACAAAGAAACAATTGAACCAAAAACATTGGAACTTTTAATTGATTTGCAAAAAGAACCTTTGTTATCAACATTTAATTTAGTTGGAGGAACTGCTTTAGCTTTACATTTAGGGCATCGCAAAAGTATTGACCTTGATTTCTTTACATCAGAATCTTTTGATTTAGAAGAAGTTAAAATGATGTTAATAAAAAAATATGATTTCAAAGTTTCATATTCCAGGTCACAGACTCTTAAAGGATTTATCAATGGAGTAAAAGTTGATTTCATTAAATTTGATTATCCTCATTTACATAATTGTGATATCATTGACGAAGTTAGAATAGAAAGTGTTCCTGATATAATTGCAATGAAGTTGTTAAGTATTACAGATAATGGTTCTAGAATTAAAGATTTTATTGACATAGCTTATTTATCGTCATGGTTTTCATTGGAAGAAATGCTTCAATTTTTCATCAGAAAAATTACAAATTCAAATATAATGATGCCCATTAAAGCATTGACATATTTTGACGATATTGTTTTTAATGAATCTATTGTGATGCTTAATAATAATTTTGATTGGGATAAAATTGCTAATCGCTTGATAAATATGACTAAAGAACCAAATAAAATATTTAAAAAACTTTAAGAAATAAAAATGAATATTACAGTATATCACGTTTCCACAGAAGAAATAAAGAAACCTTCTGTTGATGTCAACGCAGAAAATCTTGGTTTCGGAAAAGGATTTTATTTGACAAACTCAAAAATTGAAGCTGAGGCAATAGCAAGAAAAACGTCAGACAAAGCCGTCATAAATGTTTATGAGTTTAATTACTTCAAAACAAAAAATGTAGGATATCGTTTCAACGAATTTGAAACCTATAATAAAGAATGGCTTAATTTCGTCGTTGATTGTCGTAATGGCAAAGATATCTCTACTGATTACGACATCGTTATCGCTGGCGGAATTTATGATGAAATCGCTGATATTGTCAGTGATTACGAAAAAAACACCATCAGTGCAGAAGAAGCCGTCGAACAGCTGAGATATAAAGATGTGAAATTCCAGATTTGCATTTTGAATCAAGAAATCATTGATTTTAATTTGGATTTTGTGGAAATAATGTAGAGACGCAAAATATTGCGTCTCTATAACAAATAGAAATTGGAAATAAAATAATATGGAAAATAATATAAAGAATCAGACTAGAACACTTTGGGACAAATGTTTCAGCGAAGAAGATAAACGATTCGTTGATTTATATTTTGAGAAAAGATATACCAATCAGGATAATGTTTTCATTGAAAAAGACGGCAAGGTGGTTTCTGCATTGCAGCTCATCTCCTACCCTTTTTCATATTACGGAAAGACAATAGGTTGCGCTTATCTCTCAGGCTGCTGCACCGATTCTGAATACCGTTCGCAAGGCTTGATGAATGATGTAATAATTAAATCTTTAAATCAGGCTAAAAACAACGGTGCTTGTTTCGCAGCATTGATACCTGCATCAGAAAGTCTCTTCAACTATTACGAAGGAACCAACTTCATTCCTACTTTCGATTATTCAAAAATTAAAATAAACAAAAGTCAACAGTCAACAGACAACGGGCAACAGTCGGTTTCTGGATGTCAGATTTTAAGTCACCGAGTCACCGAGTCACTGAGTCGCCAAGATGATGGAGAACTTGATTTTTATCAGGTTTATGAATATTTCAATACAAAGATGAGAGCTCGTAACTGCTGCGTTCAGCATGACGAATACGATTTCGGTGTTATATTGAAAGATTTAGAGTTATTCGACAATCATCTTCTCGTTGCAAAATACGGAGAAGACATCTGCGGATTGGCATTCTGTTATTTAAGAAATGGTGAGATTTACATCAAGGATTTCTTTGCTGAATCACCTGCCATCTTAACTGATTTTATAACGACAGCAGGGCAGCTGTTTGAGTCAAAGTCAGAGTCAATCAACATCATCCTTCCTTCTGTTCCAGGACAAAAGACACATAAACTTGGCATGGCGAGAATCATCGATGCAGAGACGATGCTTCGTATATACGCGATGACGCATCCTAAGATGAAAATCGAACTTTCCATCGTCGACCCGATTTTGACACATAATAACGGTACATATTATATAAATAATGGAGTCTTAGATAAGAAGAACTCCATCGGTGCTAATGTCGTTGACATTGAACAACTCACACAAGCATTGTTCGGTTATAATATCGAAAACCTTCCAGAAAAACTACAAGCATTCAACAAACAAGCAGCATTCATGAGCTTGATGTTGGATTGATAATAGAAGAAGTGAGGAATTAGCTAATTCCTCACTTCTCATTCCTAATTATTAAATATAATTTCTCTCATTGCCTCTTCTTTACGTTCAGCGCATTCAAACAATCGCCATTGCGCTTTTGTACGTACGAGGTTGTGTTCTGGATACTGAATCTTGTAATAAGTGTCACCATTTATATAATCTGCTAAAAATCTGACTGTCTGCATGTAAGGAAACAACTTTGCTGCATATGGCAGATTCTCTTTTTCTATAGGAAGCAAGAACGATTTAGTTCCTTCTAAATAACCTTTGGTAAATGCCTCGAATATCTCCATATTGAAATCAATATTATCGAGATTCTTATCGTCTTCCGCACCTGTGTTGGCAGCTGAGCGTAAGAAGTCACCGAAGTCGGAGAAGATATAACTTGGCATCACCGTATCCAAGTCGATAACACATAACACATTGCCATCTTTGTCGAAGAGCATGTTATTCACTTTGGTGTCACAGTGACAGATACGTTTAGGAAGCTTACCTTCACGATGAAGCTGCTCGCCCAAACACATAGCCTCTGCCCTTTTCTCAATCTCATCAATATAATATTGCACTTCTTTTGCTCGTCCGACAGCGTCTTTTTCAACAGCTTCACGAAGTTGATTGAGACGCAACTCAATATTGTGGAAACTAGGAATCGTCTCACCTAACTCTTGGTCTATATCCGAAAGCATCGACTGAAACTCTCCGAAAGCAAGACCTGCTGTATATGAATATTCTGGAGTGACAGCTTGATAAGTGTAAGAGTCTTCGATGAAACTCATCAGACGCCAGTATTTCTCTCCATCGAAATAATAGTTTTTGAGGTCTTTAGTCTTAATAAAATTTAACACTTTACGTTCAATGTCGCTTTCATTTTTTTCAACAAGTTTCTTACGAATGTGAGAGGTCACCTTTTCTATATTATCCTGAAGCAAATCCACGTCTTGAAAAATCGCATTATTGATACGTTGCAAAACATATTTTGGATTTGTAACACCTTGAACATAAACCTTAAATGTATCATTTATAAGACCTTCACCGAGAGGCTTGACATCTGACACATCTCCTTCAACATTAAATTTTAATACTATATTTCTTAAGTTTTCCATATCTATTTTTTTTGTAAAAATAAAAAATTAAATCATATAACTTGATACGGATAAAATTATTATTTTTACGAACAAATAATCAGAAATAAAACGAGATGAAAAAACATTTATTTATTGTTTTAGCTTTAGTGCTAAGTATTTTTGTTTCAAGTTGTTCTTCAGACAAGAAATCTGGCAAGAACTATGTCATCAAAGATAATATGATTGTATTCGACGAACCTGAAAGAGTCGAAGGACAGAAAAGCGTTTTGCAACTTGCAGTAGAACCTATTCCTGTGGTAAGAATGGGATTCATCGGTCTCGGCATGCGTGGTGCTGATGCTGTAAATCGTATCTCACACATCGAAGGCGTCGAGTTCAAGGCATTGTGTGACTTATTACCAGAACGTGTAGAGTCTGTTCAAAACTGGGTCATAAAAGGCAAAGGCCTTCCTGAATGTGCAGAATACAGCGGCGAAGAAGGCTGGAAACAACTCTGCGAACGCGACGACATTGACCTTGTTTATATATGCAGCGACTGGCTCAACCACGTTCCAATGGCTGTCTATGCTATGCAACACGGAAAACACGTAGCGATTGAAGTACCAGCAGCTACAACAGTTGAAGAATGCTGGCAACTCGTTGATATTGCAGAACAAACACAACGTCACTGCATGATGCTCGAAAACTGCTGCTACGACTTCTTTGAATTGACATGTCTCAATATGGCACAACAAGGTTTGTTCGGCGAAGTTATTCATGCACAAGGAGCTTACATCCATAACTTAGAACCTTTCTGGTCACATTACCAAGGCAACTGGCGTTTGGAATTCAACCAAAACCACGCTGGCGATGTTTACGCTACTCACGGCCTCGGACCTGTCTGCCAAGTCCTTGACATCCACCGCGGCGACAAAATGGATTACCTCGTTTCTTTGTCAACACCATCTGTCAATGGTCTTAAGATAGCTAAAGAGACAATGGGCTCTGAAACTTTCGCTAACGGGGACATGACATCAACATTGATTAAAACAAACAAAGGCAAAACCATTTTAATCCAACATAACGTTTACACTCCACGTCCTTACGACAGATTGTATCAACTCACAGGTACAGAAGGTTTTGCCAACAAATACCCTATCGAAGGATTTACTTTGAAAGAAGAAAACATCCCTTCAGATGTCATTCCAGATCATGAAGACTTGAACTCACACGGCTTCGTTCCTAACAATATCAAAGACTCTTTGATGGTTGCTTACAAACACCCTATCGCTAAAGACATTGAAGAGAAAGCAAAGACAGTAGGCGGCCACGGCGGCATGGACTTCATCATGGATTATCGTTTGATTTACTGTTTGCAAAACGGACTTCCATTAGACCAAGACGTTTACGACGCTGCAGAATGGTCATGCCTCGGAGAGTTGACAGCAGCATCTATCGAAAACAACGGTTTGCCAGTAAAATTCCCTGACTTCACAAGAGGCGACTGGAACAAGGTTGACGGTTATAAACACGCTGTGAAATAGTTCGGAGTAGATTGTAGAGACGTTTCAATGTTACAATAAAAAAATAAATACACATTGAAGCGTCTAATCAATGAGGAGTTAAGAAAAATAAAAACAAATCGTCAGCTGTTGACCATTGTCTGTTGACTGTTGACACAAAATATTAACCATTTAAAAATTAACAATTATGAATAAAAAATTTGCATGTCCTATTTGCGGTTATGTTCACGAAGGTGAAAACGCTCCAGAAGTTTGTCCACAATGTAAACAAAAAGTTCAATGGAATGTCCTTGAAGAAGGTGCTGCTTTGAACTTCGTTACAGAACATGTTGTTGGCATCGCTAAAGGTACTGGCGAAGACATGATTAAAGACTTGAACGCACACTTCATGGGTGAAGCAACAGAAGTCGGTATGTACTTAGCAATGAGCCGTCAAGCTGACCGCGAAGGTTATCCAGAAATCGCTGAAGCTTTCAAACGTTACGCTTGGGAAGAAGCTGAACACTGCGCAAAATTCGCTGAATTGTTAGGCGACGTTGTTTGGGACACAAAGACAAACTTAGAAAAACGTATGCAAGCTGAATGTGGCGCATGTGAAGACAAAATGCGTATCGCTCGCATCGCTAAAGAACGTAACCTCGATGCCATCCACGACACAGTTCACGAAATGGCAAAAGACGAAGCACGTCACGGCAAAGGTTTCGAAGGTTTGTTCAACAGATACTTCAAGAAATAAAAAAAGGCGCTTAAGCGCCTTTTTTTATTTTATACTTATCTCATCTATCATAATCCAGGCGTCTTCGCCAGCATAGTCGTGCCATTCTGGCAACTTGCCTACATTGTCGACTTTCACCTTTATATATTTAACGCCTTTCACGTCGATAGTAGCTCTTGCGTCATCGCGGCGTCTCACATCCATGGCATTATATTTATACAATGGAAATTCTGCTTTGACAAAGTCTGTAAAGTTTTGTCCATCGGTTGATACAGCAACATGTACGCCTTTTGGCAACAAGACCCAGTCGTTAGGACAGATACCGCAACCTACATATAAATGATGTATGTCTGTAGCTTGAGAGAGTTCAATAGTAAATTCTGCGCCATTGCCATAGAAACCGAGCCATCCTTCGCCCCAGTTGCCAGCGATGCCTTTCTTGCCGTCCATCAATACTGTCTCGCAATTTGTTGCATAGTTGCGATGTGGCTTCTCAACGAACTCTGTTCCAGCGATGATGATTCTGTCAAAATGTTTCTTTGTGGTGAATGAAGCAATCTTGTTTGCAACGAAAGCTTTAGCTTTGACTGTTGTTGTTGTGTTGATGCTGAATGGCTTTGTATACAACTTAGACTTCTGTGTTGGCCCACTGCCGTCTAAGGTATAATATATCTTAGCATTTGCGTCAGCACATGTCAATGTCACATTCATCTTTCTGTCGAAACGTTCTAATTCTGCTTTTATTTCAGGAGTAGAAACTTGTGTGAATTCACCAATTACATTTTGTTGATACAACTTATCCTCTCTCATCTCTTTTGCAATGAAAGGACGCATTCTTATTGTGTATTCGTAATTGTCATTCTTGATGAGATATTTGCTGAGCGCACCAGGACCGCATGTCGCTGTACCAACAGGGGCTTGTTTGTAGTCGACGTTGACAGTCCAATAATTAGCGAGTTCCATCTGATTTATTCTTTCTGCTACAGAAAGGTTATCATCAGAATATTGATAAATACTGAAGTTGAAAGGCTCGTCGCTTGTGAAGAACATACCATTACCTTCAGAGTTTGTCACCGCAAACCAACGAGTGTCGCTGTGGTTACCGTTATCCTGTGGCTCTTCATGTAATTCGAAGAAATCTTTAGCATTTCTCTCATATAATCTAATCTTACCTGAAGAGTTTCTGTCAGGATAGTTTTCTGTGTCTTTGCCGAAATATCTCACCTTATTATATTGTAAAGGCATGAGAAGCTGTGTACCTATTTTAGGGAATGTAGTGACGACTTGGTTAGGCTGGATGTTATTTGAAATTACAACATCGCCATATCCGTTGATTTCATAAATCTGTTCTGTTGATAAGATAGTTTCGCCTTTATCATTATTGAAATCAAGCGCCACTGTCACAACGACTTTAGAAGCATTGACCTTATCAGCTTTTATGTTTGTTGGAACAATTGTCAAGTCGTTCAAGTTAGCGTTCAACCATTTTGGAAGAGCGTTATGGTCGACGTCGTCGTTGAGCGTTGGAGCACGCCAGAAATTAGGTTTTATTTCACCAGCCAATAATTCTTCGCCTTTGTAAATAAATGATGTTGGAAGTCCTTTTGATTTATTAATGACAAATGTGAAGTCTTCATTTGAAACTGTAACATTATCATTGCCATTGTTAAGCTTTACTGCAGGAATGTTTTTTAAAGGAATACCTTGTGATGAAACCATATCCAATTTAAACACTTCGTATGCTATTTCTGTTCCTGCTTCAAGAAGAGCGTGAGAGTCTTTTTCTCTGAATGAGAACTCAATGAAACATTCTTCTTTAGGTTTCAAGCTTGTCTTTGGAATAGAGACAGGCATATTAACTGATGATTGTGGAGCTACATTCAATGTCAGTCTGTTAGTTTGGATAACTTTATCGTTTGTGTAAACGGTGTATGTTACTTCAAACTCTTTCAGGTTTCTAAAGAAGAAATTGTTTTTAAATTCAAAAACGCCCTTGCTCATGTCAACAGGAACTACGCTTATGTTTTGATAAATCTTCTTCACTTCTTCAAGATGATGATGAGGAATTCTGTCGCTTGTCACGAGGCCGTTGCAGCAGAAGCTGTCGTCGTTACCGATGCCTTCAAGTTCTCCGAGGTCACCGCCAGCAGCATACCATTTCACGCCTTTTTCTTTATCAGTCATAACGATAGACTGATCGCACCAGTCCCAGATGCAGCCACCTTGTAACTGGTCATATTTGTTAATGATATCCCAATAATCTTGCATTCCGCCGCAGCTATTACCCATAGCATGGAGATATTCCACCATGATGAAAGGACGGTTAAGAGTATCGAGTTTCTCTGTAGCGAATCTCTCCAGATATTTTTGGCTTGAATACATTATGCCGATGATGTCATTGTTATGGTCATACAAAGAACGTTCGTTGATGACAGGACGAGTGTTGTCGATAGACTTCACCATATCGTAAGCCTCATACATACAAACGCCATTGCCACATTCATTGCCGAGAGACCAGATAATGATTGAAGGATGGTTCTTGTCTCTGCCAACCATATTGTTACATCTATATTTGAAAGCACCAACCCAGCGTTCATCTTTAGCAAGACTTTCTTTCTCATAACCCTGAGCATGAGATTCATTGTTAGCCTCATCGATTACATACATACCATATTTATCGCATAACTCATACAAATAAATATCAACAGGATAATGAGAAGTACGAACAGTATTGATATTATTTTGAAGCATCATACGGATATCTTTCTCCATCAACTCACGAGTGACAGTCTGACCAGTAAAGCCGTCATGTTCGTGGCGGTTAACACCTTTAATCAAAACAGGTTTTCCATTAACTCTAAACTGTCCGCCCTTTACTTCAGTATTTCTAAAACCAATCTTAGAGCCAACAACTTCAATGACTTTCCCCTTCTTATCTTTCAAACGTATTGTCATGTCATAAAGATTAGGTTTCTCTGCTGACCATGGCTCTACACGTTCCATGATTTCATTGAAATGTACTGTTGACAAACCTTCTTGTTTTTCATTCTGAAGAAGTTCGCTTTTCTTTATTGTCTTTGTGAACAACTCATTAACTTCTCGTTTTGCGCCTTCTTGACTTTTTATTTCAACTTCAAGATTTAATTTTGAAGGAGCTTTAGCGTAATTGATATCGATGCTGATATCGAAAGTACCTTTTGTATAAGTCCTGTCAAGGCCAGCTTTTACGAAGAAATCGTAAACGTTAGTTTTAGGTTTTGAATAAATAAAAACATCGCGAGTGATACCGCTCATTCTCCAATAGTCTTGACATTCGAGGTAAGAACCGTCTGAGAAACGATAAGCCTCTACAGCCAATCTGTTGACACCTTTTTTGAGATAAGGAGTGATGTCGAATTCTGCTGGAGTCTTTGAGTCTTCAGAATAACCGACAAACTGACCGTTAATCCAAAGATACATTGCAGACTTCACAGCTCCGAAGTTGATGTAAACGTTTCTGCCATTCCATGTTTCTGGAACGTTAAACTCGTGAACGTAGCAACCGACAGGATTATATTCTGTTGGAGCATAAGGCTGATTTGAAGGGAATTCATTGGTTTGGTTAACATAAACAGGAACACCATAACCATTCATTTCCCAGTTGCCTGGAACTGGAATACTGCCCCATGAAGTTACGTCATAACCTTCAGCGTAAAAGCCTTGAGGTTTGTCGGCAGGCTTCTCAACCCAGTTGAATTTCCAAGTGCCGTTGATACATTGATAGTATGGCGACTCTCTGTATTCAAGATTATTGATTCCGTTCTCATCTTGATAAGGAATTACATTAGTACGTGGAGGAACTTTATTGACTGCATACACCGAAACATCATTCCACCAGTCTGCAATTTCTTGTGCCTTGACATTCATCACTAATGCCATGACAACAAACAAAATAATCGATTTAGTCTTCATGAAATATTTGATTTTAATTTATATTTTACCCAATTTACAATGTAAAAAAAACATTGCGAAGATAATATTTTTTCGTTGAATTTGGAAATTAATTATTAGGATAAATACAATGTCTAAAGCCATGTTTTTTTTGAATAAAATTACTATCTTTGCGCTTCAAGTAATTTTATCATGAAAAGATTTTTAAAACTATTTTTGATAGTCATTGTTTCAATAATGGCATTTTCTTCATGCGAAAAAGGCTGCATCTGCAGAAACCTCGACACTGGCGCAGCTGAAGAGTTATATGGTGTATATTCAAAGAAAGAATGCGAAAGCTATACAGAATATTATAAGACTGTATACAAATTAGACAACGTAGACTGCTCATTTGAAATAAGAAAATAATATGAACAAAGAAGAAGCAAAAGTCAGAATCGACGAGTTAAGCAAGATTATTGAAAGTCATAACTACAATTATTACATCTTGGCACAGCCAACGATAAGCGACTATGATTTTGACATGCTTCTCAACGAGCTTATCAATCTCGAAAAACAATATCCAGAATTCATTACTGCCGACTCTCCTACCCAACGTGTTGGCGGCGACATCACCAAGGAGTTTCAGACAGTGAAACATCGTTATCCGATGCTTTCATTATCTAATTCATATAATATTGAAGAAGTCAAGGATTTCATCACTCGCATAAAAAAAACCATTAAAGAAGATGTGGAATTCGTTTGCGAGCTGAAGTTCGACGGCATCTCCATCAGCCTCACATACGAAAACGGCATCTTCGTCAAGGCCGTAACACGCGGCGACGGAACTCAAGGAGACGATGTCACTGCCAACGTAAAGACCATTCGCACGATACCATTACGACTCAAAGGCAACTATCCCGATTTTTTCGAGATGCGCGGGGAGATAATAATGCCTCACAGCAGCTTCAACGCCATCAATGCAGAACGTGAAGACCTTGGTCAGCAGCCTTTTGCAAATCCAAGAAACGCAGCCGCTGGAACAATCAAGCTGCAAGACTCCAAAGAAGTGGCAAAACGCAAACTCGACCAATACTGCTACTTCATGATGATGGACGACGACAAGATGATTTTCAACAATCATTACGAAAGCCTTATGGCAGCTCGCCAATGGGGATTCAACGTATCCAACTTCATGGCGTTGTGTAAAAACGTAGATGAGATTGAAGACTTCATCAACTATTGGGACGAGAAAAGAAAAGAACTTCCTTTCGATATCGACGGCATCGTGATAAAAGTCAACGACTTCAAGCAAAGAGAGATTTTAGGTTTTACAGCAAAATCGCCTCGCTGGGCGATAGCATATAAATTCAAGGCTGAAGAAGCACACACACAATTGTTAAGTGTTGACTTTCAGGTAGGACGTCATGGAACAATAACGCCAGTCGCCAACCTCGAACCTGTTCAACTTGCAGGAACAATTGTGAAAAGAGCAACGCTTCATAACGCAGACTTCATCGAGCAGCTAGACCTTCATTACAACGACATCGTCAGCGTGGAGAAAGGCGGCGAGATAATTCCAAAGATAACAGCTGTCGATTTAAGCCAAAGAAAAGAAGAAAGTCAGAAAGTTGCATTCATCACACGCTGTCCGGAATGCGGAACAGAACTCGTTAATATTGAAGGCGAAACAGCATGGTATTGTCCTAACACTTTAGGCTGTCCGCCTCAGATAAAAGGACGCATCGAGCATTTCATCAGCAGAAAAGCCATGAATATTGAAAGTCTCGGCGAAGGCAAAGTCGAAGTGCTGTTTGACAATAATTTAATCAAAGACTATTCAGATTTATATAATCTTAAATATAACGACATCTTTGGTTTAGAAAAGATTATAACTATTGATGACGAGAAAA
>JBGVQR010000037.1:0-6354 GCA_045127605.1 Candidatus Limimorpha sp. | reverse complement strand
ATTTTGACGAATTTTGTATAAAGGTTGTACATACGATGGTTTGGACTTAATGTTTTGAACACCACTAAGTTACTAAAAATCAGCGATATGTGCAACTTTTTACTCATATTTATCAACTTAAATTAATTCCGCCAACGGGTTTTCTTCTATATTTTCTTCACCTGCGATTTTAAAACTGTGTGGGTCTTTGCTTCCGAAGACCGGCTGTTGTCGTCTGCGTCCCGACTCATCAGCAGCAAACACATAATAATTTACTTTAGAGTTCTTTTTATATCCTTTGATATAAGCGACATATTCATCAGCATTTACTGTAGGTTTCATGTTTGCAGTCTGATACTCACCTCCGTCGATGCTATAGTAAACGAGCAAGGAATCCTGTTTCAAGTCAGCTCCGCTATATGCTATCACCTTGCTCACCACCGCCAACGAGTCCTGCCATTCTTGTTCGCCGAACAGCACCTCACGATGGTCGATATAAAGCATGTAGAAGTCCATGACGCCACGTGTTCTGCAGTGAAGAGCATCGGTATTAAGCCATCCGTTGTAGTAGCTTTTATTTTCTATTCCAATGACCTCATAACCAGGCATTGCCTCACGATACAGCGCGAGAGCCTGCTCGTTGAAAGCAGAGTATGTTCCCATAGGAACCAAGACCTTATTATTAAGAATCAAGCTGTTAGTATAAGGAGAGATGACACCATTGCCTGGAATGTCGACGCGATAAATTCTATAGGGATAGCCCCAGACACAGTTAGTAGCAGCGAAATAGTCAGCCACCTCTTCGTAATATTTGTAACGCGGATTTGACTCAGGAACGCGAGCCAGCATAATCTTATCCGGAGCCAAGAACTTACCCCAACAGTCGACATGAGCTATATAATCGCCTTGAGGGTCGATGGTGACATGATAAGGGTCGATGCCGAGATATGACTTCATCCTCTCATATACCTGCTCCTCAGTGATGCCTTGCGCCACGCTCTCCGTCACCACTATGTCATCAGATACACCCACGCCAAAACCATCCTGCATCATATTACCTCCAGTATGAACCACATTCATTCCATACATCGGTATGTCCCAATATTTCGCAAACTCAGCAGGAAGGACATCGTCGTTAGGACGAGGACGATTATATTTGTTATCCACTATAGCTGGTTTCTTGCCATCGAAGATATACCAAGGACCGAAGTCACGAATCCAGTAAGAATCAGTGTTAGCATTCAGAAATTCCACATTATCCATATTCACACCTGCCGACTCAAAGTCAATCTCAGCATAATGCTGATTGCTGCTTCTCACCACTGTTATCACCTTACAATCCTCAGCCATCTCACGGACAAGCTCCAAAGGGATACCAAGAGGATAGACAATCATCACAGCCTGCATAGGCTCATACTCGCCAGGGAAACGCACCTCGCCAGCAGGAGGAGCAGTCTCCTCGAACCCACGATTCGTGACGGCCATATACATCTCCTCCTCAGAGAGATACTTCATCTTTCTCCACAAAGGAACATCATCTTGAGAATAAACATTAAAACTAGCAAACGTCAAGCTTAACAGTAAAATAAGAGTATTTATCTTCTTCATCTTTATCAATTTTATTTTCACAAAAATAAGATTTTTTCCCATTATTACGTTATCTTTGCAATCTATTATAATCCATTATTTTTATCTAAATAAAATGAAAAGACACAGACATAATCTTTTATTTATCTCATCTTTATTTATTATATTTTCAATGACTTCATGCAAGGTCATGGAAGAATATACCTCAACACTTTTAAATAAAATCAACAAGAGTAATAATATTGCTAGCGCAGACTTTGACTCTGACTCTGACTTTAACTCTGACACTGACTTTGACTCTGACACTGAACTTATAGACTCATTGACTTATGAACTCATTGACTCTGACTTTGACACTGACTCTGACTTTGACTTTGACACTGACTCTGACACTGAACTTATAGACTCATTGACTTATGAACTCATTGACGCTAACACTGACTCTATTCCCGTCCCCGATAGCCTCGAGATGGCTTTGCAGGAACGTATCGACAGAGAGAATTCTGGGGAGGCTATAGTGGAAGAGTCTGATGTCATGATGGATATGATAGAAGACATTGCCGACATCCCTTATTTTGAGCAGAACAAATTAGAGTCGAGTTCTAAATCGGAAAACATATACAATTATCCAGAAGGATTTGTACCGACATTCCCCGACAGCGTCTACGCTGAACGTATCGCCAAACTCAGAAGCCAGACCACTATAGAACTGGTTTACAACAAACACGTCAAGAGCTTCATTGATGTCTACGCAGTAAAGAAACGTAATCACATGTGTAAGATTTTAGGTCTTGCCGACATCTACTTCCCTATGTTCGAACAGGCTTTAGACAAGTACAACATCCCTTTGGAGATAAAATACCTCGCCGTCGTGGAGTCAGCTCTTAACCCACGTGCAGGCTCTCATGCTGGAGCCAAAGGTCTCTGGCAGTTCATGTATGCCACAGGCAAGACATATAAGTTAAACGTGACATCATTGGTCGACGACCGCATGGATCCGGTGAAAGCCACCGAAGCAGCATGTCAGCATCTCTTGGACCTTTACAACAAATACGACGACTGGTTCTTGGCTTTGGCAGCATATAACTCAGGCGGCGGCAACGTCAACAAGGCGATACGTCGCGCCGGCGGCTTGAAGAACTACTGGGCGATATGGCCATTCCTTCCTAAAGAGACACGCGGCTACGTGCCAGCATTCATCGCCGTCAACTATGTGATGAGTTACTCACAAGAACACAACCTCTACCCTACCGACCCTGGCATCATGGCCGACGGTGTCGACAGCGTGACAGTACGCCAGCCGCTTCACTTCGACCAGCTCCACGAGATGCTCGGCATACCTATGGAAGATATCAAATTCTTCAACCCTCAATACAAGGCTAGCATCATACCTGCCAACGCAAAAACACCAATGTCGCTACGACTTCCAGAGAGATACATCGACAGCTTCCTGGTTCATGAGAAAGAGGTCTATAACTTCAAGACCAAGAAAGGCATCGACAGAGCTAAACTCGAAGAAGAAATGAAAAAGGTGAGCGACAGAAGCGTCCACATCGTGAAAAGCGGCGAGAGCCTCGGAAGCATAGCCAACAAATACCGCATCAGCGTCAACCAGCTGAAGACATGGAATAAACTAAAAGGCACCACCATATATCCTGGACAAAAACTCATCGTCTACAGCTCAGGCGCGCCTATGGCACAGGCAGGCAACAGCAAGCCCGTGGAACGCTCCACAGAACAAAAGACACACACGGTGAAGTCGGGAGAAAACCTCAGCATCATCGCCAAGAAATATCAATGTACGGTGACAAACCTCAAAGAATGGAACAATCTTAAAAGCACCACCTTGAACGTGGGTCAGAAACTGAAGGTATATCCTCCTGCAAAAACATCTAGCTCAGGCAACGGCTCTATAACTCACACCGTGAAATCGGGAGATAACCTCTGGGATATTTCCAAAAAATACGGCGTCAGCGTCGAACAGATTAAGAAACTCAATGGTTTAACAGACAAGTCCGTTTTAAGAATTGGACAGAAGTTGAAAATTAGGAATTAGGAATAGTAGAGACGTGTCGACGACACAGATGAAAATAAACAAGATGTCGTTGATGCGTCTCATGAAAAATCAAGAATTATTAATGACAAATAATAATATTATGAAAAACATCAGATTGATAGCAGTAATGCTTATATTGTTAGCATCGTTTTCATCATGTGTTGATGAGAAAGGAAAAGAAACAATAAGTAAGGCTCGTTCTGTCGGCGGCTCATCGGAGATTCTCCTGGTGACACAAAACGACGAACAATGGAATGGCGTGATGGGTCAGACTGTCCGCGATTTCTTCGAGCAGGAACAATATGGTCTTCCTCAGCCTGAGAAGAACTTCAAGGTAGCTCATATCAATGCAGATGCTTTGAATGACATGTTTAAAAAACATCGTAATCTCATCATCGCTAAGATTGACAAAGACATCAAGAATCCTATCGTTGAGACACAGCACAACTGGATGTCGGAGCCTCAATATGTGATAAGAATAACAGCAGCATCGCCAGAGTCATGGGTGAGAGCTTTCGACTCACAGAAAGATGGACTGAAACTCATCTTCGACGACAACGAGAGAAAACGCTTCCAAGAGTTCTTCCGTCCTACAAGAGACACTAAGATTATGGGACATATTAAGAAAAGATTCGGCGTCACTATGAACGTTCCTGAAGGTTATTTCATCGGCATCGACAAAGACAACTTCATGTGGATTCGCAACGAACAAGCCGACAAGAGCATGGCATTCTTGATTTATGAATTGCCATATAAAGACACTGCCGACTTAAATCCAGACAACATCATCAAGGTCCGTGACTCTATAGTGAAGAAATATATCCCAGGTCCTATCGACGGTTCATATATGACCACCGACAAAGAATTCTTAAAACCAGCATCAAAAGTATTACCTAATTTCCCTGCTGGATATGCAGTAGAGACTCGCGGCTTATGGAATGTAGTAGGCGACTTCATGGCTGGACCTTTCGTGTCATACAGCGTCGTCGACCCAACAAGCTCCAAGATTGTCACAGCAGAAGGCTGGATTTATTATCCTAACAAAGAAAAGAGAGACCTTCTCCGACAACAAGAAAGTATCTTATACAGCTTGAAGTTTGCGGAATAAAAGACACCGAGTCGCCAAGTCGCCAAGACTCTAAGTTAAGCATTCTTGGTGTCTTGGAGTCCTGATGTCTCGGTGACTAAAAAAAAAAAGACAGCCTTTCAGCTGTCTTTTTTTATTATCCACATTTTGAATATCCGCAGTTCTTACAATGTTTGCAGCCGTCTTCGTAGACGAGAGCGTCGCCACATGTTGGACATACTTCCTTGTCAACTTTAGTTCCGTCAGGGATGTAACGTTTCAACGCGCGAGCGATACCGTTCTTCCATGCGTTGATGTTATCTTCGTCAACGCTTAAGTTTTGGATTAAGGTAACGACATTTGAAATAGGCATGCCGTGACGTAAGATACCTGAGATAAGTTTAGCGTAGTTCCAGAACTCAGGGCTGAAAGAACGTGAAAGTCCTTCAATAGTGACTTTATAACCTTGTTTATCTTGGAACTGCAAGTCATATCTTGATCTGCCTTCTTCGCCTTTGTTCTTTGTAATCCATGCTGTCTCAACGAAAGGAGGCAAATAGAAATCGTCTTGTTTACCGAGGAAGATTTCGTAAGGCTTGTTATTGATTTTACCAACGAAAGCAATCCATTTTTCGTAGTTGTTTTGGAAACGTACTACGTCACATTCGAGAGTCTTAGGACGTATTGGTGAATGTGTCTCGATGATATCGTTTTCAGCGTTTTTCTTTTCTTCTTTCTTATTTGAAACGAGGACGCCAGTGCGTGAGCCGTCGCGGTAGATTGTCATACCTTTACAACCGCATTCCCATGCTGTTAAGTAAATCTGACTTACGAGTTCTTCTGTTGTCTCAGCTGGGATGTTGACAGTAACGCTGATTGAGTGGTCGACCCATTTCTGCATCTCGCCCTGCATCTTAACCTTGCTGACCCAGTCGATGTCGTTAGCAGTAGCTTTATAATAAGGAGACTTAGCTATTATCTCTTGTAATTTCTCATCATCGTATGCTTTTACTTCTTCCACGTTATAACCGTTCACTTCGAGCCATGTCATGAATTTTGGATGGAAGACATTATATTCTTCGAATGAGTTGCCTTCTGCGTCAGTGAAAGACACCTTAGCATTCTTATCGTTAGGGTTAACTTTACGACGACGTTTGTAAGACACCATGAATACAGGTTCTATACCTGATGTTGTCTGTGTACAGATACTTACTGTTCCTGTTGGAGCGATGGTAAGCATAGCGATGTTACGACGACCGTACTTCACCATATCTTGGTAGAAGTTCTCATCCATAGCGCGGAGACGGTTGATGAATGGGTTGTTCTCTTCGCGTTTTGCGTCGAACACTTCAAAAGCTCCACGTTCTTTAGCGAGGTTCACTGATGACTTATATGCTTCGAAAGCGAGGAGTTTCTGTACTGATGTCGAGAACTCGATAGCTTCGTCTGAAGCATAGCGTTTGCCGAGAGCTGCAAGCATATCGCCTTCTGCGGTGATGCCAATACCTGTACGACGACCTTGGAGAGCTTTTCTGCGTATGTTCTTCCAGAGTTCCACTTCGCATCTCTTAACCTCGTCGCTTTCTGGGTCTGAGTATACTTTTTCAAGGATAGCATCTATCTTTTCAATTTCGAGGTCGATGATGTCGTCCATGATTCTTTGAGC
>JBGVQR010000036.1:0-53472 GCA_045127605.1 Candidatus Limimorpha sp. | reverse complement strand
CGTCTTTTTTATTACTCTCTTCTATCCTAATTTTATTATTTTTGCAAAAAAGAAGATTGCAATGATATTAAGAAGTTATTCTCAAAAAGATACATCAATTTTAAAAGGTTTTGCAATATTGCTTATTTGCTTGCACAACTTTTTTCATCATCTGGCTCCATCAACTGGAGAAAACGAGTTCTACTTCTCTATAAATCACATAAATAACTTCTTTAATCAACTTCAGCAAACACCAAGCGAATTCATCAATACAATCTTCAGCTTCCTCGGACATTACGGAGTTCAAATATTCATCTTTGTCAGCGGTTACGGATTAACACTATCCATGACAAAACATCATAAATCATGGCTTAATTTCATTGTCGACAGATTGAAAAAGATATATCCGCTACTTCTTTCTGGAGTGATATTTTTCATACTTACAACAATATTGATGCACGACAGACTCCCTTGGGGCGTTCATTTTGAGGAGTTAAGTTACAAGCTCCTTTTCATTCATACCTTAATGCCAAATCAAGGAACTAGCGTCAATGGTCCATGGTGGTTTTTCGGACTTATTCTTCAACTATATCTGCTCTTCCCTTTCCTTTACAATCTCATTAAAAAATATAACACAAAAGCATTTATCACAATTTGCATCTTCGCTTACACTTGGATATACTTATCTATATATCAATTCAATAACATTCACGAAGTATATCTACTACAAAATTTTCCTGGTCATCTACCAGAGTTCTGCCTAGGAATGTTGTTAGCTTTCAATAAAGATACAAAAATCAGTAACTTATTATTTTTCATATCACTAACAATATTTTGCCTTGGCAACTTCTATAAAATCTTCTTCCCTTTTACATTTCTTGCAATTACAATCATTTTCATCTTCGCTTATCAATTCATAAAAAACATCCCGATAAAGAAAACTTTACTGAAGAATTTTTTGGTACACTTCGGTAACATCTCTCTTGCCTTATTCGCAATTCATGGTTTCCTAAGAGAACCTTTTATCATATTGGCTAACAATACTTACAATACAGCTCTAGGTCATATTTATGCTGCTTTATTGTTTTTATTGACAGCATATCTCTTGTCGCATGCATGCTTGTATCTATACGAATTACTATCATCTATTTTAAACAAAATAAAACTCCCTAAAGAAAACAAAACCACTAAGATAATATCTAGCGCATTACAAATTTTATTGCTATTATTTACGATTTACATTCCGTATTACTACATAAGCCAAAGTAACTTTAGTAATGCTAAAGATATTGTAAAACAAGAATATATATCAGAAAACTTCATAGTTGAAAAAGAATCTGTATATAATACTTTTGCAAATATCAAACTCAACAAAAGATATAAGACAATCAAAATTGAAGGCTCTGTCGATATCAGAAATCTAGAGCCTAATACAAAAATCCCACCTATTGTTGTTGAAATAAATGGTGTTTTATGGGATAAAATTGACATCAACAATAATTTTAACAATGACTTTAAGACATTTAATTTCAAGTATAATTATTACGCACCTTTCGTTGTTAATCTTAAAAACAAAAACGTAAAACTATACTTTTGGAATACTTCAAAAAGCAATATTGAAGTAAACAATGTTAATGTCTCTATTCTAACAAATTGATTGAAATGATGAAGAATATTATCGAAAATATAAATAAAAGCATCAGACAATGGATACATCTCAACATCCTGCTATTGTTGATGATGCTCATAATTAGAATAATATTTTACGTAGAAACAACGACACGTATAGACATTGGAGTTTCACAATTTGCAAACATAATCTCAGGCTTTAAATATGATTTGCTTTTGGCATCTCATTTTATCACTTGGATTTTTCCTATATTCTTAATCTGCCACTATTTCTCTCCAAAAATAACTACCAAGATTTATAAAACATTAATTTTTATTTACGCAATAATATCAACACTTCTGACAGAATATTTCTGCAATTTGATGATGCCGTTAGACCATGTCATCTTTGCATATTCCATCGAAGGTTTAAAAGGAACAATCTCGTCATCATCTTCATTTTCAATAGTTCCAATACTATTTTTAACAATCTCAATACTTTTATTCGTCATCGTTTCTAAACTTTGGAATAAAGTTAAAATTGGAAATATTTTAGCATATATCATTATATTAACATCTCTAGTAATATCTGTTTCATATAATTACATAAATATTATACGAGAAGAACTTTATTGCGACACTCATGCAAATTTCACTTTAGCCACAAACCAGCCTTCTTATTCTTTCATTAAAATTTACGATTATTTACATCAAAAAGACATCCCTGAAAACACAGAATTTAAAATCATAGAAGAAGCTACAAATTCATATCAACAGCTAAACTATCAATTCAAATATCCATATAGCGATTATCCTTTCTACAGAAAAGCTGATTATCAAGATGTTTTAGGTCCATTCCTGAATAAAACATCTCATTCTGTAAAACCTAATTTTGTCTTTATCATAGTAGAAAGTTTCGGGCAATGCTTGAGTGGCGCAGAGACACCAACAATTTCTTTCACACCATTCATCGATAGTTTGAAAAATGAAAGTCTCTACTGGAAGAATTGTTTATCTGCAACAGAACGAACATTCGGTGTATTGCCTACAATTTTCGCTTCTACTCCACATGGTAAAAAAGGATTCGCACATCCATATACTAATATACCATCTCACAACTCACTCTTAAAAGATTTTAAGAAAAATGACTATGAAATATCATATTATTATGGTTGCTACCGTAAACTGGACAGATACGACAACTTCCTGGAATGCAACGACATAGAAAATATTTTCATTCCTACATCCGAAGCTATTGATGAAGAAAAACATAATTTGATGATAGAAAACAACAGATGGGGACTCGATGACAAAGAATTGTTTGATATTGTCACAAACAACAGATTGTCAAGCAATAGCGACAAACCTTTTGTGGATATAATAATGACACTTAGCACTCACGAGCCTTTTATCATCTTAGAAGGTCAGGAAAAATATGAACAAAAAGCACAGCAAATTCTTGAAAGCAGCAACAATGTTAGCACAAAAGAAAAGAATATCATTTCCAAAAATTTGAATGTATTTGCCTGCTATCTCTATATGGATGAATGCGTTAAGAACATCATTGAAAAATACAAGTCTTTACCTGGATACGAGAATACAATTTTTGTCATCACAGGCGACCACAGAATAGGAATGTTCAACACTGGCAACGTATTACGTTCTTTCAATGTACCGCTTCTAATTCATTCCCCTCTGCTTAAAGAATATAAACAAATGGAAGCTGTTGTTTCTCACTACGATATAACACCGACAATAAACGCATACTTATCTAACAACTACGACTATAATATTGATGAATATTGTCATTGGCTCGGCACTTCTTTAGATACCGTAAGAGAATTCAGAAGTAAAGTAAAACAAGCCTTTATGCTAAACAACAGGGATGTTGTCGACTACTTGCATGATGAATATTTCTTATGCAGAAGCCGACTATATAAGATTGACAAGAATTTACATCTGACATCCGTTGATAATCCGAATTTATATCAACAACTAAAGAAAGAACTTGACCATTATAACCTGATAAGCGCCTATGCTTTGGAAAACAACTTCTTAAATGGCAGCACCGATGAAAACCTCGTAGATATTGCTGAATATTATTTCGACATTGACAACACAACTAACAAAATCTATAAACACTTGACCGTCGACTCACTTGAAAATAAATTCGTCTATTTTGATGAAAATGTAGAATATATATCTTTGTATCCATATCTGGAAGTCAAAGATGATTACACCAAGTTTTCCGTTTCTGTTTCTTTTGATTTACAATCCTATACAGAAAACAAACTTCCTCTCCTGATTTATTCGATAGGAGATTTCTATCAGGCAGTGCCATTAATCTCATTGCAAAATAAAAACCTCAATACAGGCGAGCTAGAACATTTTGCAAACAGAATCATGATTTCAACAACCAAGAGCTATAAGGGTGAAAAATTAAAAATATATTTCAGAAACTCATCTAAAGACCGAATGATGTTCGACAATGTTAAGGTTCTTATAAAAGCAAGCAAATAATAATTATGAAGAAATATCTGGAATCAATCAAATCATTTTTTACTGCGACAATATGTTTCATACTAGTCTTATTCTGCATTAAAAGCTTCGAACTTTTAACATCAGATGCTATATCTGTAACTTGTTTGTTAGAAATGGTTTATAGCAACCTAATCGCTTCTTTGCTATTGGGTTTCTGCGTCTTTATTATTTTTAACATAATCTCCATTTTTTCAAAAAATGTCGCGACTTATTTCTGTTCCATTCTATTTTCCATAATTATCATTTCTGAAATAAGTTTAATATTTTATTTCAGAAGCACAGGCCTTATGATGGGCAACGAATTTATTGAGCGACCATTATGGGAAACCATTACAACTATAAAAAGTGTGTTGAACTTCTGGATGATTGCAGCTGCTATATTATTTATCATTGCATTTACTTTCGTTAATCAAAAGATTATCAAAAGACAAAGCCAGGGTTCAACGGCCAAGGTCATATTATTGCTAATGCTGATATCAATCCCCTTGTTTTTTGTCATAAAACCTAATCAAAATAATGATGCCGTAAACAAAATATGGTATTGCTTCTATTCTTGTTTTATGGAAAAAGACACTGAAATTAACTTATCTAAATTAGAATTTAACAAAGATAAGATTCAAAAATACAAGTCGATTTTTCCAGAAAGAGAAATACTTGACGACACATATCCTTTGGAAAGAACTGACAATATTAATAATGTATTAGGACAATATTTCAAAAAAACAGAAGACAAACCTAACATCGTTGTCATCGTTGTAGAATCTTTAGGTGCCGACCTGTTTGGCGTTAACAAATATGGTTACACTTTCACTCCTTTTTTAGATTCATTGTCACGACATTCGTTATTATGGACCAATTGTTTATCGACGACGCCACGCAGTTTCGGAGCAGTACCAGCCATCACAGGCTCTGTTCCTCACGGATTAAAAGGATTTCAGTTCGGCAATATTCCAGAATACAATTCTTTGTTTAGCGTATTGAAAGACAATGATTATCATACAAGTGCATTCTATGCAGGAGAATTCTCTTTCGACAGAGTGTATGATTATCTTATCTCTCAACATACCGACTTCCTTGCCCCATTAAAAGAAGATCAAAAGAAAGAAGAAAACAAACATTACGACTATACCTATTGGGGATACCACGATAAAGTAATGTTTGAAAAAAGTATGGAAATAATAGAACAACGCAAACATGACAGACCATACTTTGACTTATTTATGACTGTTTCTCAACATGATAACTACCTACGGCTTAACGACAAAAACAGAAGCGAGGCTTATTACAACAAAGCAAAGGAGATTATCGCAACACTTCCAGCAAACGAACAAAAGAAAAGCAATGACATATTAGGACATCTCGCAGCTACTATCTACACCGACGATGCTTTAAAATATTTCATTGAAAAATACCAACAATATAACAACAACACTATCTTCGTCATTACCGGAGACCATAGTCTTAACACCCATTCCGACAACCCAATATACGCATTTCATGTACCTTTAATTATCTGGTCACCAATGTTAGAAAAATCAGCCAGATTCAATTCTGTAGTCTCTCACAACGACATCGTTCCTACTTTAAACGCTTTGCTAAGAGACAATTACAATCTTAAAACTCCTGCAAGCATTCACTGGATGGGAGAAGAACTCGATACTATCAAAGATTTTCATTGCGACATAAAAACCTGTTTCTTAAGATATACAAGAACTATTTTCGATGGCGTATATGAAAATTATTACTTCTCGACTGCAAACAACAAAAAGCGTCTCTTCTTGATAAAAGAGGGGCTCGAACTTGAGGAAATAAATGACCAGACTTTAATAAATGAAGTCAGTGAAAATTTCGAAACACTTATTTATGTCGACAATTATTCATACACTAACAATAAGATAACCAAAGATATTTTATTTCCACAAAGCAAGTTTAAACAAATAAAAAACTATACTATCGACTCTGTTTTCTGTACTTCAAACCAGGAGAAGCCTAGCATTGTCAAACCAGTTAAAACACCAATATTATCAAAAAAAATCAAAGGCAACTATGATGAAATCAAGATTGTCGTCACTGCCGACATAATGTATACTGGCAGAGTTTGGCAGGATGAGTTTATAAACTTTGGCATGGAATATACTTATGATGACGACAAAAAAATCGTTCAATGCGATAACATAAGCAAGAATATTTCTAGCAAACACTATAGTCCTAATAAATGGATGAAGATGGAATTTGTCAAGGTTTTATCCACAAAAGATTCTAAGTTTAATATTTTTGACATCTATCTCCAACCTGTAAACAAAGACTACCTATGGCATCCAGAACACAGCATTACGTTAAAAAATATTAACATACAAATACTAGGAACTTTTTAGAATTTTAGAATTTTAGAATTCTAGAGTTCCCGAGTCCTTAAAAAATCTCTGGTGTTGGATAATCTACAAGCACAACTTTAACGCTTGGATTCTCACACAATTTCTTTGTAAACTCTACATTTTCAGGAGTATATTTTTTGGGCGTATCCCAAAAATGAATATTCTGTTCAGGGAATGTATCGCATAAGAGAGGGAACATCGTGTATTCGCAGCTTATCGCACTTGGCTGAAGGTCATTTATTTGAGACCTAATCATATTCATCACATAGAGAGTATCTTTCTTGCTTGGATTTTTCCAATAATGCAAGTTCTCAACCCAAAGCATAACATGATAATCTTTACCCTTCGCAATTTTAAGTGCTTCGATATCACGACTTTCTATAAAAAATTTATCTTTAAGATTATATTTATAGACAAGATTCTCGAATACTGTCAATGCCTTTTCTGCATTATTGGCATTAAGATTCTTAAAATCAACCCAATATGACATTTTATCAGGTTCTTTCAGCATTGATAACCATTCGTCTAAAGGAAGATTTTTTGAGGTGTCAGCAACAACTCGTCCTACATAAATATCATTTTTTTCTTGAGAATAAATCACATCGACTTCCAATCCATCGAATATTCCTTCCAGTTTTTGTGCCTCCCATTTTGAGTAGACCCCATGTTTCCAAATCTTTGATTCTGGATAGTCAAATGGCTTTATTGTTTCTTGAGTAGAATTATCACCAGAACATGAAATTAACAACGATACTGCCAAAGAAATAAATAATATTTTTTTCATCTTCATAAAATTCATTTATTATCAATCATCCAAATTGCATCATTTCGTAACTGAGTTTCCAGACTAACGCCGCTTTTCTCAGCTTTCTTCTTCACCTCATCAAGCCAATTAGCATCAGAGCAAATGTCATCGATTATTCTTTTTATCTTGCTCTCAAATAAATCAAGTTCTGTCATTTTTACTAAAGACTCGTTCCTATTCGTCGGTAACTTATAGCCTTTCAAGTCATCGAAACAAGATTCCGGCTGTTGATACACCAGATACATCGCATCATTACGCATAACCTCCTCAACAGAAACATTCTGATTCTTAGCCTTTTCAGAAAGTGAGTTATACCAATTCTTGTCATTTCTCATATTCTTGATTAGCTGCTCAACTTTAGCATTTCTTTCTTCTTCGCTATAACATAGATAAACCAAGGCTTTTGGCAAGAATTTACTTCCAAGGTCATAAAGTTGCGTAGTACAGTAATTCAACATAATATAATCAGCAGACATCAGTTCTTCTGCAAAATTAATGTCATTTGTAGAATGATTATATTCATCAAAATAAATTGTGCTGTTGTAATACCAATACGGATGTCTGTCAAAAATTGTATCTAATGGAATATTGTAGGAAATAGTCCAGAAATATGAATCGCCTATTGTAATAAGATTTGGTTTAACTGCCGTAGAATCAGGAATTACAGTTACGTCAGTATAATAATTCTTATTAGGTTTTATAGGAAATGTAAGATTCAAAAGCTGCTCAAGGTCATCATCAGGGTGTCTGTTTTTGTCGATATATTTTTCACTTAGCTGTACGTTTAAAAGATTCCTATCGCCCAAGACTTCCATGTATTTTATAATAGAATCAAAGGCATACGATGCAGCGATATTGGTCCAGTGAGTACCAGTCTTTGGAAACAAAGGATAATCCACTTTATCTTTAATATCTTGAAAATAAGTCACATGGTCTATATAATTAATTCCTAGTTCATCGAATTTTGGTTTATAATAATCATAAGCATGAACGCCATCAGGCTTGTCGTTATAGACATTTTCAGGAAGGTATTCTGGATAAATATCATTCTTTCCTGGAGGGATATTTACAAAGATATGAATATCATGCTCTTTCAACAATTCCTGCACTTTCCACATGCGTAATGCATCTGTCTCAAAAAGATTCAACATAAAAGTCGTATCATCAGTAACATTATACATAAGACTTTGATAATGATCTCTAACACATAGATTTTCATAAAGATAACCTTCCTTACCTTCCATCACTATCTCTGCATTTGTCTTATGATAGAAAGACCAAAGATATTGATTATAAAATCTCAACGCCCATTCGCGGAAAGCAAAATTTTCTTGTGAATATTTATTAAGATTATTTTGAAAAGAATTGTTTTTATAACTTTCAAAAGTCAATTCTGGAAACTCCGTCTTATATGTCGCGCCATCGAGAGGCTTTAATTCAATTGGATGCCAGATACTTTGGACAAATATAAGTCCGAAAAGCAGTATCGTTATAACGAATAATATTTTGTTAAAATTTATTTTCATTTATTAAAATCTAAAGTAGATGAACGGACTAAAGCCTGCAGTATTTAACGCACCAAGGCAGAATAATAATGTTATCACAGCTATAATCCAGACTATGATATTTTGAGTTTTATTGTAATTGGTATAAAATACGAAGTCGTAGATTTTCTTTCCGAAAGGAAACAAGCAGATGAATGACAATACGACAGCAATTATCAAAGTAAAGAAGAATTGATTGTCGTAGACATTTTCCATCATATTAAAATCGAAGGCAAACATTCTGGAAATGAATGTAGTGGCATCGTGAAAACTTTCTATTCTGAAGAAGACCCAGCCAACTAATACAATAACGAATGTTATTATCACGCTTGGTATTTTCCCTATTTTTTCATAAAATTTCTTAAGACCCATTCTTTCAAATACGAGCCAAATTCCGTGATATGCGCCCCAAATCAAGAAGTTCCAATTAGCTCCATGCCAGAATCCTGATAGTAAAAACACTATCCAAAGGTTGAAATACATTCTCGATTTAGAACATCTGTTACCGCCTAAAGGAATATAAAGATAGTTACGCATAAATGCGCCGAGTGTCATGTGCCATCTGCGCCAAAACTCAGTGATACTCGATGAGTTATAAGGATTATCGAAGTTTTCAGGGAAATGAAATCCCATCATTTTACCGAGGCCTATCGCCATGTCGGAATAACCAGAGAAGTCGAAATAAAGCTGCATAGTATAACCTATGATAGTAATCCATGCCGTTGCAGAATCCATCATTGCGATATCGCCAGCCAGCATTTTGTCGACTTGAATCCCAATAACATCAGAGATAAGAATCTTTTTTGAAAGACCTATTATGAAACGATAGAACCCTTGAAGTGCCTCGTTCCAATCATAATTTCTATGACGAATCTCTTGTTCGATATCGCAATATCTTACAATCGGGCCAGCTATAAGCTGAGGGAACATCATGATATACAAGACATAATCGTGTAGTCTTTCCATTGGCTCGTTGTTGCCTCTGTAAGTATCGATAACATAAGTAATTGACTGAAATGTAAAAAACGAGATTCCTATCGGAAGCAATACTTTTGCGAAAGTAATTGTGTGAGAATCGAAGGCTTCAAGAAGATGATTTATATTCTCAATAAAGAAATTTGCGTATTTGTAATAAATCAACAATCCTAAACTTATGATGATAGCTGCTGCGCAATATAGTTTTTTTGTTAATTTCTTTTCAGTTTTATGCATCAGCTTCACCAGATAAAAATTCGCCACACATGAACCAACAAGCAGAAGTATGAAATCGGGAGCACCATAAGCATAAAACACCAAAGAAAACATGAGAAGCACGACATTTCTCCATCGCTTTGGACTTATAAAATAAAATATCAGAAATACTGGCAAAAAATATATTAGAAATATATTGCTACTGAAAACCATTTTTAAGAAATTGTTGGAACATTTATGTCTGCAAATTTAATATTTTTACAAATAAATTAATACCTTTGTAAAAAAATCACATCGTCAATTATTAACAATATTTGTATGAATACTAAAGCTAAATTTATCATCATGGGAAGCATGATTACCTTGTTAAGTTGCGGTCATAATGCGACGAAACTTTCTGTTAAAGAATATCCAGAAACAAGAAAAGACGCTACTGTCGTCGATGAATATTTTGGAACAAAAGTAGCTGACCCTTATCGCTGGCTCGAAAACGACACCACTGCAGAGACAGCACAATGGGTTGACGCACAACGCGCAGTGACAGAGGATTATCTCTCACAAATCCCTTTCCGTGAAACCTTGAAACAACGTATGACCGAACTCGTCAACTACGAACGTTTCAGTCTTCCTTCAAAACGTTTCGACCGTTATATCTTCTCAAAGAACGACGGTCTCCAAAACCAAAATGTAATCTATATCCAGAACTCATTAGAAGAAGAGCCTTCTGTCCTCCTCGACCCTAACACTTTATCAGACGACGGCACCGTGGCTTTAAGCGGCACATTCCAATCTAACGACGGCAAATATCTAGCCTACAGCATCCAACGTAGCGGTTCCGACTGGGTCGAGATTTATGTCATGGACATCGCGACACGCCAACTTCTTACAGACCACATCCAATGGGCTAAGTTCACAGGCGCGTCATGGTACAAAGACGGTTTCTTCTACGGTGCATACGACCGTCCTGAAGAAGGCAAGGAGTTCAGCAACGTAAACGAAAACCATAAAATCTATTATCACAAACTCGGTACTCCTCAAGAAGAAGATGTCTTGTTCTACGAAAATCCAGAACAGCCTCGCTACTTCCACACCGTATCTCTCACTGATGATGAGAAATATATGTTTATGTTCGAAAGCGGCCAAGGCGCAGGTCATACCTTGTGGATTAAAGACATGCAAAATCCTAAAGGCAAGTTCGAACAAATCGGCTTCGACATGAATTATAATTACAGCCCAATCGATGTCATCGACGGAACATTATATATTTCAACTAACTACAACGCACCTAAAGGCAAAATCTGTAAGGTTGATGTAAATAATCCTAAGATGGAAAACTGGGTTGAAGTTATTCCAGAATGTGAAAACGTCATCGCTAGCATCAACCTCGCCGATGGCAAGATGATTGTCACTTACGACCAAGACGCTTCACACCACGCTTACGTCTACACTATGGACGGCACAATGTTACACGAAATCGCTTTGCCAACATTCGGTTCTATCGGCATCAGCAGCGACTACAAAGACAAAGAAGTTTTCTACGCTTTCACATCTTTCGCTTTCCCAACAACGATTTACAGATATAACATCGACGACAACACTTCTGAAGTGTTCCGCGCTCCTGCCATCGACTTCAAATCTGAAGATTACGTCACAGAACAAGTCTTCGTCACCTCAAAAGACGGCACCAAAGTTCCTATGTTCTTGACATATAAAAAAGGTATGAAGAAAGACGGCAACAACCCAGCATTGCTTTATGGTTACGGCGGTTTCAACATCACCTTAAATCCAAGCTTCTCAACATCGAGACTTCCATTCCTTGAAAACGGCGGCGTCTATGCTTTGATGAACCTTCGTGGCGGCAACGAATACGGAGAAGAATGGCATATAGCAGGAACTAAGTTACAGAAACAAAATGTCTTCGACGACTGCATCGCATGTGCTGAATATCTCATCGAAAACGGCTACAGCAATCCAAGCAAGATGGCCGTCAACGGCGGTTCTAACGGCGGTTTGTTAGTAGGAGCTGTTGTAAACCAACGCCCTGACTTATTCGCAGCTGCTGTTCCACAAGTAGGTGTCATGGATATGTTACGTTATCATTTGTTCACAATCGGCTGGAACTGGGCTAGCGACTATGGTACCAGCGAAGAAAGCCAAGAGATGTTTGAGGCACTTTATGCATATTCTCCATTACACACAATACAAAACGGCGCTGACGTAAAATATCCTGCCATCATGGTAACGACAGCCGACCACGACGACCGCGTTGTTCCTGCTCACTCATTCAAATATGCAGCTGCATTGCAAGATGCACAGACCGGCGACAATGTAAAAATCATCAGAATCGACAGCAAAGCTGGTCACGGCGCTGGCAAGCCAATATCAAAAGTCATCGAAGAACAAGCTGATATTTACGCTTTTATAATGTACAATTTACAATGTACAATTAATAATTAACAATTCTAGCCTGAAAGGCTGTTACAGATATAACGTATGGCAACGCCTAATGATAAACATAACTAATAAATCTGGACTTATACTCGAAGGTGGAGGCATGAGAGGTGTCTTCACCTCCGGAGTATTGGACTGCTTCATGGACAAAGGCATCCGTTTCCCTTTCACCATTGGCGTCAGCGCCGGAGCTTGTAACGGACTGTCTTACATCTCAAACCAAAGAGGAAGAGCCAAATTCAGCAATATCGACTTACTCGAAAAATATAATTACATCGGAATAAGACATCTCCTAAAAAAAGGAAACATCATGGACTTTGATTTGCTGTTTCACACTTTTCCAGATGAGATAATTCCTTACGATTATGAAAAGCTAGCAAGTAGCGAAGAACATTACGAGATGGTCACCACCAGTTGCAAGACTGGCAAAGCTTGTTATTACGAAGAAAAGAAAGACCCTAAAAGAGTCATCGACATTGTGAAGGCATCAAGCAGCCTGCCTTTCGTTTGTCCAATAACATACGTCGACGGCGAACCTATGTTAGACGGTGGCATCGCCGATTCTATCCCAATTATGAGAGCGAGAGAATTGGGGTACGACAACAATGTTGTGGTTCTCACTCGCAACAAAGGATATCGTAAAAAAGAAAAGGATATGAAATTCGTTTCTTTATTTTACAAACAATATCCAGCGATGCAAGAAGCTATCAGAAATCGTAATAGGATTTACAACGAACAAATCTCCATGATAGAAGCCATGGAAGAACGTGGAGAAATCATCGTCATACGTCCGCAAAGACCTATCGAAGTCGACAGAATGGAACGCGACAGCAAGAAACTGATAGCACTCTACGAAGAAGGATATGAATTAGGGCTTAAGGAACTAAGGATCTAAGGAACTAAGGATCTGAGGAACTGAGGAACTGAGGAACTGAGGAATTGAGGAACTGAGGAATCCCTCATACCCTCATACCCTTATACCCTTATACCCTTATACCCTCATACCCTAAATCAAACCGTCACTAACAACATCGCCTCGATGTCTTTTTCAAGACGACTTGGTTTTACTGTAGGAGCGTAACGTTTGATTTTCTTTCCGTCAGCTGAGATAAGGAATTTTGTGAAGTTCCATTTGATGTCATCACCTAAGATATTTTTCGTTTTCTCTTTCAAGAAAGTATAAATCGGTGAAGCATTCTCGCCATTTACGTCTATCTTCTTCATCATCTGGAAAGTCACTCCATAGTTGACCTGACAGAAGTTACTGATTTCCTCGTCGCTCCACGGATCCTGTTGCGCAAACTGATTGCAAGGGAAACCTAAGATGACGAGGCCTGCATTTTTATATTTTTGATTCAATTCTTCGAGACCTGCGAACTGCGGAGTGAAGCCACACTTGCTCGCGGTATTAACAATAAGTAAAACCTTACCCCTGAACTGCTCGAAATCAAGTTCTTTTCCATTTGAAGTCAAAGCTTTAAAGTCATATATCGTATTCATAACTGGCAAATTTATTTTTATTAATAAACCATTGTTTATTTGAAATGTTCAGGTTTAAATAGTAAATTTGCTCATAATTTTTTTAGTATGGACTCAGTATTTCAAGTAAGCGGACAAATCGTAGATGTGATAAACTCTCGTATTTTCAAAGGAACTATCTTTATTGAAAATGGAAAGATTATCAACATAATAGAAGATGACAATAACAACAATCAGATTATCATGCCTGGTTTTGTTGACTCACATATTCATATCGAAAGTTCTTTGCTTGTACCATCTGAGTTTGCCCGTCTCGCCGTGGCTCATGGCACTGTAGCCACCGTCAGCGACCCACATGAGATTGCCAACGTCTTAGGCGTAGATGGCGTTAAATATATGATTGAGAATGGCAAGAAATCACCGATGAAATTTTATTTCGGAACACCAAGCTGTGTGCCAGCCACATCATTCGAGACATCAGGAGCTATCCTGGATTCGACAGCTGTCGACGAGCTTCTTTCTTTAGATGACATAAAATATCTCGGCGAGATGATGAATTATCCTGGAGTCATCTTCGAGGATGAAGAAGTAATAAAAAAGATAGAATCTGCGAAACGACATAACAAGCCTATCGACGGTCATGCTCCGCTTTTAAGTGGAAACGATTTAATGAAATATTGCAATGCGGGGATTAGTACTGACCATGAGTGTTCTAACATTCAAGAAGCCCGCGAGAAGATTTCACTAGGCATGAAGATACAAATCCGCGAAGGCAGCGCCGCCAACAACTTCAACGCTCTCATCCCGCTAATCAAAGAACATCCCGACAAAATCATGTTCTGTTCCGATGACATGCATCCTCATGAGTTTATAAGAGGTCATATCAACAGACTCGTAGAAAAAGCCATTTCATTGGGTTACGATTTTTTAGATATAATAAAAGCTGCTACCTTAAATCCTGTAAAACATTATAATCTAGAAGTTGGATTATTGCAGAAAGATGACCCTGCAGATTTTATCATAATCGACAACTTCAACGATTTCAACATCTTAAAGACTTATATCGATGGCAAATTAGTGGCAGAAAATAATAAGTCGCTGATAGCTGTTGACAAAGTACAAACAATAAATAAATTCGCAGCCGAGAAAGTCTTAATCAAAGATTTTAGGATAGCTGATATAGGAAAAGAAGTAAAGATTATCAGTGCGATAAGTGGAGAAATTATAACAGAAAAACTTGTTGGCAGACCTAAAAGTGTTAATAATAATTTAGTCAGCGATGTTGACAACGACATTTTAAAAATCGCTGTAATCAACCGTTATGAGAAGAAAAAAATTGCCTTAGGTTTCATCAAGAATTTCGGATTGAAGAAAGGAGCTATTGCTTCTAGCGTGGCTCACGACAGCCATAATATCGTTGTCATTGGTTGCAGCGATGAGGAGATGGCTAGAGCTGCTAATATGATTATCAAGTCGAAAGGCGGATTAGTCGCCTGGAGCTACGACCAACACAAATGTATCCCACTTCCTATCGCAGGACTCATGACTAATCAAAACGGATATAAAATAGCAGGCGATTATTTGCTGTTAGTAGCTTTAGCAAAAGAATTTGGCTCGACATTAAATGACCCGTTCATGACAATGGGATTCATGTCGTTGCTCGTGATACCAAAATTAAAACTCAGCGACAAAGGACTCTTCGACTGCGAGAAATTTCAACTAACAGAACTCTTTGAATAAAACTCAAAATCTAAGAAATTCAAAACCTCAGAATCTCAAAATATTCTGAGGTTTTGAGTTTTTGAGTTTCTGAATTTCTTAATTAAATTTCCACGTCTCATCCAAATCGATGTCCCAATTTGCTTTAACATCGAAGACGTCTTTATGGAAATAAACTGCTTCTGGCAGTCGTTTCTTGAAATAATCTCCTGACGACCATCTGCCGTTACCGTCATTATCGATGATAGCTTTGAGCTTGTATTTTTTTGGAGAAAGATATCTGAATTCTATTTTCTTAGATTCGTCAACTATTTGTCTGGCAACTAATTTATCTTTATCATCGAGAAGTTCCACTATAACTTGTGGCACATTTGCCGGCACTTCAACTTTAACAAAAATATTTCCATATTCCGACACAGCTGGCACTTTGAAAGAAAGCAGCGTCGTGTCGTTGGTAGTTCCTTTGAAACTATAAAACACAGAATCAGGGATAATAATTTTATACGATTTCTCTGGTTCCAGAGTCTTGTCTAGTTTATATTTCAAACCGAAAGAGTCTATCTTTATAAAATTCAAATCATTGATTATTGTATCTTTATCAACGATATACCAAGTGGTGTCGCGCATTGAAATGTCAGTGACTGGTTCTTTGAAAGTCAAGATCAAATCTTGTTCAGGATTCAACCTGCCAGATATTATATTTGTCCTTATCTCCAACGATTTTGCGACTGTCTCTGTCTTGGTCTTTCTTCCTCCGGATTTACGAGGTTTCAGACTTAAAAGAGTAGTGTCGTTGATTAAAGTATCGTAATTGACGGCAAATAAAAGACTATCTTTATTTGGAGTGAAATACCAGTTGATAGTATCGTAATTTACTGAATATGTTTTTAATATATTGAAGGTATCAGGCAATGATTCCAAGACTTCCATCTTGACATCCTGCGCTGGGCGATTGAAGACAAAACGAAGAAGTCCTTCTTCCACGATTTCTTTCTTAAGCAGTTTTTGAATAGTGTCTTCTTCTAAGAATGAATATAAAACAAGAGGTTCTATTTTATTAACTTCCTGTTTAACAGAATCATTTGACAAAGAGTCATTATGAATTATGAATTGTGCATTCTGAACTGGTCTTACAAGACTATCCAAAAATGCGATACCTTCGTTCGGCAAATCGAATCTCATATTTGAGTTTTCATCCTTCAAGGCAAAGATGAGATAATCACCTTCTTTCAAGCCAGAGAATTTGAAATTACCCTCTTTATCACTTTTTGCTGCATAATAAGGTTTAATGAAATAAGGAAGAGAGTCAATGCTAAGTGTGTCATTAACATCAGAATAAAGCATCACAAAATAATCGGCTGAAGGCTTATGATCGACAGCCTGGAGCAGCTTTCCTTCTAATGTTAGAGTGTCGATATTATCGCCTGTAGAAAAGACAAAGGAATAATTTTTAAACACATTGCCCTCATGAAGATCTTTGATGGCTTCTCCAAAATTTATTGAATAGGTAACATCAGACTTCAACGCTTCCTTAAATCTAATTATCAACGACTTGCCGCTAAGCTTATATTCCGGATTATTCTCCAAGGGAGGCGAGATAAAAATATTGCTGTTTGGATTGTTGAGAGTCACATATTCATCAAATGTGATATGTATTTCCTTATCGTGAAAGTTAGCCGACTGGTTTTCAGGAAGAGAATGTAATACTACAGGTGGTATTTTATCTTTCGGACCGCCCGATGGCGAAACGACATTAGCGCATCGCATGAAACTCAACATCAAAATGAATGCGAGACAGCTGAATATATATTGAGAGATTTTTTTCATAATTGCAAAGATAGAAAAAAGACAACGGACAACAGACAACGGACAATAGATTTTTTGCAGTGAGTTGTGAGCTATGAGCTGTGAGCAATCTCAACAATTCCTAACTCCTAACTTTTCAAAAGTATATCCTTTATCAGTGTAATATTCAAGGACTTTTGTCAATGCCAGAATCATATTGTTGACAGCTTTTTCGCTGTCGTGGAAGACGATGATACTTCCGTCGCCTGCGTTTTTTATCACATTATTATAACAATCATCTGGAGTTAAAGATTTATCCCAATCGTAGGAAATAACAGTCCAAGCGACGATTTTGAGTTGCTGAGGTTCTAAGTTGCTGAGGTTCTGAGGTTCTGAGTTTCTAAGTTTCTGAGATTCTGAGATTCTGAGTTTCTTTTTAAGTTCTCTTATCTGCGAAAATTTAATCCTACCATGAGGTGGACGGAACAGCGGCGATTGTATCAAAGCATCTGCTTCGATAACAGAATCGACATAATCTTTGGTTTTTGTGATTAAACCTTTCTCATGATTAAAGGTATGATTGCCAACAGAGTGACCTTCTTTTTTAATAAGTTCGAATGTCTCTTTATATTTTTTAACATTATTACCGACGCAAAAGAATGTCGCTTTGGCGTTAAATTTCTTTAAGATTTCAAGAACCTGCGGAGTTATTGTCGGATGCGGTCCGTCATCGAAAGTGAGGTATATTTTCTTCTCTCCCTTAGGCATCTCCCAAAGAAATGAAGGATAGAACAGTCTTAATATTTTCGGAGTTGTGACGAGACGCATTTAAAAGTGTTGCATTTTGATGTACAAAAATAATCAAAAAACAATTACACCTTTTCGGGTATAAAAAATACAAGCAAAAGACTCAATTATACCTCATAGGGTATAATCAACAAAAGGCGAATGACAAATGGTTAAAGTAGTGAAGTTTAAGTTTAGAGACTATTGTGATATTTTTTGTTAAAATTTTATTGTAAATAACGAATGTTTTATATGAAAACAATCATACTATAGGTACAGATATGATTATAATAATTTAACAATCAATGTATTACCCCCCCCGATTTTTATTAAAAAAACTCCATTAACACTTGTTTTTATAAAAAATAAATACAATATTTGTGGTGGAAAATTAATTAAAAGTATAACTTAAAAACTTACAGCCATGAAAAGATTATTAGTCATTTTATTTTTAGCATTCTCTTATATAGGAATCGCTCAAAACGATTATGTTATTGTTGACAAGCAAAATTCAGGTGAGACAAGCGAACTACAAAGCACTCCAAAATTAGGCTACGACAAATTAGCGGCTGAATACGAAGCCACGAGCATGCAATTAGCAAAGACAAACTATTATCTAGACAAATATGCACGTCAAGCATTGTCGGGTGATATTTTGATTATAGCTGGCAGTGTTTTTACAAGTATGGCTGCATTTTGCGGATCTGTTGACACAGCACTTTTATGCACAGTAGTAGGACTTGGAGCTGGCATCACAGGATATGTCATGAAACTTTCAGCGTACAATCACATACAATCCAACAGATTAAAATACGACGGATTCAAAGTGAGTTATAAGTTATAACGGAAAAAGGCTGCTAATCAGCAGCCTTTTTTGTTTTTGTACCCCCACCGGGTGTGTAGTACCCTTTTTTAGTGAAGCCAAAAACCGAGTAAAAGAATACAACGGTAAGGGTTTCAATTGTTTAACATTTATTTTATTTCTCTTTAATTCTTATAAAAGCACTTGTTTTGTCGTTTTTGGCTACCCTTTGGCTACCCAGAAAACAAAAAATACTTATATTTGCAAACATAAGAAAAAAAGAGAAAATAACAATGGCACTCAAAAAAAATTTCAGGGCGGACAATACTTATATTATCAGTCAAGACACAACCGACAACCCCAAGTTAGGCGCAAAGGCACTTTCAGACGGCAGAGAGAGTTTGTTTTTAGATTATTATTTGGGCTACACAATGGTTTATAGTGATAAACTTGATAAGATGGTATCAAAGAAAGATAGAAAAAGAGAGTTTTTGTCATTGTACCTTTGGCAAGCACCAAGAACGCCATTAGAGAGACAGCAAAACAAGGAGACTTTAGAACTTGCAAAGAAAATAAGATTTGAAAAAGGGCAAGAACTATTAGAGGGTATCGAGGGTTATAGACTTAAAATAAAGCGTGATATTAACTTTCTTGACTATTTTCAAGACTACATAAATAACTACACCAAGAAAGACATTAGAATGATACAGATTGCTTACAGGCGTTTTGTTGATTTCCTAAACGACACCCCAGAATATAACAAGTTTGCCAAGACGATAAAGCCGGAGCAGATTAACAAAGATATGATGATGGCGTTTACTGAATATCTTTTGAGCCGGAGCAAGGGCGATGGAGCCAGCACCATTTACAAGCGCTTTAAGAAAGTTATTAAATATGCAGCTGAGCACGATGTAATATTAAAGAACCCTTGCAACGGGGTAACCATTAAAGCCGATGACGAGCAATTAAAGAAAGATGTTTTGTCTCAAGAAGAATTACAGACTTTAATAAATACCCATTATGAGCAGGAAAACAAGGTTATCAGACGAGCTTTTATTCTTTGCTTGTATAGTGGCATAAGGTTTTGTGATGTGAAAGATTTGACTTTTGCCAATGTGGACTACTCAAACAAGCTACTTAAATTTGAACAAAACAAAACCAAAGGACACAGCGCCACAAGTGGCGTGGTTATACCATTAAACGACGACTTGTTAAAACTGATAGGAACGCCCCAGAACGACGATAACAGGAACGAGCTAATATTTCCATTACCGAGTTATACAATGTGCTTAAAAGCGCTTAAAACATGGACTAAAAAAGCAGGAATAAACAAACATATAACGTGGCATTGTGCAAGGCATAGTTTTGCCGTTAACATTCTTAACAATGGAGCTAATATAAAGACCGTGGCGAGCCTTTTGGGGCATAGTGGACTAAGGCACACAGAAAAATATACAAGAGCAATTGACAGCCTGAAACAAGACGCGATAAACAGTTTACCAACATTAAATTTTGATTGAGATATGATGGGTAAAAGAATACTGGAACAAATACAAGAATTAAAAAACAGACTTAATCTAAAAAAATATAGTATTTCAATGTTTTTAGAATGGGTTATATGGTTGGTTGACGATAGTTATTTATTGCCTGAAAACGATGAGTTTATAACAGTTTTCAAAAATGATAAAGACAAGATGACCATGATAACAACACATGATAAAGATATTGAAAAGTATAATCAGTCTTTTGATGTAATGACAATGGACGGATATCTAATCAATACAGCAAGAAAGTTTTTAGATACTGACGGTTTACTAAGTTGTTCGTTTTTTGATAATTTACATAAAGATTTAAGAAAGTTATTATATAGACTTTATGTATCAGAGAATAATGAAAATTTAGGAAAAGAAGCAGTGAAACAATATATAATATCTTATTTTTCAAAGGATAGTTTAGCAGTGTCGCTATTTGAACATTTAGACAAATACACTCCTAAAGAACCAAAACTAAGTCTTTATAAAGAACTGTATAACGAAGGATGTGGATATGGTGAGAGGTTAACTAATGAAAATACAGAACTCGATAACAAAACGTGTTATTTTACACTTGCTTGTGATGTATTATGTGAAATTATTAATATTGCTGATAGGTTGTTAGATGCTTATGGGATTGATTTCAATGATGTTTTTAAAGGTTCTCCAGCAATCGAGTTTTATAGTGCATATAAAGATAAAAAATTTTCTAAAATAGACGACAATAGACAAAACGATGCTCAGCGATCCGACAAACTACCGCCAGAGTTGAGCACGTCAGAAGCAATGGAAATATGGAAGAAAGCACAGAAAGCGGGATTGGTTGATGAGCAATATAAATGGTTGAAAACAAAAGTTTTATTGGCGTGTTTTGCTAAAGAGATGAGCGACAGATTTAATTTAGGCAAAGGAACAAACAGCGATGGAAGCAAACGCATAAATTGGAAAATCTTTGAAAATTTGTTTGATATATTGGGTTTAAGAGGAGCTTTAAACGACCTAAAAAAGACGGGCGAGAACCCTTTGAATATAAATTTAGTAAACGATATTTTTAAATAATCAACGCCCCTACCCCACAACCCCACAATAGACCATTGTAGGGGTTTTTTGTTTATTTCCCTATATACTTTTGCACTTGTTATCAGATAACACAGATAACGGGGCAAGAGGTTGGCAGACGTGTTTTCTTCAAGTCCCATTGTTTAATATCAAACCAGTTACAACAATGGAAGATTTAAAAGAAATTATTGAGGTTGTCAAGACACACAGCAAAGAGGTTTTGACGGCACAAGAAACAGCGTCTTATATGGGCGTTTCCATGAGTTATTTGTATAAGCTCACTATGAGAAAACAGATACCACATTACAAGCCATTGGGCAAGATGTGTTATTTTAATAGAGTTGAGGTTGAACAGTGGTTACAATCCAACCGAGTAAGCACAGACCAGGAACTAAATAATAAGGCTTTATCATATTGCAGAAAGGGCGCTATATGAAATTGACCGATTATTATTTGATGGAAGAAATAAAGCCGTTAAAATCACACCGCTTTGATTGTATTTGCTCAACGGGGGAATATGAACCGTTTGAAACAATCGCTCAGCGTTCTAAGACAGGCAATTTCTTTTGTTATTATACCGGAGTACCCGACAGCTTTACAGCAGAAGCGCAACGCAAAACAGACCGAGTTTTAACAAATGGAAAAAATATAAGCAGTGTTTTTATACCAAGTCTCGATGAGCCGTTAAAAGGTTATGGCGATACAGCGAACACCGATGACGCATTATTATTTAATTTCAGCAACGATTATAAACGATTAGAAATATTTGTTGCTCGAGGTTACAGAAACAATCAAAAACAGCTTTTTGATTTGTTTTTAGATGGGGAGTTAGACGATGAAATATCGACGCTAAAAAAACGAGCTAAAGACAGTAAAAACAGGGGCTGAAAAAGTCCCTTTTTTTACCTTGTTTTTGGATTGTTTAATTTTAGACCAAAAAATAAAATTGTCTATATATTAAGTGAATTTTAGTTACCGATTTAGTAACCAGAAACCATGTTTGACACGGTCAATTTTAAGATGATAAAAGGCGATGTTTTCAAGGGTTGTTTTTATGACAAAATAACACCGATTTTAAGTGACTTTAGCGAGCATAATTTTAAAGGCCGTTATGTTGTTATGGGTAATTTGGAAAATTTAAAAGTGACGGTTTCTGATGAGAAATTGAAAATAACGGGGTCACTTTGCAAATGGTTTCTTGGAAACAATTATAAGACGCTGACAAGAAGAGACGCACAACAGGCAATAGAAAGGTTGTCGGACACTTTCAATTTACCGATGAGCAGTGCAAAAGTCACCAGAATAGACATAGCCGACAATGTTATATTGAAAAATCCAATTGACGTTTATTTTAATCATTTGGGGTTACTTAGGTATTTCAAAAGACTTGAAGAGCCCGACGGGTTGTATTATGCAACAAAGAAAATAAGACTTTGTTTTTATGATAAAATAAAAGAGCTTAGAAACAACGGTGATACAATCCCAGAAATTTATGAAGGTGCAAACGTAATGAGGTATGAAATGAGACTTTTAAAGCCACATGGCATAATATCAGCGAACTTGTACGAGGAACGGCAATACATGGAATTTATAAAGCTATGGGAAAAGAAATATAACGAGATAAACAAAATAAACGGCAGTAAATTAAATTTTGAAGATATGAAAACGATTAAAGATTTACAGCGTTATGGATTGATGTTGATTGCTCAGCAAGCAGGTGGCGAGTTGGAATTTTATAAGCAATTAGATGAAGCCTACAAAACAGGAAGATTAACCAAAAAACAGAAACACGACATTAAAAGAAAATTCAAAGAAGTTTTTGACATTGTCGGTTGTGATGGAGAGACGACAGGTAACGAGGATATCATAAAAGAGCTTAACGACAAGATAAAAAGAGCCGTGAAATTTTACAGATAAAGACAAATATAAAAACATTGTTAATGGTAGTATGTAAGTATTAATTAATAACTATATATTTAGAAATACATGACATCGACAAGCTGACAACAAACTTTATTTGTTGTAAAAATTCCCTAAATTCCCGATTGTAATAAAAAAGTAATAACAAAAAAACGCTATTAGTTATGATTGCTGTATGTTGTACTGCAGGCGCATTTGCAAATATTATGTATCATAGGTTGAAAACGCTCTACAACGATGAGCAGGAAAAACCCAACAACGATGAGCAGGAAAAACCCAAAGAACCACAACCACCCATAGGACCGATATTGGCATGGTCAAAATGTGAAGTGGTTAGATAGAAATCAATATTTATTGCAAAATTTTTCAGTGCGCTTAATAGGCACAACAAACAAAAAATATCTGTGTGCTTGATAGGCGCATTTGCAAAATTTGTTACAAGTGTTACACTATAAAAAGAGGCTGAGCAAAGAATAATTTAGTATCTTTGCAACACCCAAAACAAAAAGCTGCTCATCGCTGAGCAGACATAAAAACATAATTGCCTTTTGCACGGTGGTAGCAGTGGAAACGCCTACAAAGTTACTTTTTGTACTTGGGACACCTAAACAAAAGGCTCTTTTTATTCCCAAAACAAAAAGAAAAATGAAAGAAAAATTAACCCCATTCAACACAGACGCATTTGTAGAGTTTGTAAAAGAAGAGCCAGGATTTTATGTTATCCAAACATTTGACGAAGTGATTTATAATTATATCATGGCTCATGATGGTAAAAGTTATGTTGATATGTCCGTTTTTGTGCATGATGTTTGGTCTTTGGTGAGACTTAGAAACGTATTTTTACAAACCGCCATAGATAACGGACAGGCGACACAAGAAAACATTATAAAGTATTTTAATGCTTTGCTTGCTAAATGAGTATTAACAACAAAATAAGCCGTTTAAAAGACCGTTAAACGGCTTATTTGTAAAATCCATTATAATGAATAATTATCTTTTAAAATACTGTCTGTACTACAAAGGAGAAAAAGAATGTCCCAAAGATGATAAAAATTCATTGTTTTGGTGGTATGAGTTTGATTGGATAGAAAGAATGTCAAAAGATAACTCAGACATTAGCGATATGTTGGAATACTATATTAGGGTCGGTTTATCTACCTTTCAAATGTTTGACAATACACCAATAACATTAAAAGCGTTGTTGTTTAACCGTTATTCACATTGGACTATGGGAGATATTGACGGTTTCAAAGAATGGTATTTAACCGCTTACAGAAATGACGCTCAGCGACGATGAGCACGATTTCCATACAGAAATATTGACCGGCTACAGAAATGACGCTCAGCAACGATGAGCAAAGATTTCAGACAGAAATATTGACCGGCTACAGAAATAACGCTCAGCGACGATGAGCAAAGATTTCAGACAGAAATATTAACTAAAAAATGGTGGGTGTTGTCGTTTTTGGCTACCCTTTGGCTACCTGATAAAATAAAAATGGTTGCTAATCAGCATTTTAGCAACCTTATTTTGTACCCCCACCGAGAATCGAACTCAGATTTAAAGTTTAGGAAACTTTCGTTCTATCCGTTGAACTATAGGGGCTTTTCTAATTCATAATGCATAATGCATAATGCATAATTGAAATGAATAATTACCTTTGGACTTTAGACTTTTGTCTTTAGCCAATTTCGTCTGCAAAAATAGTGATTTTTTGTCAATAATTAATTTTTCATTTTACATTTATTATTTTGCCAAAATAATTACCTTTGTGGGATTTTTATATTTCACAATAAAGAATTTTCACAAGATGAAGGTTTTTAATTTTATCGTTGATATTCAACGTTTTGTAGAAGAAAAACATAATTTAGGTCTTAAAGTGGGTTTCGTTCCTACAATGGGAGCGCTTCACGAAGGTCATCTTTCATTGATAAATCGTGCTAAAAAAGACAACGACATTGTCGTTAGCAGCGTTTTCGTAAACCCAATTCAGTTCAACAATCCTACCGATTTAGAGAAATATCCTCGCACTCCGGAACTCGACATCGAGAAACTCCAAAACGCAGGATGCGACGCTGTCTTCATGCCTTCTGTCGAAGAGATGTATCCTGAAAAAGTGGAAGAGCACTACGACTTCGGCGATCTCGAACGAGTCATGGAAGGTGCTTGCCGTCCTGGACACTTCAACGGCGTGGCTATCGTGGTTCGCAAATTGTTCGAAATAGTAAATCCTGACAGAGCTTACTTCGGAGAGAAAGATTTCCAACAACTCGCAATCATCAAAAAAATGGTTAACAATCTGAATATGAATCTCGAGATTGTTCCTTGTCCAATCATCAGAGAAAACGACGGTCTCGCAATGAGTTCCCGTAACGTACGTCTCAACGAAGCAGAACGCGGAATAGCTCCTAAAATCTTCGCTACTCTCAACGATGCTGTTTCTAAAAAAGATTCAATGTCACCTGCAGAAATGAGAGAATATGCTCTCGCCAAATACGCAGAAATCAAAGAGTTTGACGTTGAATACGTCGAAATCACAGACGAAATAAATTTACAATCTATAAATAACTGGAACGAATATGAACACGCTCGTATCTTCGTAGCTCTTCAACTCGGTCCAGTCCGCTTAATTGATAACGTTAGAATTTTTTAATATGAATATTGAAGTTCTTAAATCCAAAATCCACCGCGCTACAGTAACACAAGCCGACCTTAATTATATCGGAAGCATTACTATCGACGAAGACTTGTTAGATGCAGCTAACATCATTGAAAACGAACGTGTTGACATCTACAATATCACAAATGGCGAACGTCTTTGCACTTACGCTATCAAAGGTGAACGCGGTTCTGGCGTCATCGGAATCAACGGCGCAGCAGCTCATAAAGTAAACGTAGGCGACCTCGTCATCATCGTTTCTTACTGCTCAATGGATTTCGAAGAAGCAAAGAAACACAAACCTTCTATCGTATTCCCTAAAGAAAATAACAAATTATAATGGTAAAGACGCATCATAATGCGTCTCAATAAAATAATAAAGCATTGAACAAGAAGATTTCCAATACATTAACATATATCATTTTCCTTTTATTGGGAGTTCTTCTTTTATGGCTTTGCTTTAGAAAAATAAATTTCACAGAAGTCTTGGATTATGTCAAGACTGCAAAATATTCCTGGATGTTGCTAAGTCTGGCATGTCTAGGAATATCTTTATTTTTCAGAGCATTACGATGGAACATACTTATAGAGTCTCTCGGTTATAAGACAAGAGTGTCAACGACTTACGAGTCGGTTCTGATAGCATATTTCGCCAACACAGTCTTCCCACGACTCGGTGAAGTGACACGCTGCGGAACATTAACAAAAAAAGAAAACATACCTTTCGACAAGACATTCGGAACCGTCATCTCCGAACGCGTCCTCGACCTTGCTGTTCTTTTCGCAATGGCGATATTAGTCGTTGTATGTCAATGGAATCTGCTTGGCAGTCTTGTCACATCATGGTTTAATCCTTTGATAGAATCATTGAAAAACAATGTCGTTTTAGGAGCTATAGTAATTTTCGCAATAATAGCGTTTTTTGCCGCTATCGTATTCATCTTCAAAAAGAAAAAAGATATTATAACAGAAAATAAGTTATACAAAAAAATCGCCTCAATATTCAATGGTTTCCTCGATGGCATCAAGACCATCTTCACCATGGAGAAGAAAGGTTTATTCATACTTTATACCTTATTAATTTGGGGATTTTATGTCGTAATGACTTGGCTTCCATTCTATATGCTTCCAGAGACATCGCATCTAGGATTGACAGAAGCCATCACTTTATTAGGATTGGCGACACTCGGTGTAGTAGCTCCAGTTCCTGGCGGAATGGGAGTCTATCACTTCATCGGAATACTTTTATTAAACGGTTTTTACGGAATATCAGAAGCCGCTGCTGTGTCATTTGTCACAATAAACCACACAAGTCAGATGATATTCTATCTCGTAACAGGCGTTATTTCTTACGTCATTATGTTCTTTATTGACAGAAGGGAACCGATAAATAAAATTGAAATTTGAAAACTGAAAACTGAAAATTTATAAATAACTTAATTAACATGAAGCATTTAGAAAAGATTTACGATAAGATTTTAGATGACAAATCTCTTGAAGAGAAGCTGAATTTGTGGCGTGAGGAAGGAAAGACTATAGTCTTTTCTAATGGTTGTTTCGACATTTTACATCGTGGTCATGTGGAATATCTTTCTAAAGCCGCTGACCTTGGCGATGTGTTGATAATCGGCTTGAATACTGACGCTTCGGTAAAAAGAATCAAAGGTCCATCGCGACCAGTCAATGATGAGAAAGCACGCGCCGTGGTATTGGCAGCGTTAGAATTCGTCGATGCGATAATGTTATTTGAAGAAGATACACCATATAATTTAATCAAACGTGTTCAGCCTGACGTACTTGTCAAAGGTAAAGATTACAAGGCAGAAGACATCGTAGGCTACGACATCGTAACTAATAAAGGTGGAAAAGTAGAGACAATAGAATTAGTCGAAGGATTTTCAACGACAAAAACGATAGGGTTAATGAATAATGAATAATGAATAATGAATAATGTACAATGAAAAATGAAGAATTATTCATTATACATTATTCATTAAATTTCAATCAATCTTCAGCACCAATCCTTTAAGATAAGCTCCTTCTGGATGATAAATATTTACTGGATGGTCATCTGGCTGGTCGAGTTGGAATATTATCTGCGCCTTACGTCCTGCCTCGATAGCGGCTGCCATCACTATGCTCTGGAACTGCGCCTTGTCGACGGCTTGCGAGCAGCTGAAAGTGAACAAGAGTCCGCCTTCTTTTATCTTCTTAATCGCTTCATTATTGATAAACTTATAACCTTGTAAACCTCTGTGCAGCGACTTATGATTCTTGGCGAATGCTGGTGGGTCGAGGATGATAAGGTCGAACTCGCCTTTTTTCATATTCTGAAGGAAAAGCTTAGCGTCTTCAGCGACACTAGGATTTTCCTTGATATCGAATCCGTTGAGAGCGATATTTTTTTCACAAGCAGCGATAGCTTTCTTTGAACAGTCGACAGAAACGACTTTATTCGCGCCACCTTTCAGTGCCGTGACGGAGAAACCGCCTGTGTAACAGAATGTATTAAGGACGTTCTTTCCTTTGGCGAGTTGTCGCACCAAATCACGGTTGAATCTTTGGTCGAGGAAGAAACCTGTCTTCTGCCCTTCTTCCCAGTCAACGAAGAACTTAGAATCGTTTTCAAGTACAAATTCATCAGAACTTTCACCTATCAGATAACCGTCTTCCACGGCATCTTTTCCCATACGCTGCATAGCCTCGGAGCTCTTGTTATAAACGGAAGTAATGTTGAGACCTTCTATTGTCATCAGTGCATCAGCGATAGCCTTCACGTTGAGAGCCATGCCTTCAGTCTGAGCTTGAACGACGGCAGTCTTTCCATAAATATCGATTATCAAACCTGGGAGATTATCACCTTCAGAATGAACGAGACGATAACAATTTGTATGTTCGTTATCTGTCAATCCCATCAACTTACGAAGTTCGAAGGCTTTAGAAAGACGTTCTTTCCAGAAAAATTTATCAATCTTTATATTCTCAAAAGCCAATATTTTAACTGCTATATTACCAGCCTCTGCAAAGCCTGTTCCTAGGATATTATTTTTATAATCCACGACAGTCACGATGTCGCCTGCTTGTAAATCAGCAGCTGCACTTTCTATTGCACCAGAGAAAATCCAAGGATGGAAACGTTTTACGGCTTCGTCTTTGCCTTTGCGAAGTTTGATGATAGGATAATTGTTCATGATTATAATTTTGTACAAAGATAGTAAAAGTCTACAAGACTACAAGACAACAAGTTTTTAAAAATCAATTCCTAACTAATAAAGGTAATATATCTTCTTCAAAAATCTTTTTTTCAATAATTCTGTAATGCGGATGATATTCTGTGTTGTATATCTCGCTGTGATGAACTGCGTATTCACCTTGTTCCAAAACTGAATGTATCATCTCCAAATCTTCTTCAAAATTCTCCAGATTTAAATTCATTGAAATAATGACAGATTCTATCTCAGCCCATTCTGACTTCCATTCAGAAATATCATTCAGATTAACTTTCTCAATACTTCTTAGAAAAGCATCGAAGAAATCCTGATACGAAATTTTATTTTCTTTTATGACAGAGAGATTGACTCTATAATAATTAGATTCGTAACCTGTTGGCTCGTAATATTTCTCATGAAATACTGTCGAATGACTCAGTTCATAACGGAGATAATTTCCAGCCTTAGAGGTGTCGCTGACAAGATGTCCAGGACCGAATCTGTCTTGAAAGAAACTCTTATACAAATCCTGCAAAGTCGATTTTGGAAAGTCGTTCAGCTGACGTTCAACAGACTTTTTTATTTTGTCAACAGACAACGGACAACAGACGACAGACTTCATGCAAAAGAGAAGAAATGTCATCAATATCAAATATTTAATTCTATTCCCACCCATCAACTTTCAACTTTCAATTTTCAATTTTCAATCAATCCTCACCAATTCATATTCTCTCGAGCCGAGTCCTATTGCTGCTGCATGTTCGATGATATGAACTCCATGACGTGAATTGATTCTCTCTATCAGAGCCTTAGCGTCGTCGCCTTCTTGTGAAGGATAATTAAATACTAAGTCAACACAAGCTTGGTCGAGGGCGACAGGGTCGGTAGAAGCAAGGATTCCAACGTCTTTCATTTCAGGGTCAGCAGGATGGTTGTTGCAGTCGCAATCGACGGAGAGGTTGTTCATCACATTGATATAAAGAATCTTTCCGTTGAAATAATCATGAACCGACTGAGCTGATGCTGCCATTGCTTCGATGAAATGATCTTGAGGAACGTCTCTGTTTTCTTTCCAGATAAGATTTTTGTCAGCTGTCTTTCCAGCAGTATGGATATAAGCCTTGCCGTTAGCAGAAGCGATGCCGATAGACTGATTTTTGAGAACGCCGCCGAAGCCGCCCATAGCGTGACCTTTGAAGTGAGCGAGGTTAATCATAAAATCGTAGTTGTCGATATGGTCGCCGACGAGGTTATATTTAATATGAGTAGTGTCTTTGACAGGGATTTTCTTTTCGCCGAATTCGTCCATGAGGTCACAAGGAGCTATTGCCATAAAGCCATGATCTTTAAAAGTCTGCCAGTGAGCTTCGTTGGTATTACGTTTACCGGCGTATGCAGTGTTACATTCGACTAATGTTCCGTTCACTTTTTGAACAAGGCCTTTGATAAGTTCAGGTTTCAAGAAATTCTTGCCGCCAGGTTCGCCTGTTGAAATCTTGACTGCCACTCTGCCTTCAGCTTTAACGCCAAGAGCCTCATATACTTTTACCAAACCCTCTGGAGAGATGTCGCTTGTCATATAAACGACAGGCTTTTCATTTTTGTTATTTGTGCAATTAACTAACATAGTCATCATAAAAACTGCGATTGAAATTTGTTTTAATATTTTCATAACTTTATACTTTGGACTACAAATTTAAAAATATTCATAATAAGAAACTCAAAATTTTAGAAATTCAGAATCTCAAAATTTTCTGAGGTTCTGAGATTCTGAATTTCTTGTGTTTTAAAAAAAACTTGTAGTCTTTTTTCTTATCTTTGCAGATAAATAAAATTTCGTAAGATGAGAGCTTGTTTCATGGGTTTAGGTTACATCGGGCTGCCGACAGCGATAATCGCGGCTAAACATGGCGTCGATGTGGTTGGAGTGGATATCAATAAAAATGTGGTTGAGACTACTAACAAAGGTGTGCTTCATATCATTGAACCTGGTATGGAACAGCTTCTTCAAGATGTCATCGCCAGCGGTAATTTCAAGGCTTACACCGAGCCTCAGGAATGCGACGCTTATTTCATCGTCGTTCCTACTCCATTCAAAGGCGACCACGAACCTGACATCTCTTACGTGGAAGCAGCCACTCGCATGGTGCTGCCTCTCCTAAAACCTAACGACCTCTTCGTCATAGAATCGACATCTCCTGTTGGAACGACAGAGAAAATGATGTCGCTGATTTATGAGACACGCCCAGAACTTAAAGACAAGATTTTCATCGCTTACTGTCCAGAACGCGTGCTTCCTGGCAACGTGATATTCGAACTCGAAAACAACGACCGCGTCATCGGCGGCGTCAACGAGGCATCGACAGAGAAAGCGAAAGAGTTTTACCAAATATTTGTTAAAGGAAATTTACATCCAACAAACAGCCGCACTGCCGAGATGTGCAAACTCACAGAAAATTCTTCTCGCGACGTGCAAATCGCTTTCGCTAACGAATTGTCAATCATCTGCGACAAGGCGGGTATCAATGTTTGGGAACTCATCGACTTGGCAAACAAACATCCAAGAGTCAACATACTTCGTCCGGGCTGCGGCGTCGGCGGTCACTGCATCGCTGTCGACCCTTATTTCATCACAGCTGATTATCCAAAAGAATCGAAAATAATCTCAACAGCAAGAGAGATAAATAATTACAAGGCTCTATGGTGTGCAGAGAAAGTGAAGAACTGCATGCTTGAGTTCGAGCTTAAAAACAACCGCAAACCAAAAGTGGCGATGATGGGTCTCGCTTTCAAACCTAATATCGACGATTTGAGAGAGTCACCTGCCAAGTCAATAACAACAAATGTGATTCAGGCTTGCAACAACCCTGACATCATGGTTGTGGAACCTAACGTAAAAGAAAACAATCTCTTCAAACTCACTGACTATAAAGTAGCTTACGACACTGCCGACATCGTGGTGTTCCTCGTAAACCATCGTGAGTTCGCAGAGCTTAACTACAGAAACGACGTCATCGTCTTGGATTTCTGTGGCAATATTATGAACAAATAAATATCTCAATATGAAAAAGGTAATGTTGGTTTTTGGTACACGTCCCGAAGCTATTAAGATGGCTCCGCTCGTGAAGAAATTTCAGGAAAACACTGATTTCCAAACTCTAGTATGTGTTACCGCCCAACATCGCGAGATGCTCGACCAGGTTCTCGACATCTTCGATATAAAACCTGATTACGACCTTAACATTATGAAACAGGGTCAGGATTTGTACGACATTACTTCTCGCGTGATGCTCGGACTTCGTGACGTTCTCAACGAATCGAATCCCGACCTCGTCCTTGTCCATGGCGACACCACAACTTCAATGGCAGCTGCTTTAGCCGCTTTCTACAAGCAGATTCCTGTCGCTCACATTGAAGCAGGCTTGAGAACTAACGACATTTACAGTCCGTGGCCTGAAGAGATGAACCGCCGAATGACAGGTAGAATCGCTACTTATCATTTCGCGCCAACAGAACTCAGCCGTCAGAATCTTTTGAAAGAGAATGTCGATGATAAGAATATCATAATCACAGGCAACACCGTTATCGACGCTTTGTTTATGGTTGTTAATAAAATTAAAGAAAACGACAATCTCACCGAGACATTAAAGAACAATATCAAAGAAAATGGTTATGACGTTGAGCGTCAGAAGAAACTCGTTCTTATCACAGGACATCGTCGTGAGAACTTCGGCGATGGTTTCAAGAACATCTGCTGTGCTATACGCGACCTTTCAATAAAATATCCTGAGGTCGATTTCGTGTATCCGATGCATCTCAATCCAAACGTCAGAAAACCTATATCAGAGATTTTCGGCATTGATGTGAAAAATAAAACACACGACAATCAATTCTCGCCAAATACATTCTTCATCGAACCTCTTGATTATCTCAACTTTGTCTTCTTGATGGAGAAAGCTAATATCATATTGACTGATAGCGGCGGAATACAAGAAGAAGCACCAAGTCTCGGCAAACCGGTTCTCGTTATGCGTAACAACACCGAACGTCCAGAAGCCTTAGATGCTGGAACTGTAAAACTCGTTGGAACAGACTACAATAAAATTGTTAATGAAGTTTCACAATTATTAGATAACGAAGATTATTACAATGAGATGAGTCAGGCTGTAAATCCATACGGCGACGGCTCAGCCTGCGAAAGAATCGTCGATTATATGAAGAAGATCTGATTTCTTAAAGAATCCTTTTTCTAAATCAAAATGGCTTGCCTCACCATCACAAAGCATACCTAAGAATACTGCTATAACAGTTCCTAATTGACCTTCCAAATGTGAATTTGATGATGCATTATAAAATTGTAGAACATCTTTAGTTGGGAGTATGCCATTTGGATTCTTAATAAACGTTAACAATTCCTCATCGTTATTTGCCAATTTAACCAAATTATTTTTAACGAAATTATAATCATCAAGAACTTTATTGTCGGACATATTGTAAAGAACAGTAGGACAATGCATTATAGAAGCATCGAGGTGAATTGCAGATTCATTGGAAATCATGAAATCAATATTAGCGATAAAGTCAAAAGATGACTCTTCCTTGGGATTTGAAATAGCTATGTTATTTTTTGTTAACCATTCTGAATCAAGGTGTTGATAACGTGGATGAGGACGAAGTATCAAGTCGTTATAACCTTCATTCTTTAAGAAAAGACATAGATTTTTAACCTTTTCTAAATCATCTAACATATTGATTGCTATGCCAATTTTCTTAACTTCATAATTTCTTTTAACTATTTTATCGTAAAGAAAATCGAAGCGAACACCGCCAGAGAGATAGACTTCACCATTAGGTTTGCCGGCATATAGATATTTGTCTAACGACTCTTGTCCGTCAAGAAAAGAATATGTGAAATCTAATCTAGGAAATCCTTTCTTAACAGAAGCATGTTGTACATAAACCGTCTTAATTCCTTTTTCCAATGCATTGAAAAGCAAGCATCTGTTGATATCATTATGGTCATTGGCCATAACCAAAACCTTGACATTATATTTATCAAGCATTTCACCTGCAACTTTATAAAGTCCGTAAGTAGTCCAAAGACGGGTAAAATATTTAATGATTAACGACTTATCTTCTTGATTAGATTTTTTGTAAAGATTTATTAACGTAAAAACATACGGGATGCTATACCACCAAGCGCGTCTTTTATGAACATCTGTAACGTGATTGTTTAGATATAAATATGTGTCTTTTTCTACCTTGTTTATTATTGGCTCAAGTGAACGTTTGTTGTTGAGAGAAACACCAAAGAATACCAAGCCTTTATAATTGGCTGGCAATGACTTATATTTAAAATGTATAATAAATGTATAATAAAATAACTGACCTATGAAGATACAGATTTGCTTGAATAATGAAGGTTGCTTTTCCTTCACTATTCTTGATATTTCATTTATTTCTAAAATATTAAGATTGCTATATCTCATTAGAAAAACTGTTTTTGGTCTTTGAGTTTGTTATAATGTTCTATATCTCTCATTTTAAACACTTTAGCAGGATGACCGCCAGCAACAGATAAAGCAGGAATGTCTTTTACTACTACGCTACCAGCTTGAATGACAGCACCTTCACCTATCGTGACACCAGGAAGCACAATTACATTATTACCCAACCACACGTTATCTTCAATAACAACATCCTTGACAATCACAGTATTGTCGTAAGGAATTTTTGTTCCACAATCGTAATTGTGATAGTCTGTCATTATTTGGCAGTTGGTTCCAGAATGGAAGTTATCGCCAATAGTACAACACCCTTTACCAGTGATTTTCATTCCGTTAAAGTTGACATTATAGCCAAGATGTGTGTTGTTATTGACAGTAGAAAATCCGTTTACTGACAGTTTTCCTTTACAATTTTTAGCTTTAGACTTGACAATATATCTAAATAAAAATTTAGGTTTGAATATTCCTATGATAAATTTCTTTAACATATTCCTAAAATTTTTTCTACGAATTCACGGAAGACACCTTCGCCGCCATTTTTTGTCATCACCATTTGTGCCGATTTCTTTATGTACTCTGGAGCTGAATTTGGTGTCGCGGAAATACCCACATTTTTCAAAAGTTCAACATCACCCAAGTCATCGCCGATATATGCCACATCTTCTAAAGTGATATTCAGTTCTTTACAAAGATTTTGTGCTACTTCAAGTTTGTTTTTAACACCTTGGAAGAGATAATCCACTTTAAGTTTAGCAGCTCTTCTTGCAACTATTTCTGTATCCTCACCTGTTATTATCCCGACTGGAATCTCATTCTGATGAGCGAATAATACGCCAGCACTGTCGTATGTGTGAAATTTTTTCCACTCATTTCCAGTTTGGTCGTAATACATTCCGCCGTCAGTCCAAACACCGTCGATATCTGTTAAAATTAATTTAGGATTCTTCATCTATTCTAAATTTTGAGGATAAATAATTTCGTTTCTTGGTATTTCAACCTTCACCTTCTTGCCAATAACGGATTGTCTTTCAGACCATTTGAAACCATCACCAGGACTTAATAGATGAATGTCATTTTCAGTTATGATGTCACCAACTTTTAAATCACGATTTGTTGCGATAGAACGTTCTAGTTTTATCTTACTGTTTTTAACTTCAGGCTCGATAAACAATTCCTCTTTTCCCATCGACATTTCTGTTATTCGAATATCACGAATCATGCGGTTAACGCCATCTGGACCTAAAGAACCTGCTTGGTCTGTTCCCTTCATTCTTCTGTCGATAGTGACATGTTTCTCAATGATTTCCGCTCCCATTGCGATTGCTGCTATAGGTGCAGAGATTCCGATAGTATGATCAGAAAAACCGATTTTATATTGAGGATAATTATTTTTCAGATACTTTATCGTATTGAGATTCAAGTTATTTGGATTTGTAGGATATTGAGAAACACAATGTAATATTGAAATCTCATTATGATATTTTGTTATTACCTCCAAAGCTTCATCGAGTTCCTTTTTTCCTGCCATTCCTGTTGACAAAATCATCGGTATTTTTGTCTCAGCAAGAGCCTCCAATAAAGGTATATTTGTCAAGTCACGACTTGCAACTTTAAGATAATCAGGAGTGAAGTATTTCATTATGTTTAAGCAAGTAGGAGCGCACAATGTTTCAACGAAGTCGAGGCCTTTTTCTTTTGCGTACTTATAAACCTCAAAATGTTGCTCGTCCGATAATTCAAGGAACTCACGATGTTCACCGTAAGTCCTTCCAAATGAATTAGGTGAGTCATAAACTCTCGACATCTGTGAATCAGACAACTCATGAGCAAGGTCGCGTTTCGTCATTTTCACTGCGTTCATAGGCTGCAAATCAATGCCGAAATATTCCTCCTTGACAGGTCGAGAAATCAGTTCGACAATAAGTTTTGCAATATCGACAGAGCCATTATGATTCTGACCAATTTCACCAATTATATATGTTCCGTTTTTCATATTTTATTTCTGATTCTTTAAAATTTCATTTTTCATTATCTCTAAATAATGCGGGTTATCTTCTAGAAAATCAATGACATTAAGAGATGTGAAATTAGGAATATAACTATTCAGTTTATTAAAAATCTCCTTTTGAATATCAAAATCGACTTGAGTGTCGATAGTAAGTCGGATATCTTTATGCTTATCAATTTGAGGAATTATTTCGAAGAAATTCACATCAAAAATATCTCTATTTGCATAGATGAAATTTGTGACATGTTCATGATAAAGATTCTCGTCAGTGAGTTCTCTTACCTTTTCCAAAGCACTGATTTTCACAGCTTCTGCCCAAAATCCATAGTGGGTTTTTATTGATGGCGTGCCGTCTGATGTTATGTATGAAAGATAATCGCAATTGAATTTTTCAAATTTTTCAAGGAGAAGTTCGATGTAAAAAACATCAAGGAAAGGATTGTCGGCGCAGACTCTTATGATATTTTCTGCATCAAATTCTTTGGCAGCATCGATAAAACGTTGAAGCACATCGTTTTCCGAACCTCTAAAATAATTTACCCCATAATGTTTCGCTGTTTCGACCAAGATATCATTATTGGGATTTATAGAAGTAGCGAGAATAATGTCGTTTTTATCAAAAGCAGATGTTAATTTTTTTAACAGTAATGAGAAGATTCCTTCGTTTTCATAGAAAGGAAGTATCATTTTCTGAGGCAGACGCGTCGAGCCAGTACGTGCTTGTATTATTATTTTAGTTTTGTTCATTTCTTAAAATCCTCTCAATTAAATTAACATATTCTTTAGCCAAAGCTCTTCGTGAATATTTTTTAACACTTTCGTTTTCTTTTGTAAGAAGTTGATTGTCTTTATATTTTTCAAACAAATCTAGAATAACCTTCTTCATTCCCTCTTTATCTTCAAAGTCGACGATGACTCCAGATTTTGTCTCATCAAGAATTATTGCAGTGTCGCCGTCTTTTGGTCCAATTGCCAAAATAGGACGTCCCGATGCCATATATTCGAAAATCTTTCCTGTGAGAATGCCTTTTGCGTTAGGTGAATTGTTAACAAAAAGTAACAAAACTTGCGACGAACTTTGTTCTATAATGACTTTTTCATGTGGGATATACGGAATTATCTCGACATGATTTTCTAAACTATTTTCTTTTATTGAAATCAAAACAGAATTATCAACTTGACCTATCAGTCTAATCTTTAATAAGTTAGAAAATTCAGATTGATTTTCATCTTTTATCAGTTCACCAAGTGCTTCCCAGAACTTAGTCGCATTTCTTGCTGCTCCAACAATTCCAACATGCGACATGGTGAAACTCTGCGACAAGTCAGATTTCGTCTTAAGTTCTTCAATATTAAAATCGTAGCCATTTGTAATGACGGCTACATCTTTTGCACCATGACTTTCTAGACCTTTTGCCCAATCCCAGCCAACGGTAACTACCTTGTTTGCTTCTGTAAGAACCTGGTATTGAAGTCTATGATGTTTTTTCAGACTTCTTTTTGTTAATTTTAATTCACTAAAGAAATCAATGTCAGTCCAAGGGTCACGGAAGTCAGCAATCCATGGAATGTTAAATTTTTTATGCAATTCTTTAGCGATAAGATGCATAGAATGAGGAGGGCCTGTTGAGATTATGGCATCAACAGGATTTTTCTGCAAATATTTTTTAAGATATCTCACAGAAGGTTTTATCCACCAGCAACGAGCATCTGGTATAAATAAATTTCCTCTTAACCAAATACTTATATTTTCTTTCCAGGCAGATTTTTTCTTTCCTTCATTGATAAAACCAGCTTTTATCTTCTCATCTTTCTTGATTCCTAAAAACTTTTTATAGAAGGAATAAGGCTCAACGATAGGACGTCTGATTATTTCAGCTTCAGAAGCCACATCTTTTTCCAGCGACAAATCTTCGACTGGATATTCTGCGCCATCAGCAGTGTAAATAACAGGCTGCCAACCATTTTCAGGAAGATACTTCGACATCTTCAACCAACGTTGAACACCAGAACCGCCTGATGGAGGCCAATAATATGTTATGATTAAGACACGTTTCATTTCAATTCATAATTCTTAATGCATAATGCATAATTATTGTTTTGATGCTGATTTCTTGTAAGTTACGAAGATCGCAGCTAATAATCCTAAGATTAATATCAATGAACTTACGAATTGAATTGTATTACCTACTTTCCAGATTTTAGGTTCATAGCGCATCATAATCTCATGATTTCCAGCTGGAACGACGGCTGCTCTTAAAATATAATCAGCTCTAATCAAAGGACTTTCTTCCCCGTCAATCCACATTGTCCATCCTTTGCTTGTCCAAATTTCAGAGAAGACAACCAACTCTTCTTTTGTAGAATTAAACTTGTAAATCAATTCGTTAGGTTTGTAAGATGTCAATTGAATACTTCCTGTAGGGATACGATTTATCGCGTCCTTAGCAAAATCGCCGACAACATTTTTAAATTCATCGTTAATTATTGCTGTTGTCTTGACATCAGTATTTTCGATGGCAGCTATTTCTTCGTTTGGAGTAGAAACCCAGTCGATATTTGAGACAATCCAAGCATTTCCAAAGGCACCAGGATTTCTCATCACACCAGGTTTATTATCTTGTTGCGCATGAATTATATACTTAGTATTCAACATATTAAGCACTTTCCAAAATGAATCTCCGCCTACTTTATTACCACTCATATAATGATTGATAATATCTTGATAACGGCGAAGTTTTGCTCCATGATAACCTCCGATAGATTTATGGAAATAAGAGGTACTTGCGTCGTTGAAAGTGTTCTTTGTCAAATCCATAACTCTGTAATTCAAGCTATTATCTTGCAAAATCTGTTTATCTATCGCTGACATTACGAAAGGCTTTTCGAAACGACGTTTGTCGATGAAGTTATCATCATTAAGATAACGTTTGTTGATTGGGAACATATCTGCAACAACCAAAACAGCGAGAATCGCAAACATTGCATTGTTTTTCAATTTTCCGTTAATATTGATTAACAAAATTATAGCTGCCACTGTAATAAACAAGAAACTTCTGATTGCGTCCTTCTGGAATATTGCGACACGAACTTTTTCAATTTCATTAGCAAGCATCTGATAAATAGCACCGTCTCTTCCACTGCTTAACTGAGCAAATTGCGCTGCTTCGCCTTGACTGAGGAAGTTGAAGAAAACATTAGGAACAATGTAGAACAACAAACACAAACCAGCTGTTAATCCGAAAGATATGTAAAGATAATACATATTTTTCTTCAATATTTCAGGATTTTTCATCACCTCTGCGAGAGCGAGGAATGCGAGAATCGGCATACAAACCTCAGCGATTACGAGCGTCATTGAAACTGCGCGGAATTTATTGTATAATGGGAAATAATCGAGGAAGAAGTCGGTAAATCCCATGAAGTTTTTACCCCAACTAAGTAATATTGAGAGAATTGTAGCTGCAAGCAAGACCCATTTTATCTTTCCTTTCACCACGAAAAGTCCGAGAACGAAGAGGAAGCAAACTATTGCACCGACATAAACAGGGCCGCTTGTTCCAGGCTGGTCGCCCCAATAAGCGTTGTTTTGAGCTATGGCTGAACGGAATCTTGGCTCAGCGTTTTGCAATGCAGGATTATCATTACCTATATAATCAGATGCGCCACCTTTGACATTTGGAATCATCAAGCTCCATGTTTCACCAATGCCATAGCTCCATTGTGTGATATAATCTCTGTCAAGTCCACGAGTCTGATTTCCAGTATTTTCTGTCAAGACAGGCTTGCCACGCATTGTCTCTTTACCAAATTCATAATTAGCATAAAGTGTTGTAGCACTTGTCATCACTGCCAATATAGCCACTACTGCAAGTATTCCACTGGCCTTAAAGAATTCTAAATATTTTTTAGTTTTTATTGTTTCTATAAACTCTGCTATGACCATAATCAACACAATCATAAATAGATAATATGTGATTTGGATGTGACCAGCTCTGATTTCGAGTGCGAGAGATATAGCGGTAAGAACTGCGCCCCAGAGATATTTGCCTTTGTAAGTCATTATTATACCTGCAATTACAGGAGCCATATATGCCATTGCCACGGCCTTTGAGTTATGTCCTGCGCCCATCACGATAAAGAGATATGATGTAAAACCATAAGCCAGTGCGCCAATGAAACTAATCCATGTCTTACATTCTAAGACAAGCAGCAATATGAAAAATCCCAACATGCTGATGAAAACCGACATTATAGGACTTGGGAATCCTAAGCCGATGATTTTCTGAACGTATGTCATAAGGTTGCTATTCTGTTGCACACCGATATTCCACGCTGGCATACCTCCGAACATTGAGTTTGTCCAAAGCGACTGCTCTCCTGTCTCATCACGAAAATCATTGATTTCCTGAGCCATGCCTTTATACATTTCAATGTCATGCTGCTTGATTCTCTTACCTTCAAGAATTGGAGTAAAATAAATCAAAGTTATCGCCGCAAAAGCAATGATAGCGAATAAAATACCAAGAAATTGTTTGTTTTTAAAGATGTTATTTTTCATAATTCTTAATTTAATGCATAATTCATAATGCACAATTCATAATTAGTACACAAATTTAATATTTATTTTTTCTTCTTCTGACTCAATGTTCAATAAATATACATTATTTTTTTTCAATGATTTTATGAAGTCTGAGATGTGAATTTTATTCATTCCTGACTGCATTTTTCCGTAATTCTTAATGAATATTAACGAAGCATTTTGTTTATAAATTTTAACATTTACGTCCGATGTTTTTCTTAATAAAAATTCACATATCGAACTATGATTTATCGGATTAGGATAAATGTTAATATTTCTATGGTTAATTTCTTTTAAGGAAGTGATATCAGACTCATAGCAACCAATATCAATTCTGTCACCGACAATTCTAGGATTGCCTGATAAATCTTTTGATGGAATTCCATCTGTATCAAAACTTCCGCTATTTATTGCCGGACTTCCAGCCTGAAGTTGAAAGTCGCGGTTTTGAATGTCAACAAACATCGGGTCGCTGTCGAGCATCGTGACGGTATCGTAAACCGCGATGCTTGAATTGCCGTGGACTTCTTTATATCCGCCTTGTAAGATAGAGTTGTAGAACTCAGGAGCGCAGTCGCTGCCCCAAACGAAAATCTGCGAGCCGTCGGAGATGGCGTTATGCTCGCCGTACCAGTCGTTGCCCCAGATGATGCAATTCTCAAACACAGGACGCGCCTCGCTATAAAACTGCAGTGCACCGCCACCAGCAGCGATGGTGTAGTTGTTTGTCATGGTGACATTCTGTATCAAAGGAGAAGACGTCGCCATCGCCATCGCACCTCCGTAATGATAAGATATATTATTATCAAACAAGCAATTATAAATCTTAACATCATAATCATTACTACGTTGGATTCCCATTCCCGCAGCATTAACGGCGTAATTATCTTCAAAAACAGCATTGTTGACATAGACGTTGCAGCTGTCGAAGTTAGCGCCGCCGCCATAACAGTTAGCGCAGTAATTATCATGAAAATACATATCTTCCATCATCACATCGCAATTGCTAAACTGAAAACCCACGCCGTGCATATACACGCCTTCATCGTTGAAACCGAAGTTAGAATCAACCTCGCAGTTCGAGATATTTATTGAAGAATGTTCTGCGTAAAGAGCACCGCCTTTTGAATCGGTGAGGTTATGGTAAAATATTGTGTTTGTGATGTTAACGATTGAATTATATATTCTTAATGCGCCGCCGAAGTTGAACCCTGAACTTTGAACTTTGAACTCTGGACCCTGACCGTTTACTGTTGGCTGTTGACTGTTGACTGATTTTCCGAAGGAGAAATGACAATAATCCAGAATCACGGTGTCTTTTGCGTTTTGGATAATGAGTCCGTTCCATCCGCCTTTTCCTTTTTTCCAATTGAAGAATCCGGTGGTGTCGCGAGCGGTGAAATAGATGGAGTCTGTCTCGTTGCCGAGAGCCTTAAAAGAGCCATTTACTGTTATGCTGAAATAATCTTTGAAAACAACGCGAGTCCCTTCGGAAATTGTCAGCGACTTATCTTCAGGAACGATGACGTCTTTAATGACTAATACAGTATCGCAATTCCATAATCCTTCTTGAATACCAGAGACTTCAAGAATCTGGGATTTCGTCAAAAAGGGTAATAACAAGATTAACGACACTAATATTTTTTTCATCAGAAAACTTAATTTTATTTTACAAAAATAATCATTTTTCAGCAATAAAAAATCGCTTATCATTATTAGGTGTTTTGTTTGGAAAATATCATAATTTACAAAAATATATCTTTGGATTTTTTTATTTTTTAAACAAATTATTTGTTTGGATAATATTTATAAATTATATTTGCAATTAAAATTTAAACTTTGTCAAACGATGTATTACGAACGAATTATTGACACATATTTATCAGAATGGGCTTCTCGTAGCAATCACAAACCTGTGCTGTTAAGAGGAGCGCGTCAAGTAGGTAAATCCACTGCTGTCAGACATTTAGGAGCGTGTTTCAAAACATATGTGGAAATAAATTTTGAAAAGCAACCCGAGTACAAAGTTTTATTTCAAGACAATTTGGATGTAACTCGCATAGTGTCACAAATATCAGCAATAAGTGGCAAAGCAATAAAAGCTGGCGAGACATTATTGTTTTTAGATGAAATTCAAATGTGTCGTGAAGCGATAATGTCATTACGTTTTTTTAAAGAAGACATGCCTGATTTACATGTCATAGCTGCAGGTTCATTATTAGAATTTGCATTAGAAGAATTACCTACATTTGGAGTTGGTCGTATTCATTCTATCTTCATGCATCCAATGACATTTGATGAATTTTTGAAAGCTAATGGCGAAGATATTCTTCTTAATTTTCGCAATCAAGCATCACAATTTGAGCCATTACCCAAACCGTTACACGATAAATTGATTCAACTTCTCAGGACTTATATGCTTGTTGGAGGCATGCCAGAAGTTGTTGCAAAATGGGTTGATACTCACGATTATCTTCAATGTCAGGAAGTACAAGACGATATAATAATAAGTTACGAAGATGATTTTCCAAAATACAGAAAAAAAGTAGACCCTATGCTTCTACGCCAAACCATGCGTAGTGCAGCTGTTCAGATGAGCAAGAAATTTGTTTACTCTCAAGTTGGTGACTACAAAACCGAAGCTGTCAAAAAAGCTCTTGAAATGCTGATATTAGCAGGCTTACTTATTCCTGTTACTAGTACGAATGCCAACGGACTACCATTAGGCAGCGAAGCTGATAATTCGTACAGAAAAATACTGCTTCTAGACCCTGGTCTTATGTTAAGATTGCTAAGTATGGAATTGGGAAATATAACTTCAATAACATCGCAAATTCTTACGGCAAATGCTACAGATTTAATTAATAAAGGACCTATGGCCGAACTAGTTGCAGGTCTTGAGATTTTACGTTATCAAACTCCTAATATGCGACATGAGTTGTTTTATTGGACTCGTCAGTCGAAGAATTCACAAGCCGAAGTTGATTATATAACAGGACATATCCAAGGAGTGCTTCCAATCGAGATAAAGGCTGGAACTCAGGGAGGTATGAAAAGTTTATGGATGTTCATGAGAGATAAAAAATTAACCAAAGCAGTCAGATGTTCTTTGGAAAATTTTGGCAGTCTTGACTATAATGACAACGAAACAAATACTACTAAACGTTTGTACATTTGTCCGCTTTATGCAGTTTCAATGATACCAACAATTGTACAAAATGATTAAGTGCAATAACATGTAAATAATCATTTTTCAGCAATAAAAAATCACTATATTATTTATTAGGTATTTTGTTTGAAATAACGATTTTTCCATTATATTTGTGGCTTGAATAAATTATCTTAACATTTAAGAAAATCAATAATTTTTTAACATAAAAGATATGAGTAACACTAAAAAACTTTTTGAAGAATTCCCACAGGTAACTACTGAACAATGGGAAGCAGTGATTCAAAAAGACCTTAAAGGTGCTGATTACGACAAGAAGCTTGTCTGGAAAACAGCTGAAGGTTTCTCGGTAAGACCATACTACCGCGCTGAAGACCTCAATTCAATCACATGGAACAACGTGGAACCTAACCAGTTCCCATACGTTCGCGGCAACAAGACAAAAGGTAACGAATGGTTAATCTGCCAAGATATCAACGTTACTGACTGCAAAGCTGCTAACGAAAAAGCATTAGATGCTATCTCAAGAGGCGCTAACGCTATCTCATTCCGTCTCGAATACGACAAACTCTACACTGACCTCGAATTGTCAGCATTGCTCAACGGCATCAACACAAAAGAAGTAGAGTTAAGTTTCTACAACAACAAATATCATTTACCACTTTTGGAACAGCTTTCAAGAATCCCTGACTTACGCGGTTCTTTGAACTATGACCCATTGACACGCTACATCCGTCGCGGCACATGGTTCATCGCTGAAAACACAGACATGGAATTGGCTTACATCTTGACAAAAGCCGACATGCCAGGTTTCCAAACAATCGGTATCAACGCACACGTATTCACCAACGCAGGCGCTACAATCGCTCAAGAAATGGCATTCGCTTTGGCAATCGGTGCTGAATATTTAGACAAATTAACTGACACTGATTTAAACATCGATGCTATCCTTCCTAAAATGCGTTTCAACGTAGCAGTAGGTCAAAACTACTTCATGGAAATGGCTAAGATGCGTGCTTACAGAGTTTTGTGGGCTAATATCGCTAAGGCATACGGCGCAAAAGAAGAAAACGCTAAGATGCTCATCCACGCTTTCAACGCACAAATCAACATGAGCTTGTATGACTCATACGTCAACATGTTACGTACAACAACAGGTTCTATGTCAGCTATCCTCGGTGGCGTTCACTCATTCAGCGTAACTCCATTCGACATGGTTTACGAACCAACAACAGAATTCGCAGAACGTATCGCTCGTAACCAACAGCTCATCTTGAAAGAAGAATCACACTTCGACAAAGTAGCTGACCCAGCAGCAGGTTCATATTACATTGAAAACCTCACCGACTCATTGGTAAAAGCAGCTTGGGCATTATTCCTTCAAATCCAAGAAGAAGGCGGTTACCTCGCAGCATTGCGTAACGGCACAATCCAAAAGATGGTTAAGGAAAGCGCAGCAAAACGCCTCAACAACGTAGCTACACGTCGCGAAATCATCCTCGGTACAAACCAATTCCCTAACTTCACAGAGACAATGAAGTCAAATCCAGAAGCATGGGTATTTGAAGCTAACTGCCGTCGCGATGAAAACGCTGAAATCGATACAATCGTAACTTACCGCGTCGCTCAACAATTCGAACAATTACGTTATGCAACTGACGTTTACAGCCAAAGCAACAAACGCCCTGTAGCATGGATGTTGACATACGGTAACTTAGCAATGCTTAAAGCAAGAGCTAACTTCGCTTCTAATTTCTTCGCATGTGCTGGCTTCGAAGTAGTCGACAACGCTGGTTTCAAGACTGTTGAAGACGGTATCGCAGCAGCTAAGGAAGTTAAACCTGAAATCGTTGTCATCTGCTCTTCTGACGAAGAATATGGTGAAGGCAACGCTCTTAAGATTTACGAAGCTCTTAAAGACCAAGCTATCGTCGTTTTGGCAGGTAACCCAGAAGGTACAGCCGACGTACTCAAAGCAGCTGGCATGGAATACTTCATCCACGTCAAGAGCAACGTCTTAGAGACATTACAAGATTTTCAAAAGAAATTAGGTATAACAAAATAAAGAAAGGAATAACAATGAAGCCAAATTTTAAAGATATAAACATCAACGTTATACCTCAGACAGAAGACCCAAAAGAATGGGAAAACAAAAACGGTATAAAACCAGAATGGGAAACTGTTGAACATATCAACGTACGTCCAGCTTATACATCAGCACAACTCGAAGGCATGGAACACCTCAACTACGCAGCAGGTATCGCTCCATATCTCCGCGGACCATACTCAACAATGTATGTGATGCGTCCTTGGACAATCCGTCAATACGCAGGTTTCTCAACAGCTGAAGAATCAAATGCTTTCTATCGTCGTAACATCGCTGCTGGACAAAAAGGTTTGTCAGTTGCTTTCGACCTTGCTACACACCGTGGCTATGACGCCGACCACGAACGCGTTATGGGTGACGTCGGTAAAGCTGGTGTAAGTATCTGTTCAGTAGAAGACATGAAAGTCTTATTCGACCAGATTCCTCTCAACAAGATGTCAGTATCTATGACAATGAACGGCGCTGTTTTGCCAGTATTGGCATTCTACATCGTCGCTGCTTTGGAACAAGGCGCTACCTACGAAGAACTTCAAGGTACAATCCAAAACGACATCTTGAAAGAATTCATGGTTCGTAACACATATATCTATCCACCTGAGTTCTCAATGCGTATCATCGCCGACATCTTCGAATTCACATCTAAGAAGATGCCTAAGTTCAACTCAATCTCTATCTCTGGCTACCACATGCAAGAAGCTGGTGCTACATGCGACATCGAGTTGGCTTACACTTTGGCTGACGGTTGGGATTATCTCCGTACAGGTGTTAAATCAGGCCTCGACATCGACGCTTTCGCACCACGTCTTTCATTCTTCTGGTGTTCAGGTATGAACCACTTCATGGAAATCGCTAAGATGCGTGCAGCTCGTATGTTATGGGCTAAGATTGTCAAGACTTTCAATCCTAAGAGCGAAAAGTCATTGGCACTCCGTACACACACTCAAACATCAGGTTGGTCATTGACAGAACAAGACCCATTCAACAACGTAGCACGTACATGTATCGAAGCTATGGGCGCAGCACTCGGCCACACACAATCATTGCACACCAATGCTTTGGACGAAGCTATCGCTCTTCCTACAGACTTCTCAGCACGTATCGCTCGTAACACTCAAATCTACATCCAAGAAGAAACAAACGTATGTAGAGTAGTTGACCCATGGGCAGGTTCATATTACATTGAATCATTGACAAAAGAAATCGCCGACAGAGCTTGGGAACACATCATGGAAATCGAAGCTATGGGCGGTATGGCAAAAGCTATCGAGACAGGTCTTCCAAAGATGCGTATCGAAGAAGCAGCAGCACGCAAACAAGCTCGTATAGATGCTGGCAGCGAAATCATCGTTGGTATCAACAAGTTCCGTCTCGAACATGAAGACGCTATCGAAACTCTCGAAGTCGACAATACAGCAGTTCGCGAATCACAAATCAAACGTCTCAACGATCTCCGCGCTAAACGTAACCAAGCTGACGTTGACCGTTGCTTAGCAGCTATCACAAAAGCAGCTGAGACAGGCGAAGGCAACTTGTTAGAATTAGCAGTTGAAGCAGCTAAATGCCGCGCTACATTAGGCGAAATCTCTATGGCTTGTGAAAAAGTAGCAGGACGTTATAAAGCAGTTATTCGTACAATCTCAGGAGTTTATTCTATGGAAACAAAAGGTGACGCTAAATTCGCAGAAGCAGTTGCTAAAGCTGACGAATTCGCTAAGATAGAAGGACGCCGTCCTCGTATCATGATTGCTAAGATGGGTCAAGATGGTCACGACCGCGGTGCTAAGGTTGTAGCAACAGGTTACGCTGACATAGGATTCGACGTTGACATGGGACCATTGTTCCAAACACCAGCAGAATCAGCACGTCAAGCAGTTGAAAACGACGTTCACATCCTCGGCGTTTCAAGTTTGGCAGCAGGTCACAAGACTCTCGTTCCTCAAGTTATCGAAGAACTTGAAAAATTAGGTCGCCCAGACATCATGGTAGTTGTTGGTGGTGTTATCCCTCCACAAGATTACCAATACTTGTACGACGCTGGCGCAGCAGCTATCTTCGGACCTGGCTCAGTCATCAGCGACTCTGCAATCAAGATGTTAGATTTGCTTTTAGCAGCAAGAAACTAATATAGTCAAAAGACAACTGACAACAGTCAACAGTCTTTGACCAAAAATACTAAAGGCTAGAGGAGATTTCCTTTAGCCTTTTTTATATTCAAAAGTTATAAAAAAAAGCTGCCTTTTACAGCAGCTCTATTTATGCATTTGTATTATTTCTTAGCAAATTTCTTCACTACCTCTCCCTTTTCTGTAACAACCTTCACGAAGTAAATTCCGCTATTTAAGTTTGAAACATCTATTGTCAAATTACCTTGGTGACTTGGTGTCTCGGTGACTTGGGGTCTTCCAAATACGTCATAAATCTCTATTGTCTGTGTCAGTGAATGTGTCTCAATATAAAGTCTGTCGTTAACCGGATTTGGATAAATAGCGCAATTGTTATTTTCTAATTCAGCAACACCTACACTTTTTTTATGTTCAGCAATAGCCGCATCAAATTCATTGATGAGGTGCTGTGTTGACTCTACCGGCCAAAGATCATCAATAATGATTTGACGGTCTGGAGCGATAAGTATCAACCTTGCAAGGAATTGTACGCCATAGGCATCACAGATATCATGAACATCGCTACCTTCTGTAAATTTATGAATAATTGGGAAATCAACTTGAAAGTCAACCTTCCACCAATCCACACTAAGACTATCACCTGTTGGCGCAATACCAACGAAATAAACCTCATCTTGATTTGCACCGTAATAGTAGTATGACTCAGCTATAATTTGAGCGAATTGACCTTCTTGATCTTCCGTATCAGGAATAAAGAAATAAAGGAATGCGTATTGGTCATTATCTAAGACATCGTACAAATGCACTTGTTTTCCATAATCATCAATACAATTAAAATCTGGAGCTGTTGTTTGTGCTTTAACTCCGAAAGCAAGCATCATAACAACGATTAAAGATAAGAATCTCTTCATAAGCGTTTGCGTTTAATTGTTAATATATTTTATTTTGCTGTGAGCAGAGAGCTTTGAGATACGAACAATTGCTCATGGCTCAAAGCTCATAGCCTATTATTTCTTAACAAAGCGTTGTACTGCTTCGCCCTTTTCTGTAACGACCTTCACGAAGTAAACACCGCTGTTAAGATTTGTTACATCTATTGAGTTTCTAAGTTTCTGAGTTTCTGAGTTTCTAAGATTTTGAACTCTACCATATATATCGTAGATGATAACTTCTTCGATTTCAGCATCTGTCTCGACATATAATTTCTCATTAACAGGGTTTGGATAAACATTAAAGTTGACATCAAGTTCCGCAACAGACTCTGTTGTTGTCTTAAACTCAACTTTTGTTATCTCGCCCCATTCACCTTTAGCATTCTTGCCTTGAGCTATGGCAAAGAACTCTATTTCTGCATTTAAGTCTATCCATTCCCATTCGTCTATACCATAAAGAGCATATGGGTCAGCATGGAGAATCTGCATTGTTGAGTCAGCACCGATTGAGTCTGCGTATGCTTTTTCAATAAGGATATAATGATATTCTGCTGTCTCTTCATTAGGTGTTGCTGTAACGAAAACTGAAGTGTTTGATATTACTTTCACATCAAGGTCGATGACAGATACACCTTCGCCGCCGAGGACTTCTGTTGTGACTTTTTGTTTGTCTAATTGAATGTTTTCACCTGCGGCATCTTTTGACAATACGAATATAGTATATTCTGTATTAGGAATAAGTTCATCCCATAAGTTTGTTGAAGGACCTGTTCTTTCTATACTCCATTGTTCAACCAATTGTTCCAATGTCACGCCGAATGCTGCAGCCCACATTTCCATTGAAGCTTCTGTATCAAGCAGGATATAATATGAAGCACATTCTGCAGTTGGAGTAAATGTGACATCAACAGATGTTGTGGTTACTTCTGTGACTTTTATATCGACAACAGGTGTTAATTCTTCATTTTCTTCTCCGCATTCATATTCTTGGATGCCGAAAGGAGTGAGAGCTGTTATGACATCTGCAGCTTCTTTCAATGGAGAGATATCTTGAAGCACTATGCTTTTATCAGGAGCAATGAGAAGTGTTGTTGGATATTCCCACACCTGATAAAGTATTCTAGTAATATCGAAGGCATCACCTTCCAAACCATTGCTTTCGTCTGTGTTATGAATCATTGGGAATTCTATTCCGTATTCTTCAACATATTTCTTTGTTATGCTTGTAGTTCCGTTAGGAACGATGCCTATGAAGAACACATCATGCTGATTGCAGCCTAATTGTTTGTATGCTTCAACCAAAGGAGGTGTCACTGTTGGTGTTGCTTCATTTGTTCTTGTATTGAAATGTAACAAGACATGCTGCCCGCCTTCAAGGATTTCATACAAGTTAATTTCATTTCCGAAATAATCTGTTGTAGTAAAGTCAGGAGCTTCTGTGACAGAAGTTTGTGCGTTTAAGCCAATGCTAAACATCACAGCGATGATGATAGATAATAATTTTTTCATAGATATTTTTTATTAATAATTCGAGCAAATATAAAAATTAAAATCCAATAAAAAAAGCAGCTACTAAAATTTTAGCAGCTGCCTTCTCATATTAAGTTTTTATTGGCTTTAAATTATTCAATAACTAACTTTTGAATGCTATAGCTCTTATCTTGTTGAACAGAGATGAAATAAACACCTTTATTCAAGTCTTCAACATTGATAGTAGCTTTGCTCATGTTTTCTACAGAAACTTCTTTAACGCAGCGACCTGTCATATCGAAGATGTTTACTTGAGCTTCACCATTCAATGATGACTCAATGTTAATCATTGATTGAGCTGGATTAGGATAGATGTTCAAGTTAGCTTCTACTTCTACCAAACCATCTGGATCTGTTGAGAAGAATTTAACTGCTGTTTCTCCCCATTCGTTACCTGCGTTGAGAGCTGAACCTAAAGCGACATATTCTGTATTAGGTGTAAGGTTATCCCATGTTGATTCTGATGCTTGATAGTATGGGTAACCATCGTTACGGATTTGTTGAATTAAAGATTCTACACCGAAAGAATCATAAGTTGCCTTTGTTACGAGACCGAAGTGGAATTCTACTGTGAAATCATTTGGAACTGCTGATACTGTTGCGCTTGTTGCCATTGGTTTAACATTCAAAGAAACTTCAGCTGGACCTACAGGTTGTTCAACAATGAATTCTATTTTTGTAGGAGCGAACCATTGACCTTCACCATTTCTACCTATTGCAACGAGGTAATAAGGAGTGTTAGGTTGGAATCTTGGAGTTCCATTTTCGTCTTTAAGTGGGAGTTGGTATGTTTCTGCGTCGCAGAATGGATAACCATCATTAGCGAGTGCATTAAGGAAGATGAATTGGTTTTCTGTTGGGAAACCTGCATCGGCACCTTCATCGTAGTATTCTTTTCTTGTAAAGCCAAAGTGATAGTCAGCTGTTGATTCGCTTGGTGTTGCTTTAGCAACGAGATGTGATGCTGAAATATTAACTTCAAGTTCAAAAGTTACATCACCATTATCACCTGGGCATAATGTTTTTGTTTCGAGAACTGATTTCTCACCGTTAGCACCGTCGTGACCAACAGCTTGTGCGTAAACGTAGTATTTTGTTGATTCTGTCAAGTCTTCGAATGTGTGTGAGAATTCTTTGCTTTCTGCCAATGTGCCGTTAGCGATAACGTCTTCAGATGTCAATTGTGCTGATGTTGAAATTGTGTAGTAGAATTTATCTACAGCAACGTTAGCGCGGAAGTCAACGTGAACTTTTGTTGAAGCTTCGAGGATGTCTTTACCTGTTGCGCCGTCAACTTTTGTTGTTGCTACAGAAACTGATGGAGTTTGGTTGCCACAGTAGCTTTCTTCAATGTCAAAAGTTGTTGTGAAGTATTCAACCATTGCATCTGCTGATTCTGGATGGTAATCGCTTAAAAGAATTTCACGATCTGGTGAAATGAGAAGCATTGTTGGACAAGCTTCAATTTGATACATTTCATAAATTTGATCACCTGTTGTACCGCCAGTTTGTGTGTGAATTGTTGGATATGGAATATTGAATTGGTTAATCCATGCATCTGTTGAATATGGTTTATTATTGTCAGTTGGTGAAACTTCCATAAAATAGATATCACCTTCGTTACAACCTAACATATAATAAGCATCCACAATTCTTGGTGCATATTCTTTACATGGACCGCATGTTGAGAAGAAGAAGTCAATCAATACATATTGACCACCATCTAAAATTTCAAAAAGGTCTATTTCTTCTCCATTATGAGCTGTTGCAGAGAAGTCAATAGCTTCTGTTAATGTTGTTTGTGCGCTGACGCTGATGCTTAAAAACAAAGCAAAAGCAAATGTTAAAAACTTTTTCATTTTTTGAGTTTTAAAAAAATAATTTAAATAATGTGTTTTGAAAATGATTTGCAAAAATAATATAAAATTGACTAGTAAAGACTTATTGTTAAAAAAATGTATAATGTATAATGTATAATGTATAATGTATAATGTATAATGTATAATGTATAATGTATAATGTATAATGTATAATGTATAATGTATAATGTATAATGTATAATGTATAAT
>JBGVQR010000035.1:0-7041 GCA_045127605.1 Candidatus Limimorpha sp. | reverse complement strand
TTTGTTTTCAATGTTGACGGTGATTTGATGTGCGTCGTGAAGACTCATTGCACCGTTCATTCTGATATGAACTTCAATGGAATAACTTTTTCCGATGCGACGTGTACGAAGGTGATGAGGCGAACTGACTTCATCAAATGACAATATTATTTCAGTTATTTTCTTTTCAATGTCTTTCGGTAATGACTTCTCCAATAATTCATCGAGACCTGCTTTCGTCAGTTGGAACGCTACTTTTAAGATAAAGACACTTACGATTACAGCAGCGATTGGGTCAAGGATTGTCCATTTGTTGCCTAATAATATCGCGCCACCGATACCTAAGGTCGTTCCTATTGATGAAAAGGCGTCGCTACGATGATGCCAGGCGTTGGCGATGACAGAAGGAGAGTTGAGTTTCTTGCCTTTGATGACGGTATATCTATATAAAACTTCTTTGACGATGATAGAAACGACTGCTGCTATCAACGCAATAATGCCAGGACTTTCAAGTGTCTTGCCTTTGGCAACATCAATAATTGACGTTATGCCGTTTTTCATTATGCCAAAACCGACGGCGAACAATACGATGCCGATTATCACTGTCGCCAATGTCTCGAATTTTCCATGTCCATAATGATGGTTTTCATCTTCTTCCTTGGAAGAGATACGAACGAATGTCATCACGACGATGTCGGTCAGAAAATCGGAAAGTGAATGAACCGCGTCGGCGATCATGGCGGCACTGTGACTCAAGAATCCGGCGATGAATTTGAATATTAATAGTAAAAGATTCCCGATGCCTCCAACTATCGTTACTTTATAGATCTCTTTTTCTCTGTAATTTACTTTCATTATAAATGTTTTGTTACAAAGATATGAAATATCGTTATATGACTGTGTTAAAAAACATAATTTCCTTATCTTTGTTGACCTAATCACTTTTTATTTTATGACAGAAATTAAAAACAAATACACTCATTCAGAAGAGGTTGTTAATGCTGCGTCTCATCTGGTAGGTACGATAATGAGCATCGTTGTATGTTCTTTGTTTTTGCATAAAGCGTATCAGGCAGACAATACTCTGGCGGTCGTCAGCATGAGCCTCTACTTCTTCGGCGTCGTCAGTTCTTATGTGGCGTCTTCTGTCTATCATGCTTGTCCTGCAAATAAAGAGAATTCTAAATATTTATTAAGAAAATTCGATCATGCTGCAATATATTGGCATATTGCTGGCGGTGTGGAATGTGATTAGTTAGGAACTGAGGATTTGAGGAATTTTAATTTTGTAGAGACGTATCAAATTACACAATAAAAATAAACAATATGTAATTGATGCGTCTGGTTAATTAGGAGTTCTATTATTAAGAATTATAATATAAATTACATAAAATGAAAAGATTATTACTTGTTGTATTTATCACATTTATAAGTCTGAGTCAGGGTCTAAGTCAGAGTCAGAGTCAGAGTCAAGATTTGAGTCAGAGTCAAGATTTGAGTCAGAGTAAAAAAGGTTTCAATGGTTACGATGGCGGTATGATGCTTCATGCTGGATATGTCTCTAAGACAGTCAAGCCTGTTGATTTCAAGGCTGAAGGTATTACCAAAGGTATCGGCGGCGCGATAAGATTTCATTTCGGAGAACATTATCGTATTGGTACTGAAGGCTATGTATCGACATTGTCGCTTAATAAGGATTTATCAGAAGGCAGTTATCTCAAGACTTTCTGGGCAGGTCTGACAAACGATTTCTATTGGCAATTCGGTAAGTTTATGCCATACGCTGGCTTGACTGTTGGTGGCGGCACGGTGACAGATTGCTTCATCTTTGAAGGCGACAATCACGACTGGAACGCAGAGACGAAGGTTATGGTTAACAAAACCGCTTTCATCGCCATCGACCCATATATCGGCTGCGACTATTGTCTCACAGATGCCTTGCATCTAACATTGAAAATAGATTTCCTCAATGGATTTAATAACAGCGAATTATATCTCCCAATAGGACCACGATTCTATATCGGAGCGATATTTTTCCATTGATTGAGTTGTTGAGTTGCTAAGTTTCTGAGTTATTGAGTTGCTAAGTTGTTGGAACAATATCTTAGTAACTCAGTATCTTAGCAACTTAGTAACTTAGTAACTTAATTACTCGGTGTCTTTAAAAGTCAACATCGGGATATTGAGATTCAAGAAATCGTCTTTGTCGATTTTACCTCTGAACAAGAAGTCGAAGAATCCTTTTTGGTAAGCGATGAACGAGCTGAGGCTTATGTCGTTGCGTTCGCAGAATGTCTTGAGAGCCAGAGGCGCGTTGTCGGTGTAGATGAGTTGGAAATGTATCTCGCCGTCGAAGTCTTTTTCAAGGAATGCTTGTTCGAGTTCATTCATCAAGACAGCTTCTTTTGGTCTGTCGTCTTCTTCCACGAAATGAATGACGTGGATATGAGGTTTGTAAGGTTTTAAAATCTTGAAGATTCTGTCTATAGTATTGATGTCTAATTCGTTGAAATCTGTTGCGTACACGACTTCGTTGCTTTTTCTCCAGCTGTAGCCTTCAGGGATGAAGAGCATAGGCACGTCGCATTTTGTCATCACGCTTTTCACGAGGCTGCCTTCGAGGAAACGTTTGCCGCCCTTGCCTTGAGTGCCCATTAATATAAGGTCTGGATTTTCTTTCTTGGATAATTCTATCAGCTCTTCTTCTGGATCGCCACTGACGAGAACTGGACGCACTGTGATGTTGTCAGAACCTTCTTCTTTGATTAAATCAATGAGATACTGAGTCTTTTCCTGCATCATCTGTTGTGAGCTCTTCTCCAGTTCAATCAGAATCTCGGTGGTGAAATAATTGTCGGTATCCATATTTCCAGGATAGCAGTTGTTTCCGATGCAGATGTTATCCATATAAGCATGGAAAATTATAATTTCACCGCCATTGGCGTTTTTCAAGAAATCTATTGCGTAGGGTAGAAGCACCTTGTTTTCTTCACTGAAGTCGGTTGATAGTATTATTTTCATTTTTAAAAATTTAGTCATGACAAAGATAAAAATTCTTTTCAAAGAACGAAGATATTGGTGAAAAAGTTTTTTGCAAAAAAAAGCCCTGCAGTTCGTGAGAATGCAAGGCTTATGATATATTCGTTTTATTTAAAATTATTAAGCGTTTTTGAAATCTTCGATAGAAGTATATTCATTGCCGTTCCAAATAATTTTTCCGATTATAGCACCATCTTCAATATTTATTTTAGTCTTTTTTATTGAGTTAAGGTCTAATGTTTCAACAGTTGCACCAGATTTGATGTTTACTTTTGGAGGATAAGTGTTGCTGTGTTGATCTATATTCATTGAGGTTACTTCAGCACCAGCTTCTATGGTAATAGTACCATTAACCAATGGTTTAGATATTATTTGGTTGATGATAGAACCGCTTCCTGCATTGAAAGTAGCATGGTTATTAACATAGATTCTGCCAATTTCACTGTTTGTCAATGTTGTTGTAGAATTGTTTGGAATAAATATATCGTATGCTTCACCATATGTGTTAAAGCAATTTTGTGCATTTACGTTTTCGTCTTTTGTTGCACCAACCCAGTATGAACCATCGATTTTACAGTTGTTCAAAGTTGCTTCTCCAAGATTTGAAAATGCTGACATAGGAATGTTGCCGTTTACATTGTAACAATAGATGCCGTTATTAACGATTTGTACGTTTTCAAAGTGTGTTTTGTAATTTGTTCTGCCATTAACACCACCATAAACACCTCCGTAAATACCAAAATGTTCACCTTCAAATACAATGTCTTTAACAGTGACTAACTGTCCGTCTGTTGCTGCAAAAGCGTTTTTTGCAATGAATTGGTAGTTGTAAGGTTCAAATGTAATTGTATTGTTTTGGCCGTCAATAGTATAAGGTTTTGTATAAAGAGGGCTGCTGCTTTCATTCCAATATTCAGGCATAGGTTCAAGGATGTAACCATTTCTAATGAGCCAATTTGATGGGATGTAAATAGTTTCGCCTTCTAAAGCTTCTTCTGTATAAATGCCTAAATAATTTTCCCATACATAATTTTCATCTAAAGTATGTTCACCATCATAAAGAGCATCAAGAGAAACCTTTACATTAATATCACCAGTGATAATGCCATTGCCGTCAGAGCTAATGATATTAGTGCGGTGGTTACGTTGTACAGGTGCGTTTTCAAGACCATTAGATAAAACGAATTCAGATCCGTTTTGTGCAGTGAATGTGTACTCTAAATCTGTTAATAAAGTTTTTGAAGCTCCGCCGTTTTCGTCGTAAGGCAAGAAGTAACACATTGATAAGTATTTGTATGTTTCGCTTCTGCCATCTAAGTCAACGTCTACAACGAGTGATTCTGTAGGAATTGCATTTGCTTTGAATACTACATCTTTAGGGTTGTCAACAGAACCATCAAGTAAGTTGAGTGTTGATGCAGCTTGCTTGAGTTCTACTTCTGATGTTTTGATTTCTACGCCTCGATTAACGGCATTATTCCATTCTTTTTCAGTGATGCCAACGTTCAATTGTGCAAAAGGACGTTTCAAGATGATGTTAATATTTGTATTCTCGGTTACAGTGAAAGTAACAGATTTGAAGAATGCGTCAAATTTTTCATCATTGTTAAGTGCATCTTCATAGTTGATATTAACAGATTTCTTGTCTTCAGATATAGTGAAAGCTGTACAATCTTTGTTTTGAGCCCAAAATACAATAGTGTATTGTTCACCGATAATTAAAGAATTTTCTATTTTGACAGGGAAACTAGCTGCATCATTATTTATGTTTTCCACTAGTTCATTGTTTTTGTCGAAGATGGCAAAATGTAATTTGTTGATTTGAGAACCATCGCTGATAGCACGTTTGTTGTTGATGCCACCTTCAAGTCCTGCTGTGATTGTTACTTGAGTTTTACCTCTGTCTGATGTTTCATCACCTGGATTTGGTTTACATGATGTTGCTAACATAATTGCTGCAAACATTCCAATTAATAACTTCTTTTTCATTTTTTTAAAATTTTTTGGTTAATAAATTGTTTAAACTTTCTTCTTAATTAATTTTTTGATTGATTACTTACTTAAATTTACTTTATGGAACAATGATATTATGATTTCCGTCAAAATCGGGATTTATATCAATACCGCCAGAAGTATTCTGCATGAGGAAATTTCCAGACAGTATTGTGTGATGGTTTGCCTTAAGTGGTACTTTTATGGTCTCTGTCAGAGATACTTGAGACCCCTCGTTGTCATATACGCCTATTCTTATTGTTACTGAAGAAACGCTTTCGCTTACAAAGACATAGTCAAAACCCAATGAGACATCGTCTTCATTCAAAAGGTTCAATGATGATTCCATCACTAGGCCTGCGGAGGCGTCGACAGGTTTGCCTGTAAACAAACTGTATGCATTGGGCATAAATCCAGTATATTGTATCAATACCTTATAACTTGCAATGTTGCTCTTGTCAAAATTAAATGGTTCTGTTCTCATGAATGTTGAAAAATCATTAGCTACAATTTCAAACTTTGCTAATGGACGTTTCATTGTAATGTCAATTGTATCAATTATATTATCGTAATTAGGTTCTATTGATATATTTTCTATTTTACCATAGAATGCGTCACGATAGTTGTTGTTGCATTGATTGTCACTTCGCAGTATAATCTCGGAAAAGTCGTATGCGTCATAGAAGTGTTCATCATCTTCAGATTCCACTAAATCGGACCATATCAGGATGTTATAATTGCCAGGTTGAATATCAAGGGTTGCTTCGTGGTCATAGCCATCGGCAATGTCTTTGGTAAATACGAACTCATGAATATGTTCACGTATTCTATGTTTGCTTTCAGAGATTGGATAAGTACGGATGATATAACGTATTTTTCCGTGTTCTAGATGATTGTCGTATGTTTCGCCTAAAGCTTGTTCAACGACGGATGATTCTACGTATACATGTTCCCATTTGGTCATATCAGTTTCATAGTTGAGACGGAGATGTATTCTCGATTCTGTCTCAGGTGGGAATGATTCTGGCCATTCGTGGATATCACATGCGTTGAGAAACAGAAGAGACATATATGTAACAATGTGTAGAATCTTCCTCATTGTTTGTCTCCCTCCTTATTTTTGTTTAATATATAAGAGATTGATATCGCTGCTTGGTCGATGCCAAAATAAGTTTTCTTGTCATTCTCAATCAGCATTCCTTCTGATGTGATAGGTGTGTTGAAAAACTTATCGTAATGCAGTGCATATACGCCGGCGCCGAGAGGATCCCCCCCAGCACGCCGTTCTCGTAGCCGATGTGCTTTTTCTCCAGACCCACCACACCGTTGCGGGTGGTCTGCCAGTTTATGATGGCGTCGAAATACTCCTCGCGGGGATCGAAGTAGCCGAAGCAGGGGTGGCTGATGCGCTCGGTCATGGCTCTCGTCACCGCGGGTGCGGTGGGGAAATTCATGTCGGCCACCCACATGGGGATGGGGTCGAAGCCCTCCCGGGGCTTTCCGGGGGCCCAGCCTTGACCGAGAGCGTCTACGGCGAGGGCGTCCTTGCCACAGCGGTCCAGGATGGTGGTGAAGTCGTATTTCATGGGTAGGTTACCTCTTTCTCCAAGCGCTCTCACGCCATAGTCTCCAGCATTTTCAAAGTGACCTCATACCGCACGGGACGTCCCTCGGTCAAGGCCTCGTATTCGTCCACCATGTACTCCGCCATGCGCACCACCTCGCCCCCCAGGCTACCCGCGACGTGGGGGGTCATGAAGCAGTTGGGAAGGCTATAGAAGGGATGCCCCGCAGGGGAGGGCTCGGGATGGGTGACGTCCAGCACGGCGGTGAGGTCGGGACGCTCGGCCAGCGCGCGGACGAGATCCTCCTCCACTACCTGGGCGCCTCTGCCCGTGTTGAGGAAGGTGGCGTAGGGGAGCATAGTAGAAAAATGCTTGTAGGTCAGCATCTTTTGAGTCTGGGCGTTGTTGGCCAGATGGTTGGACACCACCGAGCAGGTGGCAAACAGCTCCTCCAGGGAGCAGGGGG
>JBGVQR010000034.1:0-7252 GCA_045127605.1 Candidatus Limimorpha sp. | reverse complement strand
CATAAACTCAAAGCTTCCACTCTGGTCTTCAATACGATACCTGCCGTATTCCGTTCCTGTTTTAGAAGTGAATCTTTCAGCCGACGCCACCAATCCTGCCATCGTCAATGTTGTGTCGACACTACTTGTCTCTATCGTACTCTTGACATTTTCAAGTTTAATATTAGCGAAATATTTTATCGTGTCTTTATACATATCAAGAGGATGCGCACTCATGTAGAAACCTACAAGTTCCTTCTCCATTTCGAGTTCCTTGACCTTCGACCAAGGTTCACATTCTGGATATGGAATTACGAATGTGTCATCGTTATCTTCCACACTATCAGCGAACAAGTCAAACTGAGCGTTATTTTTTCTATCGAGATATGCGGCTACCGATTTTATAGCTTTTTCCACAAAAGTCGTCTTGTCGCCTTCTGGAATATAATAGAACATAGCTCTGTGCATTCCTTCAAAGCTGTCGAAAACGCCAACGCCAGCAAGTGCCTCAATTGATTTTCTATTAACGCCTTTGCCATTGACTCTCATAATGAAATCAGCGAAATCCTTGAACGGACCATTGGCATTTCTTTCATCAATGATAGATTGAATGACGATTTCACCAATAGATTTAACTGCACCCATACCAAAACAAATCTGACCTTTCTTATTAACGGTAAACTTATATTCAGATTCGTTGATATTAGGTCCGAGCACATCAATCTTCATGCGACGACATTCTTCAATCATGAAAACGACTTCCTTACTATCTCTGATACAGCTATTTAACACAGCTGCCATGAATTCAGCAGGATAATGCGCCTTGAGATATGCAGTCTGATAAGCCACCCATGAATAACAAGTAGCGTGCGATTTGTTGAAAGCGTAAGAAGCGAATTTCTCCCAGTCTTTCCAAATGTTTTCCAATATCTTAGGGTCATGACCATTAGCCTCGCCTTGCGACATGAACTTGCCTTTCAGCTCGTTCATCTTTTCTATCAGCTTCTTACCCATCGCCTTACGCAAGGTGTCAGACTCACCACGGGTGAAGTTTGCGAGCTGACGTGACAAAAGCATGACCTGCTCTTGGTAAACCGTAACACCGTAAGTATCTTTGAGATACTTCTCCATGATAGGAATCGGATAACTGATTGGCTCTCTTCCAGTCTTACGCGCGATGAATGTAGGGATGTAATCCATAGGACCTGGACGATACAAGGCATTCATAGCGATAAGGTCTTCAAAGACAGTAGGTTTCAGTTCACGCAGATACTTCTGCATACCAGGAGATTCGAATTGGAACGTACCGATGGTGTTACCCGAACTATATAATTTATATGTCTCTTCGTCGTCGATTGGAATATTGTCGATATCAACATCAATACCTCTGGTTTTCTTAATGTTAGCCAGAGCGTCTTTAATCTGCGTCAAAGTCTTGAGACCCAAGAAGTCCATCTTGATAAGACCGACAGTCTCAACGACGTGACCGTCATATTGAGTAACGAGGACGTCCTCTTTTGTGTCCTTATCTTTGATTGTACAAAGAGGCGCGTAATTCGTCAAATCTGAAGCACCGATGATAACGCCGCAAGCATGGATACCAATCTGACGGTTAGTCTCTTCCAGCTGCTGAGCGTAAGTCAACATTGATGAGATATTTTCATCGTTGCCCTCCACCAATTCCTTCATCTCAGGAACATATTTGAAACAATTCTTGAGATTTACCTTCGGTGTTTTTCCTTTTTCATCTTTGATGCTATCAGGGAATTTATCAGGAACGAAAGCCTTGATTTCATTCACTTTAGGAATTGGCACCTTCTGCACACGACCCACGTCGGCGATAGACGATTTCGTCGCCATAGTGCCGTAAGTGATGATATGAGCTACCTTTTCCTTACCATATTTATTTGTTACCCAATCCAGAACTTTTCCACGACCATCATCATCGAAGTCGACGTCAATATCGGGAAGTGAGATACGGTCAGGGTTAAGGAAACGTTCAAAAAGAAGGTCATATTTCAGAGGGTCGACATCAGTGATTTTCAAGCAATAAGCCACCACAGAACCAGCAGCCGAACCACGACCAGGACCAACGGAAACACCCAGTTCCTCACGAGCTCCGCGAATATAATCCTGAACAATCAAGAAGTAACCAGGGAAACCCATGGTCTTCATGATATGAAGCTCAAAGACAATACGTTCTCTCTGTTCATCAGTGAGTTCCTTGCCATAACGACGCTCCGCGCCTTCCCAAGCGAGTTTAGCGAGATAGTCAGCCTCTAGCTTGATACGATACAATCTGTCGTAGCCACCTAACTTCTTGATTTTCTTCTCTGCATCTTCCCTACTCATAACCTCTTCGCCGAGTTCGTTACGAGTGAATTCGTTGAATAAATCCTCTTCTGTGAACTTCTGACGATATTCCTCTTCAGTACCGAAGTCAGTTGGGATATCGAAGACAGGCATAATCGGGTCAGAGTCGATGGAATAAGCCTCCACCTTATCCACGATTTCCTTTGTATTTTCCAGAGCCTCTGGAAGGTCAGCGAAAGCCTCGCCCATCTCCTGCGGACTCTTGAGCCACTCTTGCTTAGTGTAATGCATTCTGTCAGGGTCATCGAAGTCACGGCCAGTGCTCATACAAATCAGACGGTCGTGAGCCTCGCTATGTTCTTCCTCAACGAAGTGAACGTCGTTAGTTGCTATAATCTTGGTATTCGTCTTTCTAGCTAATTCAATCAGCACCCTATTCACTTCCTGCTGACGTTCGAAAGTAGTTTTATCAGCATTAGGTTTGTCAGTCTTATGACGTTGAAGCTCAATATAGAAATCATCGCCAAAGAGATTCTTGAACCAATGCAACGACTTCTCTGCACCTTCGATGTCGCCATTCATAATCTTCTGAGGAAGCTCGCCTCCGAGACAAGCCGAAGTCACGATAAGACCTTCGTGATACTGTTCGAGAAGCGAATGGTCGATACGAGGATTGTAGTAATAGCCATCAACGTAAGCTATTGAAGACAACTTACATAAGCTCTTGTAACCCTGCTTGTTTTTCGCCAGTAATATAAGGTGATAACCCCTATCGGCGCGACCGTCGCGTTTGTCGATGCTCACCGGTGCGCAGTAAGCCTCCATGCCGAAGATAGGCTTGAACATCTTTTTCTTGAGGAGGTCAATCTCTACAGCAGCGTCATCTTTCTGAGCATCAGTAGATTTCTCATCTTTAAGGATTTTCTCCTGTTCCTTAATCTTATCCTTTATCTTACCGTTATATTTATTAGAAGAATCGGCAAACTCCTTGATACCAAACATATTACCATGGTCTGTAAGAGCCATGGAATACATGCCGTTCTTAGTACATTTGTCGATTAAATCCGGCACCTTCGACATACCGTCCAATATTGAGAAATGCGAGTGGACGTGAAGATGCGTAAAATGATTCGGAGTATAACTTGGTGACTTGGTGACTTGGTGACTTGGTGTCTCTTTTACTTCCGGCTTAACCACCTCTGCCACATTAGAAACCACCTTGATGCCAGCAGGTTTGATGACATCAGGATTAGCGGCGTAGAAGTTATCGAAGAAAGAGTTATCCTCTATTATATCATTGTTATCCAATACTTTGATACGAATCAGTTCGAGGAAGACGCGTGCTGTAGCCTCCACGTCAGCCGAGGCATTGTGCGCCATATCGAAGCCCTCGTTGAAGAGCAGCTGATGAATCTCAGCGAGTTTAGGTTTCTTGAACTTACGGCCAGGACCGCCGCTGAGTTTACAGAAGTTAGCCGTCTTTTCGGTGCAGGTGTCAACCATAAGCTTCTGCTCCAGAGGGTTAACGCCTTTTGTTCTGAGATATTCGCAGCCCACCACATTAAGGTCGAATTCCACATTATGACCCACGACATATTTCACAGTTTTGAGTGTCTCTGTGAAGATATCGAGAACATGATTCAGGTCCTCGCCCACGTTGAGAGCGTGTTCAGTGCTGATGCCATGCACCATTGAAGCGTTGATAGGAATGATATAACCTTCAGGCTTAATGATGTGATTCTCAGCCTTGACGAACTTACCATTAGCATCATGAATCTGCCAAGCCAGCTGCACCATACGCGGCCAGTTGTTGAAGTTAGTCAAGGGCGCATTCTTATCAAGCGGGAGACCGGTGGTCTCTGTGTCGAATATCAAAAACATAGCTACACTTTTAAATATAATGGATAACGTGAGACTGATTTTCAACGACATAAAATCGAGAAATCATCTTTTCAAAACTACGCATTTTTTTTGAGAAAAAGAGATGTCGGGAAATATTTTTTTCCACGGATTAGCATAAAAAATATGATTCCACGTATCGCGAGGATTTTCACGGATTTTTTGTAGTAGGCTGTTTTGTGTTTAAGGGTTAAGGTTATAGTAATGAAGTGATGAAAAAGTTTATGGCTAATTCTCAACTTTCAATTATGAATTATGCATTACGAATTATGAATTGTTTTATGGCGTTCCGGCAAGCCGTCGGGCTTTCCGCTCTATCTTTGCTCCGCTACGCTCCGCAAAGGATGCCGCTTCAATCCCTAACGCATTGGAGGCTGCTAATTCCAAGTCGCGAGCTTCAAACAACAATTCATATTTAGACGCTTAAACCTCTAATTCTTAATTATTTTTTGTCTACTATCAATCCGATACCGGTCTTATATTTTTCCCAACAATACGACCATCAATATTGGTTGTCACTTCTTCACTTTCTGTTTTAGATTCAGATTCCAGTGACAAAAACGGGAAGAAAGTAGCAGTTAGCAGTTTAAAGTTTAAGGTTTGAAAAAAAATCTATTCCTCACTTAGTAATGCTTCTAAATCTTCTATTTGAGGCAATGATGATGCTACATCTGAAAACAATTTCTCCGTATCATATTGTGCAATTCCCATGGGCTGCGTTACTCCTCTAAGCGAGAACTCTACTTTTTTGGCACTTTTATTACGGCACAACAACAATCCTATCGTTGGTTTGTCTTCTGGTGATTTCACATATTCATCTACAGCGGAGATATAAAAGTTTAATTTACTTATAAATTCAGGTTTGAACTCGACGGCTTTCAACTCAACAACAACATAACAATGCAGTTTCAAATGATACATAAGAATATCAATATAATAGTCATCGTCATCAACGGAAATATGATATTGTCGCCCTATGTATGCAAAACCTTGTCCCATTTCCAACAAAAAATCTGTAACCTTGTCTGTCAGCGTCTTTTCTATATCCAATTCATTTTGCAAAGCCATTGTTCCCAAGAAACTGAAATTGTAAGGATCTTTGAATATATATCTTGCCAAATCAGATTGAGGTGAAGGCAACACATTATCAAAGTTATTGATTGCATGACCTTGGGCATTTATATAACCATTATTAATCTGCATCATCATAACATCTCTACTCCATCCATTATGCGCCGTTTCTGTTATGTAGTAAGCGCGTTCTATATCGTCTTTTACTTTTGTAAGTAAAGAAATATGATGATACCATGTAATCTGTGCAAGTGGCACTTGCACAAATTCCTGTTCTTTATCTCCTAATTTGGCAAGTGAGACTTGCCGAATTGCTTGTCCTTTTAATTTTGCAAGCGGCACTTGCAGAATTGGAAAATCAGGATATTCTTGAGCAAAATATTTCATATAGCCAAGGTTACGAACGGAATATCCTCTGTCATTAGGAAATCTATTAGTTAAATCTTTTGACAATTGTTCTATTACCTTTTTACCCCAGCCTTTCTCTTTTTGCTTCTGCAATATACTATTGCCAATATTCCAATACAATTTTAATGTATCGGCATTTACATTTATTGCTGCACGAAGTTTTGATATTTCAATCAATTGCTCGATGCTTTTTTGCCATTCGGGATATCCATTAGGAAGCAAGCTTTTATCTTCATTAGAAACTACAAGATTATCATTCTCTAATGAGTTCATAGAGTTATATTTCTTCATAAATCTGTTGGTTTAAAGTTACTCTACAAAAGTATAAAGAAAAATCTTCAGTTTTACAATTTTAACTATTTTTAACTTTTATGCTTCAGAATTGAAAGTTAACGGGAAATGAGCTTTAGTAAAGACGCAAAGTCACAAAGATGCAGAGTCTTAAAGTTTCTTTGTGTCTTTGGGTCTCATAATTTCTTAACGCTATTTCTCCGAGGCGGCAGGAGTTGCTACCAAGAACAAAGATTCGATTAAAAACAAGAGTCTTCTTACTTGTGGTCTTGTAGTCTTGTTGGCTTTAAAAAAGTTCAACAGCCAAAAGCCTTTGTTCAATGATAAAAAATATCTCCTATTTCAACAGATGTCTATTATTGCTGTTTTCCAAAATATTCATTTGATGAATGGCGATTTTGTTAAGTTTTTCCAATCTGTCGCCTTGTGGAATGCCTTCGTTAATCAAGACTGAGTTGATGTTTTCCATATTTGATATGCATATAAGCTCATTTATTGTGGCATAGTCTCTGATGTTACCTCTCAAATCTGGATTGTTTTCTCTCCATTCTTTGGCTGTCATTCCAAATATTGCGACATTCAGCACGTCTGCTTCTTCCGCATATATCGTATTCTTCTGAGAGGTGCTGATTTCTTTTGGGATAAGGTTATTCTTTACAGCGTCTGTATGAATGTGATAATTGATTTTTGACAACTCTCTTTTTACTGACCAACCGAGTTTTCTATGTTCTTCTTGCTTTAACCTTTGAAATTCTTTTATGAGATATAACTCAAATTCAACTGACACCCAACTAGCGAATTTGAATGCGATGTCTCTCTGTGCGTAGGTTCCGCCACCTGCACCGTTTTTGGTGATTATACCAATTGCCCCCGTAAGTTCTATCCAGCGGCTTGGACTCATTGTAAAAGAGTTGCTTCCAGCTTCGCTAAAAAGAGGGTCGAATTCGACCCCTTTAAACATTGGGTTATTCAACTTTTCCCATAAACCTAAATATTCTAATGTGTTTTTCTGACGCATCCAATTCTTGACTACATCTTTAGGTTCAATCGGGTTCTTCTGACGAGCTATATCAGTAATACAAATATAATCAATGCCATCTCGCATTATTGTTTTGATAATGACATCCTTAACAACAATATTACTATTCTTATTCATTTCTTTATTTTTATAAAGTTAGTAATTTGAAATGGACTTCGCTTTGTTCTTATAATCACAAAGTTATTTCCATAGATTTTGGATTTTGTTTTACATCACAAAAGTATAAAGAAAAATCTTCAGTTTCACAATTTT
>JBGVQR010000033.1:0-11339 GCA_045127605.1 Candidatus Limimorpha sp. | reverse complement strand
AGACATTGAGTTTCTGAGTTTCTGAGTTTCTGAGTTTCTGAGTTTCTGAGTTTCTGAGTTTCTGAGTTTCTGAGTTTCTGAGTTTCTGAGTTTCTGAGATGTGTTTTGCAAAGTTAATTCAAAAAGATGAGATGGCAAAGTTTTTTTGAACTAAGAACTATTGCAAGAAAAACTCCTAACTCCTAATTCCTAACTAAAAAAAACTTTAGCCATTAGTCATTAGCCTTTAGTCTTTTTATTATCTTTGCCACTTTAATTCATTAGCATTAATTTATCTAAAAAATAACAATAATGTTTACTATAGTTAGAAAAGAAGAGTTAGCTCAAGAAACTTATTTGTTTGAGATTGAGGCTCCACGTTTGGCAAAATCTGCTTTGCCAGGTCAATTTTTAATCGTTAAGATGACTGAAAAGTCAGAACGTATTCCATTGACAATTAGCGATTATGATATCGAAAAAGGTACTATCGTTATCGTTTTCAAAGCCATCGGTAAGTCAACAAGATTGATGGCAGAATATAATGTCGGTGACAAATTCGCTGACGTAGTTGGTCCTTTAGGAAAACCATCAGAATTCGTACATCTTACAGATGAAGAACGTAAAAACAAGAGATACGTTTTCGTTGGCGGTGGAGTAGGTATTGCTCCAATCTATCCTCAGGTTAAATGGTTGTACGAACACGGCATCAAAGCTGACGTCATCGTTGGTGCTAGAACCAGAAACCTCCTCGTTTATGAGAAAGAACTCGAAGCCATTTCTAACTTATATGTCACAACAGACGACGGCTCATCACCATATAAAGGCTTAGTAACAGAGATGTTGCAACGTCTCGTCGATGAAGGCAAGCAATATGACGAAGTCATCGCTATTGGTCCGCTCATCATGATGAAGTTCGTTTCACAGCTCTCAACAAAACTCGGCATCAAATGTACAGTAAGTTTGAACTCTATCATGGTTGACGGTACAGGTATGTGCGGCGCATGTCGTGTCACTGTAGGCGGTGAGACAAAATTCACCTGCGTCGACGGCCCAGAATTCGATGGCGCACAAGTCGACTTCGAAAACGTGATGAAACGTCAGGCTATGTATAATAATGTAGAAGGACATAAGATTCTCGAGAGAGAAGAAAAAGAAGAAGGACATCAATGTCATGTCGGCGGCATCGTGGAAGAAATGCGTGACAACAAGAAACGTGTTCCAGTCCGCGAACAAGACCCTAAAGTCAGAGCTACAAACTTTGAAGAAGTATGTTATGGCTACGACGCAGAAGAGGCTATCATAGAAGCACAACGCTGCTTGAACTGCAAGAATCCACAATGTGTCAAGGCTTGTCCTGTAAATATCGAAATCCCACAATTCGTACATTTCGTTGCTGAAGGCAACTTTGAAGAAGCAGCACGCGTCATCAACCGCAACTCAGCTCTTCCATCAGTATGTGGCCGCGTTTGTCCACAAGAGTCACAATGTGAAGGCTCATGCGTCATGGGCAAGAAATTTGAACCTATCGCTATCGGTAAACTCGAACGTTTCGTCGGCGACTGGGCACGCGAAAACAATGTCGAATTTGAAAAGCCAAGTGCAAAGAACGGACATAAAGTCGCTGTCGTTGGTAGCGGTCCTGCAGGTCTCACATGTACAAAAGACCTTATCATGATGGGTTATGACGTAACAGTATTTGAAGCCTTGCACGAATTAGGCGGCGTTTTATCTTACGGTATCCCTTCATTCCGTCTTCCAAAAGAAACTGTCGTCCGTCATGAAATCGAGAACCTCAAGAAACTCGGCGCTACATTTGAAAAAGACGTCATCATCGGCCGTACTGTAACCATCGACGACTTGATGGAAAAAGAAAACTTCGAAGCTGTATTCATCGGCTCAGGCGCAGGTCTTCCTAAGTTCATGAACATACCTGGTGAAAACCTCTGCGGCGTCGTTTCAGCTAACGAATTCTTGACAAGAAACAATTTATTATTCGCATATAAAGAAGGTTTTGAAACACCTAACTTCGTAGGTAAGAAGGTAGCAGTCGTTGGTGGCGGTAACGTCGCTATGGACGCTGCACGTACAGCATTGCGTCTCGGAGCTGAAGTTTATATCGTTTATCGTCGTTCAGAACAAGAGCTTCCAGCACGTGCTGAAGAGGTACACCACGCTAAAGAAGAAGGCGTTAACTTCCGTCTCTTGACAAATCCTAAAGAAATCTTAGGTGACGAAAACGGCTGGGTCAACGGCATGAGATGCGTTGAAATGGAACTCGGTGAACCAGACGCTTCAGGAAGAAGAAGCCCTGTCGAGAAAGCTGGTTCTGACTTCATCCTCGATGTCGATATGGTTATCATGTCACTCGGTACTTCACCAAACCCATTGATTTTAAGTACAACAGAAGGACTTGAAGCTAACAGACATAAATGCTTGATCGCTGACGAAGTCACAATGCAGACAACACGCAAGGGCGTATTCGCCGGCGGTGACGCAGTGAGTGGCGCAGCAACAGTAATCCTCGCTATGGGCGCAGGTAAGAAAGCTGCTAAAGGCATTGATGAATATATTAAATCAACAAGACAATAAGACTACAAGTCAACAAGTAGGGACGCGATGAATCGCGTCCTTTGCTTTATATTCATCGCGTCCTTTGCTTTTTAAAACATTAATAAAAATTAAAAATTGGACAAGTACCGTTGACTGTTGGCTGTTGACTGTTGTCCGTTGACTTTAAAAACATGAAAAAGACATTTTTTACATTAGTGATGATGCTGCTCGTTATGACAGCTTTTTCTCAACAGATATACAACGTCAGAGTGAGTACCATGGCTGACGGAATGTTTGAACAGATGTATGGAACGATAAAAGTTTCTGGTAATGTGGTGAACGGAATGAAAGACGGAGCCTGGGTGGAGACACATTCTAACACAGAGCTTCCACATTATATCATTCATTTTAAAGAAGACAAAAAAGACGGTCTCTATCTCGAGTTTGACAAATATGCTAATATCATCAAGAAGATTGATTATAAAAATGATGTGATAGATGGATATAGCTATTCGTGGAACAGAGGCGGCAAGATAGCGTCAAAACAAGGATATAAAAATGGACAACTCGATGGACCTTCGGTGCTTTACACCGACAAAGGCTTCATTCAAGAGGAGTCGGAATATAAAGCTGGCAAGAGAGACGGCGTTACTACTTGGTATTTGTATGCAGAAAAGATGCAAGGCCCCAAGTATGTGATGTACACATACAAAGATGGTAAGTTTGAAGGAGTGCAGGAGACATATTATGAAAACGGCAAGGTGAAGACAAGAAAGATGTTTTCCGATAATGTCGCTAACGGACCTGCAACGGAATATTATGAAGATGGCAGCCTCAAATCAGAATGTACATATAAGAATGGCGAAGTGAAGGGAAGAGTGAAGGAGTATTAGTTAGGAGTTAGGAATTAGGAATTAGGAGTTAGTAGTTAGGAGTTGAGGAACTAAGGGTATGAGGGATTTTTTAAGTCTCCAAGTCGCCGAGACACCGAGTCGCCAAGGTTCTTAGTTCAAATAGCCTTAGTCAAAAAAATAATTCTTCTTAAAAAAAACTTTAGCCTTTAGTCCTTAGACTTTAGGCTTTTTTATTATCTTTGCCGACGATAAATGGTGTCCTAACGGACTCAATAGGGAATCGGGTGTGAATCCCGGACAGTTCCCGCTGCTGTGATCTCTAACAGCGTTCGACATTATGTCACTTTCTTTTACCCCAAAAAGATGGGAAGGCGCCGAACGTAAGGAGTAAGTCAGAAGACCTGCCGTTTATTATAAAAGACATAAAGACACAAAGACTCAGAAGATGTCAATTTTTATGACTTTGAGACTCTGTGACTTTATGACTTAAAAAAAAGACTTTCGGGATAAGAGTCTGTCGTTAACAGAAAAAATCGACGAATTTTACCTGAAGCCTGTTTGATTAAGAATGTTTCATAGACTTGAAAATGACTCGTCGTCTGTTAATAATATTGTCGTTTCTCTTTGCGCTGAGCGTTACCACTTTGGCGCAGAATGATACTATTATGCTCGAGAATATCGAGATAAGCGCGGCGTATATTAATAGTAAGGTGCAGCAGAAGACTATGGAGCGTAAGATCGACACTGCGATAATGAAACGTCTCAAGACAGTATCACTTTCGCAGCTGCTCATACAGCATTCTCCTGTATTCATCAAGACTAACGGTCCAGGCGGTACAGCATCGGCTTCTTTCCGTGGCACGACAGCAAGTCATACTCTTGTTCTTTGGAACGGATTCCAGCTCAACTCTCCAACTCTCGGCGAAGTGGATTTCAGTATGATACCTGTCTTCTTCACCGATGAGGTCTCTCTTCAATGGGGAAGCAAGACATCAGCCAACAGCGGCGGTCTCGGCGGAGTCGTCAACATCGCTAACAGTCAGAAATTCAGTGAAGGACTGATACTCGATGTGCGTCAGACTTACGGCAGCTTCAACACTTGGGGCTCGTATCTCACTGTCGGATATTCTGCTAAGAACTTCATCGCCAGAGTCAAGGCATATCGTAACTCAAGTGATAACGATTTCACTTATACCAACATTGCTACGATACCGCATCAGGAGATGAAACAGAGAAATGCCGATTTTGTCGATTATGGTTTCATGCCGGAAATGCAGGTGCGACTTAAGAACTCGCTTCTGACTTTCGTCTCTTGGAATCAGTTCAGCCACCGCAACTATCCGCAGATAATGCCTAACGTATTCAATAATACCAAGGAATATTCCGACAATGACTTCTCTCGAAATGTCTTGTCGTACAAATATTATTGGAACACAGGTAGGGTGGAGATGAAGACGGCTTATTTCTATGAGGTACAGACTTATTTCTTGGAATCATATACTTCGAACGGAAATCCAGTCACGCAGAACAACTCATTGAACAAGTCGAATATTTTCAGACAAATCATTGACTTACAACAAGACTTGTACAAAAGCTGGAAGCTGTATGCAAAAATACAGTGGGATAATGAGAATGTGACATCATCGAATTATGACCCGATGCCTGAGCATGTCGAAGGCAGACTCGTGGAATCGGTGGTTTCGGCAGGCTCAACCACCGGTGGTAAAACAAGAAACATCCTTTCTTTTTACGCTGCCATCGATGGTAAGATTTACAAGGATTTGGATTTAAGGATGACGCTTCGTAACGACATCGTCGATGATAAATCAGTAGGTTTCTTTCCTACAGCTACGCTTACTTATAGAACGCCTTTCGCCAAAGGGTTGAGCTTCAATACTGGATATAGTCATAACTACAGAAATCCTACTTTGAATGACTTGTACTGGAATCCAGGTGGCAACGAAAACCTCAAAGGTGAAAATGGCAAGACTATTGACTTTGATATCAATTATCTTTATGAAAATCTTAATTTTAATTTAGATTTAAGAACGGGACTTTATTATTCTAAGGTAAAAGACTGGATACAATGGGTTCCGACGAACTATCGTTATTGGATGCCGAAGAACGTGTCTGAAGTCTTGGCGCGAGGAGCGGAGTTTCATCTCAAAGCAAACTACAGATATGCTTTGTGGAATTTCACCGTTTCAGGAAATTATGTCTATAGTCATACGACAGATGAAAGCGAATACGCACAACAATACAATTCAGATGGCAAACAGCTGATATACATTCCTAAGCATCATGCTAATGCTTTCGCTGAAGTAAGATGGAAGACATGGAATCTGAATTACACTTTTGAATTTACAGGCAAGAGAACGACAAGCATGAACGACGACGACTTCTTCGCTTACGACCTGCCTTATTACACATTGCATCACCTTTCATTAGGAAAACAATTGAATAAATTTAGATTAGAATTTAGAATTAACAACTTAACAGACAACGGTTATCAGACTGTTCTTTGGCGCGCTATGCCAGGACGCAGTTATGAGGTTTATTTAGAATTTAAATTATAAATCGCAGTGAGCAACGAGTGATGAGCCTTGTGCAAATTGTCTTGGCTCGTAACTCATAGCCCATAGCTCAAAGCTTAAGAATATGAAAAAAACACTCTTTAACATTTTATTATTAGGAATATTATTGGCATTCGTTTCATGTAATCCAGATGATAAGAATTCACAAGACAAAAACATCGCTAAGGGATTGTTTATCTTGAATGAAGGAACATTCACATACGCCAATTCCTCATTGACATTTTATGACCCTGAGACTGACACTGTGGAAAACAATCTGTTTTATAAAGTCAATCTTGCTCCGCTCGGTGATGTGGCAAACTCCATGGCGATTGACGAAAACGGAATGTATATAGTGGTGAATAACAGTAAGTACATTTACAAAGTCGATGAGAAGACTTTGAAATACGAAGCTAAATTAGACGGTCTTACTTCTCCACGCCATATCATGCTTATCGATAAAAACAAGGCATATCTATCAGACCAAGAATCAACGGGACTTTGGATTTTCAATCCAGAGACGATGCAGAAGACAGGTTTCGTTGAGACAGGCAACACAACGGAAAAAATGGTGCGTGTCGGCAATGAAGTCGTGGTGACAAATTGGTCGAATTATTATCAGCCAGGAACATCGAATTCGACTATACAATTTGTTGATATTGCGACAGACAAACTCGTTGACGAGATGGCGGTTACAGCAGAACCACATAGCATTGTTTTAGATAAAAATAATAATATCTGGGTTTTATGTAGCGGAGGTTATATGCCACCATGCGAGCCAGCCTTGTTCTGCATCAATCCAAAGACAAGAGAGATTGTCAGACGCTTCGACTTTGCGGAAGGCGACTATCCATCATCAATGGCTATTGACAAAGCAGGGGAGAACCTCTTTATTTTGAACGGCGGCTTCGGCGCATTGGATTTGTATAAGATGTCGGTTGATGCAAATGAACTTCCGACAGTTCCTTTTGTCAACAGTCAACAAACAACGGACAACAGTCCTAAGGTATTTTCGACTGTGGCCGTTTCTGAGGATGGCGACATTTATCTTACAGATGTGAAGAATTATATGCAAAACGGCGATGTCTTACGCTATGACTCCGATGGCAATTTCGTGACAAAATTTGAAGCAGGCATTGTTCCCGGAGCGATGATGTTTAATTAAGACACCGAGTCTCCAAGTCACCAAGACACCAAGACTCAGAGACTTTGCGACTCTGTGACTTTGAGACTTTAAGACTATAAGAAAGAGTGCTGCATTGAGATGTGGTGCTTTTTTTACTTAAAATTATGTGGTTGTTTTATATTTGTTCTGATAATATTGTAAATTTGCCCTACACAAATTTTTGGCGAATATGGAGCTGATAGATAATATTAACAAGACTTTAAAGGATGATTTCGTTGCTGAAATGCATAATGGCAGCAGAGTGGCTATAGCTGCTTCGTGTTTTTCTATCTATGCTTTCGAGGAATTGAAGTCTCAACTTAAAGATATTGATGAACTACGTTTTATATTTACTTCTCCAACTTTCGTCACTGAAAAGGTTGATAAAAAAGAGCGCGAGTTTTATATTCCTCGCCTTAATAGGGAACGTAATCTGTATGGTTCGGAGTTTGAAATTAGATTGCGTAATGAGTTGTCGCAGAAGGCTATCGCTAAGGAATGTGCTGAGTGGATTAGAAAAAAGGCATGCTTTAAATCGAATCGCACTAATGAGAATATGATGGGTTTTATCAATATTGATGAGACTAATTATATGCCTATCAATGGTTTTACTACTGTGGATTTGGGTTGCGAGCGTGGCAACAACGCTTATTCTATTGTTCAGAAATTGGACGCTCCTTATTCTAAGCGTTTCCTTGATTTGTTTGAGGAGATTTGGAATGATAACAGCCGTATGCAGGTTGTTACTGATGAGGTGTTGGATAATATCACTGTGGCTTACAAAGAGAATGCTCCCGATTTTCTTTATTTTGTAACTCTTTATAATATTTTCAGAGAGTTTCTTGATGATATCTCGGAGGATGTGCTTCCTAACGAGGCTACTGGCTTTAAAGATAGTCTTATCTGGAACAAGCTTTATAATTTCCAAAAGGATGCTGCATTGGGTATCATCAATAAGTTGGAGAAATATAATGGATGTATTCTTGCTGACAGCGTTGGTCTCGGAAAGACTTTCACTGCTCTTTCTGTTATAAAATATTATGAGAATAGAAATAAGTCGGTCTTGGTGCTTTGCCCTAAGAAATTGAACGACAACTGGATTACTTATAAAAGCAATTATCTGAACAATCCGATTGCGAAGGACAGATTGCGTTATGATGTTTTCTTTCATAGTGATTTGTCGCGCAATGGTGGAAAGACCAACGGTCAGGATTTGTCGCATATCAACTGGGGTAATTATGACCTCGTTGTTATTGATGAATCGCATAATTTCAGAAATGGCGGTAAGGTTACTACCGACGAGAACGACGAGAATCCAAAGGAGAATCGTTATTTAAGATTGCTTAATCAGGTTATACGCAAGGGCGTGAAGACTAAGGTTTTGATGCTTTCTGCTACTCCTGTAAACAATCGCTTCAACGACTTGAAGAATCAGATTCAGCTTGCTTATGAAGGTGAGAGTGATAAGATTGATGATTTGCTGAATACTTCTTCGAGCATTGATGATATTTTCCGCCAAGCTCAGAGGGAATATAATTTCTGGGCGAAACTTCCTGCCGAGGAACGTACAACGAAAGAGCTTCTGAATCATTTGAGCTTCGATTTCTTTGAGGTTCTCGATAGTGTTACCATTGCCAGAAGTCGTAAGCATATTGAACAGTATTACGACACTGCTGATATTGGCAAGTTTCCTACTCGCTTGAATCCTATCTCAAAACGTCCCGACTTGACAAGCCTTGACAGCGCTATCAACTATAATGAGATATATGATATTGTAAGTCGTTTGAACTTAGCGATTTATACTCCTTCTGATTTTATTTTGCCAAGCCGACTCGACAAATATTATGATACTGAAAGCGACGGCGGCTATTTTGCCGGTCGTGGAATGGCTGGTCGTGAAAAGGGTATCAGACGTTTGATGAGCATCAACTTATTGAAACGTTTAGAGAGTTCTGTCAATTCGTTCAGGCTGACTTTGGAACGTATCAAGAATCTGATTTCTAATACTATATCTAAATTAGAGACAATAAAACAGGGCGATGAGTTTGAAATTGAAATAGAAGATATTTCAAAAAATCTTGATTATGACGACCGTGAGGCAGATATGTTTATCGGTGGCAAGAAAACAAAGATTGCTTTGCAGGACTTAGACCATATAGCTTGGAAAAAGTATCTGAACGAGGACTTGGAGAGTTTGAAATTGCTGCTTCTGATGCTTGCCGACATCACGCCTGAATATGACAGCAAGTTGCAACAACTCATTGAAGACTTGAGAAACAAGTTCGCCAATCCGATAAATGCTAATAATAAGAAAGTCATTATTTTCACTGCTTTCAGTGATACTGCTGAATATCTTTATGACTGCTTGGCAGAACGTATCAAGGAACGTCACGGACTTCATACAGCTTTGGTTTCTGGTGATGTTGAGGCTCGCAGTACATTGAGGCTGCCTCAACGTGAGAAGATGGATTTTAATAAGGTGCTTACTTTGTTTTCTCCTATCTCAAAAGAGAAGTCAACGATTTATCCTCATATAAATGAAGAGATTGATGTGCTTATCGCAACAGACTGTATCTCTGAAGGTCAGAACTTGCAGGATTGCGATTATCTGATTAACTATGACATCCATTGGAATCCGGTGCGTATCATTCAGCGTTTCGGACGTATTGACCGTATTGGCAGTAAGAATGATGTGATTCAGTTGGTTAACTATTGGCCTAACGTAACGCTTGATGAATATATCGACTTGAAAGGTCGTGTTGAGGCGAGAATGAAAGTGTCGGTGCTGACAAGTACGGGCGACGACAATATCATTTCTCCAGAAGAGAAAGGCGACCTTGAATATCGTAGAGAACAGCTGAAACGTTTGCAGAGCGAGGTCGTTGATATTGAGGAAATGAATACTGGCATCAGCATCATGGATTTGGGATTGAACGAGTTCCGTCTCGACTTGCTTTCTTATATGAAAGAACATTCCGACATCGAGCATACTCCATACGGACTACATGCTGTTGTTTCTGCGAGCGAGACTTGTCCTCCTGGCGTTGTTTATGTTTTGAAAAATCGCAACAACGGAGTTAACATTGACGCAAAGAACCGACTGCATCCATTTTATTTGGTCTATGTAAAAGAAGATGAATCTGTACATATCAATCACTTACAACCTAAGGAATTGTTAGATTGCATGAGGCTGTTGTGCAAAGGAAAATCAGCTCCTGATATGGATATATGCCGTGAGTTCAACAAGATTACCCGTGATGGCAAGAATATGAAGCAATATTCAGAACTGCTTGGCGAGGCTATCTCTTCAATTATCAATGTGAAGGAAGAAAGCGACATTGACAGTTTCCTGAGTGGAAGTCAGTTTTCGCTCTTCACAGAAGAGATTAAAGGTCTTGACGATTTTGAATTGATATGTTTTTTGGTGGTGAAATAGATTATTCATTGATTTTCCAGTAACCTCCTTTATTTGGTCCAACGTGTTCTATTATTGAACTTAGTTTATCAATATCACGACGAATTGTCCGTTCGTTTACTCTTAATTTCTTTGATATTTCATCGATTGTTATTTGTGGATTTGCTATTATTAGCTCTACTATTTGAAGATGCCTTTTGTATTCTTTATTCTTCAGCTTTTTTATTGGTATATAATCTAAACGAATATCTAACTCATCATATTCTAAATCTTTTATATCGTTTTCTGGTGACATTTTTAGATTTGTCAGGACATTTTCATCGTTTTCTGGTGACATTTTTAGATTTGTCAGGACATTTTCATCATTTTCTGATGACGTTTTAAGATTTGTCAGGACATTTTCATCATTTTCTGATGACGTTTTAAGATTTGTCAGGACATTTTCATCGTTTTCTGATGACATTTTCAGATTTGTCAGGACATTTTCATCATTTTCTGATGACGTTTTTCCATAAGTTATCGAAAATATAAAATGTGAACCATTAAGAATCTCTACATTGTAACAAGAATTATATAATGGCGCATAGCGTAATATATTTCTAGTTCCAGATCCCATATCTTCTACCCATGACAACTCATGAAACACTTTGACCAATAACGGATTTTTTGTATAATTGTTAAGTTGTTCTATTTTCACTGTCCCTTCAGGAATTTCAGGAAGCAAACGGCTCGGATTTTTAGTTAACACTCTATCTTTAAATACATGATAAAAACAAGCATAACCGCTGCTATAATCACTATGA
>JBGVQR010000032.1:0-10242 GCA_045127605.1 Candidatus Limimorpha sp. | reverse complement strand
TAGGAACATCCTATGGTGAAGAAGTAACTTTTACTACAAAAGATGTACCTGCAGTTGCTGTTGACCTCGGCTTAAGCGTAAAATGGGCGACATGTAATGTAGGCGCGACAACACCAGAAGAATACGGAGACTATTTTGCATGGGGCGAGACGACAACAAAAGAAACATATACAGAAGCTAATTGTGCAACATATAATGTTTCAATGAATGACATTTCAGGCAACGCCCAATACGATGCAGCCACAGCCAATTGGGGCGGAAGTTGGAGAATGCCTACAAAAAATGAGTTGAACGAATTAATAAACAACTGTACATGGACATGGACAACACAGAACGGTGTTAACGGCTATAATGTAGAAGGTCCTAATGGTAATAGCATCTTCCTTCCTGCTGCTGGTGATCGCCTCGGGCCATCGCTCTACTGCGCTGGAAGCTACGGTATCTATTGGAGTTCTACGCCTTACGAGAACGACGGCGGCTACGGCGCGTACTACTTCGGCTTCGAAAACGACAGTCACCACATGGCCAGAGCCGGCCGTTACTATGGTCAGTCGGTGCGCCCAGTCTTAGAATAAAAGCGATTACATCAATTCATAATTCATAATTCATAATTCATAATGCATAATTGGGGTGTTGCTCTTATAAGGGTGACACTCTTTTTTTAATTGAAAATGAAAGGTGAAAAGAAAAATTGGCTCAATGCTCATTACTCGTAGCTCTAAGGTTCAATAGCCAACAGCCTTAGTTCGGTAGCCTCCAATGCGTTAGGGATTGGAGCGGCATCCTTTTGGAGCGAAGCGGAAAAAGATATAGCGGAAAGCCCGACGCGAAGCGGAACGCCCAGATAAAGTGTAGAGTTAATAGTTTAAATAAAGTTCAAGGTTCATAGTTCAAAGTTCAAAGTTCATAGTTCATAGTTCATCGCTTTTTTTTGGCACAATTATTGACGAAGGCCGAAACGTAAATTTAATATATAATATAATGGACAACCAAAGAAATCACGATTTATTCCTGACAGATATAGTAGAAACTGACACTGAATATATTCCACTTCTTACACCGGAAGATGAGAAAAGAATCAGCGAAGAGGAAATACCGGAAGAAGTGCCAATCATGACGCTGCGTAATGCAGTGCTTTTCCCTGGAGTCGTAATACCAATTACCGTAGGTCGCGACAAGTCCATAAGATTGATAAAAGAAGCTTATAAAAAACATCAGGCTATAGGGGTGGTGGCACAGAAAGATGCCGCCGTCGAGGACCCAAACCAAAATGACTTACACGAAATCGGAACCATAGCAATGGTGATGAAGACCTTGCAGATGCCTGACGGCAATACCACTGTCATCATCCAAGGTAAACGCCGTTTCAAATTACAAGAGATTACACAGACTGAACCTTATTTGAAAGGTAAGGTTGAGCCATACGGCGACAGCCTCGTCATCCCTCGTGATCGTCAGTTCAAGGCTTTGATACAGTCAATCAAAGACCTCGCAATGCAGATAACTCAAAAGTCAGCTAACGTTCCTTTCGAGGCTACTTTCGCTTTGAAAAACATCGACAGCCCTTGGTTTATGGTTAACTTCATCGCAAGCAACCTTGTCCAGTCGATGCAGGAAAAACAACGTCTTCTCGAAATAAATGACATCACGACTTTCGCTACAGAGCTACTCTCTATTCTTACTAACGAGATGCAGATGATTGAGCTGAAGCATCAGATACAAAACAAGGTTAAGATGGATATGGATAAGCAACAACGCGAATATCTCCTTAACCAACAGCTTAGAACTATCCAAGAAGAACTCGGCGGTACACCTAACGAAATAGATATCAAGGTCCTTAAAGAAAAAGCTGCCAAGAAAAAATGGCCAAAGGAAGTTGAAGAGACATTTGAAAAAGAACTTGGAAAACTTCAGAGGATGAATCCTCAGGTGGCCGAATACGGAATCCAGCATAACTACCTTGAATATATAGTAGAGCTTCCTTGGAACGAGTTTACCAAAGATAATTTCGACCTGAAACATGCTCAGAAAGTCCTTGATAAAGACCACTTCGGACTTGAAAAGATAAAAGACCGTATCATTGAATATCTCGCAGTTCTTAAACTGAAGAATGATATGAAGTCACCGATTTTATGTCTGGTTGGCCCTCCAGGTGTTGGTAAGACATCTCTCGGAAAATCTATCGCTAAGGCATTGGGACGTAAATATATAAGAATGTCGCTTGGTGGCGTTCGTGACGAGTCAGAACTCCGCGGTCATCGTAAGACATATATCGGAGCTATGCCAGGTCGTATCATCCAGAACTTAAGAAAAGCCAAGTCATCGAATCCTGTCTTCATTCTTGACGAGATTGACAAAGTGAGTGGCAATAATGTTAATGGCGACCCACAAGCTGCTCTTCTCGAAGTGCTCGACCCAGAACAAAACATGGCGTTCTCAGACAACTTCCTTGAGATGGATTATGACTTGTCGAAGGTCTTGTTCATAGCAACTGCAAACAGTCTTTCTACAATTCATCCAGCTTTACGCGACAGAATGGAAATCATAGACTTGAGCGGTTATCTCCGAGAAGAGAAATTCGAGATTGCAAAACGTCACCTTATTCCTAAGCAGCTTAAAGAACACGGACTCACATCAAAAGACGTGACTTTCCCTAAAGATATGGTGATGAAAGTCATCGACGATTATACAAGAGAGGCTGGCGTGCGTAACCTTGAACGTCAGATTGCCAGCGTGATACGTCGTAAGGCAAAGAATATCGTGATGGGTGATGAGATAGAAAAGAAAGTGTCTGAAAAAGATTTGAAAGACGCACTCGGCGTAGGAATGTTCCACGATGGCGATGAGGTGAAACACTCGGTTCCTGGTGTCGCAATAGGATTAGCTTGGACGCCAGTAGGCGGTGAGATTCTCTCGATAGAAGTGAGTTTGAGCCGAGGTCATGGAATGTTGCATCTGACAGGTAACCTCGGCGAGGTGATGAAAGAATCAGCTACAATAGCATACGAATATATCAAGTCACATTCTTCACAGCTGGAAATAGACCCGGCGGTATTCGAAGAATGGAACGTTCACATCCACGTGCCAGAAGGCGCAACACCAAAAGACGGTCCTTCTGCAGGCATCACTATGCTGACAGCTCTGACATCGGCATTCACGCAAAGAAAAGTGAAGAACCAATTGGCGATGACGGGCGAGATAACATTGAGAGGCAGAGTGTTGCCAGTGGGCGGAATACAAGAAAAGATGCTCGCGGCAAAACGTAATGACGTTACTGATGTCATCTTGTCAGTCGAGAATAAACGCGACTTCTCTGAGATAAAAGAAGATTACGTAAAAGGACTTAACTTCCATTTCGTGACATCGATGATGGAAGTCTTGGACCTCGCTTTGGAAAAAGAACAAGACGTCAACGATTTGGATTACAACCAATATCTGATGAACACACATAAACGTGTCGCTGGTTTTTTAAGTCAACAAGACAACGAGACAACAAGACAACGTGTTAATTAAAGACTCAAAGACATTAATCCTGGGAATTTGATTTTTCTCGGGATTTTTTTTACACAAAAATATAAGCTATGAAAGTAAAGAGAAACATTATAAAAATAGAAGAAGAACTATGTACTGGCTGCGGATTATGCGCCAAAGGATGTCACGAAGGAGCCTTGCAGATTATTGACGGCAAGGCGCGTCTTATCAGTGAGTTATACTGTGATGGACTCGGTGCCTGTATTGGCGATTGTCCGATGAACGCCATTTCTATCGAAGAGAAAGAGGTTGAGGCTTATGATGAGATAGCCGTGATAAAAAGGATAATTCCAAAAGGAGAGAAGGTGTTACAGGCGCATTTGCAGCATCTGAAAAATCACGGTGAGATGAGTCTTCTTCAGCAAGGAATTCAATATCTTAAAGAAAATGGAATTCCAGTTCCGGAGTTGAAGTCAGAGACGAAGGTGATATCGGGAATACAGTTGTCGGTGTCGCAGCCATCAGATTTGTCGGTGTCGATAAACTGGCCTGTGCAGTTGCATCTCGTCAATCCTTTGTCGGGTGCTTTCAACAATGCCGATGTTTTGTTGGCAGCCGACTGTGTGGCATACGCCAATCCGAAGATGTATTCGGATTTATTGAAAGGGAAGAAGTTAGCGATAGCATGTCCTAAGTTAGATGTCAACAAAGAGTTTTATGTCAACAAGCTCATTCAGATGATTGACAATGCTGAGATAAGTTCTTTGACGGTTGCCATTATGGAAGTTCCGTGTTGTTCTGGATTGATAAAATTAGTCGAGATGGCGATGGCGAAAGCGATGCGTAAGATTCCAATGACGAAGGTAGTTGTCAAGATTAGAGGGTAACCATTTCTCGCAGAGGCGCAGAGGAACGCAAAGATTTAGTGCCTGAGTTTATGAGAAAAGACAACAAGACCACAAGTTTTTTAGTTAGGAGTTAGGAGTTGTTTTTTTTTGAACTCTGACTCTGAACTTAGACTTATAGACTCAGCAACTCAGCAACTTAGTGACTTGGAGTCTCGGCGTCTCGGTGTCTTTAAAAAAGCCAACAGCCTTACTTTAAAAATAACTTTCAACTTTCAACTTTCAATTTTCAACTTCTCCTATATTCCGTCGGCGATTTCCCTGTCACCCTCTTGAAGTATTTCCCGAAGACCGACTGCGACGGGAAATTCAATTCGTCGCTAATTTGCTGTATCGACAATGTGGTTGAAAGTAGCATCGACTTGGCTTCGGCAATGACATATTCTTCAATGAAAGCAAGTGCGGTCTTGTTGCTATAATCTTTTATAACCTGAGAAAGATGTTTCGGCGTGATGAACATCTTGTCGGCATAAAAAGCAATCTCACGTTCTTTTTTGTGATGCTTTTCAAGTAGTTCGGTGAACTGATTGAAAATATCTTCCTGACGTGTTTTCGTGGATTTTATTTCATTCACTTCATGCTTTAAATGTGAATATCCGTAAAACATCGACAAGGTGAGATGTCGTGCCGACTCGATTTTGAATTCCTGCCGCGGGGAAGCGGCTATGTTTTGCAACAGCTGAAAGAAATGTCCGAAGACGTTTTCTTCATCTTCAATCTTCATAACAGGATTTTTCAAGATAGAGGATTTCAGCGGAAGTATCTCTCCTGAATTGATGAACATGCTGTCTGAAAATGACCTCGACATCACGATGACCTTACTTCTTAAATCATCGGAATGTCCCATCGGTTGATAAATCTGGTCGTTTAGGACCAACAAAACAGCAGGTGCTTCAACGTGATAGTTTTTCATATTTATCTTCAAATCGGCAGAGCCTTGTTCGTAGATGATAGCCATCGTCATGTCAATTTTGAATGGCTCGTTCCCTAAAGTCATCTCCGCACGTGTAGCGTGTATCTCGTCGATGAGCAGGATGTCGTCGCCGATTCTATGGTCGTGAGGCGTGATTTCTTCAATTCGGTTACGCCATTTTAAATATGTGATTTTCTTGCTCATTTTGTCATCTCCCTATATTCTGTCGGCGTCATGCCTGTCATCCTTTTGAAAAACTTGCCAAAGACCGAATATGACGGAAAATTCATCATCGAGCTGATTCTCTGTATGCTTAATTCTGTCGATGACAATAATGCTTTACATTCTATGATAGTCTGCCTATCGATGTAGTCGTTGGCTGTCATTCCGCTTTTTTCTTTGACGATGTCGTTGAGATATTTCGAGCTGACGGCAAGGCGTCCCGAATAAAAAGGGATGCTTCTGTTTATGCGATAAAAATTTCTTACGTCTTCGCAAAATCTGTCGAAGACTATTTCCTTTTTCTTTTTGGCATATTCTAATGTCTCTAATTTCCTTGCGTAGAAATATAACATCGACATGGTGAGATGTTTCGCCGATTCAAAACGAAACAGTTTGAATGGAGATTTTACTGTATGAAGCAACACCTTATAATATGTGTTGAAAGAAACGAGGTTGGAACTGATGTTGATGACTGGATTGTCTAAAATCATTTTGTTGAGACTGCTCGACATTAGATTGACGGTGAAATTGTTCGACATGATGATAGCACGGAGTTCGAGATTATCAGATGTTTCAAGAAGAGAATACGTCTGATTCGGCATCACCACTGTAAGACATGGAGCTTTTAAGTTGTATTCTTTTCCTTCTATGATAATGCGGCTTTCACCTTTGTCTAATAAGATGAAAGTCGTCACGTTAACTTTGCGTGGCTCGTTGATGGAATCTTTGTATGTGGCGTTTTCAAGTATCAGCAAATCGTCGTCAATCCTCATATTGTCGGGAATTGTATTGCGAATCTTAGACTGCCAGTCGAAATAAATTGTCATAATCTTTGTTTTATTTCGCAAAAATACTCAAAAATAATTATGTAAAAAGCTATATGATTTTGTTTTGGGAAAAATATACCAATAATGAGGAAAAATAGGAAAATCCATCACATAAAATTGAGATAATTTTGCAGCGTGAAAATACAAATCATTATTAACAAAATAAAAATTAACAAAATCATGAAGAAAGTAAAAGCATTAATCATTGCAGCTGTTATGTTAGTCTGCGCAAACTCAGTAAACGCTCAATCAAATGTCAAGAACCTCAACTACGACAGAGGCTACAGATTCGACATCGAGTTGGCTTGTTCAATTCCAACAATTTGGGAGTTCAGTTCATCACATGGCTACAGCTTCGGCAACGGACTTTATGTTGGCGGCGGCGCTGGCTTCTACGCAGAATTCTTGCCAGATTACAAAACACTTCCTACTTATTATATCCCTGTCTTTGCTGATGTTAAATACAACTTTTGCAATACTTTGGCAAGTCCTTTCATCAGCTTCAAAGGCGGCGTTGACTTCGACGTATGCAATACAGGAATGAATATCAACATCAACCCAGCTATCGGTCTCGACATCTCAAGATATTCAATCAACTTCGGCTACGATATGCACCACGGCGTCTGGAGACACAGCAAAGGAACAGAAAGCCATTATTTTAAAGTTGCAGTGGGAATCACTATTTGATAATGCATAATTCACAATTCATAATTCATAATTAACATGAGCGAATATAAATTAAAAAAGACCAAGGTTGAAGAAAAGGTCGTCGGCACTTACAAAAAAATCGAAGATGGCGTAGTTAACGCTTACAAAAATGTAGAAGATGCTGTCGTCGGCACTTATAAAAAGATAGAAGACAAATTTGTCGATAAATTTCTTGATAAAGAATAAGGTGAAAAAGACTACAAGACCACAAGTTTTTTAGTTAGGAGTTAGGAGTTAGGAGTTAGGAGTTGTTTTTTTTGAACTCTGACACTGACTTATAGACTCAGCAACTCAGCAACTCAGCAACTCAGTAACTCGGCGTCTCGGCGTCTCGGTGTCTCGGTGACTTAAAAAAAAGCCAAAAGCCTTATTTCTTCCTAAGAAACGCTATCAAAGCATACGCCATCGGGGTTCCGAACAGAGCTTCGATGGCTATTTTTATGATGTATTGTGATAATATCATCAATAATATGTCGCGAGTTGTCAGCGCACCGGCAAAAGCGATAAGTACGAATGGCACGGTGTCGAAGATATAGCCTACTATAGAACTTCCTATTGTGCGGAACCATAGATGTTTGCCGTTGGTGAGTTTCTTCATCTTGTCCATAATCCAGGCGTTGGAGAGTTCTCCTAGAAGAAATCCTGTGAGAGAGGCGAAGACGATACGAGGCACATAACTGTAAATGGTGTTGTACGCATTCGATGTGGCGTCAAGATAATCTGGTGATGGCAACCAAACTCCAATCTGTGTGAATATCACAACGAATACATTACACAGAAATGCGAGTATGATAGTCTTTCTCGCTGTGCGGTATCCCCATATTTCTGTCAGGACGTCGCCTAACATATAGGCTAATGGGAATGTGATTGTTCCTGCGTCAAAATAAAATAATCCGAAGATTCCAACGACTTTGACAGCCATTATGTTGGAGACGATGTAACAAACAGTGAAAAACACTGCGATGATTGTATAAGAGTCGCTCTTATCAAATCGGTTTTTTAAAGGGTTTTCCGAGACCTTGTTCATATTTTTAAAGTTTATAGTTTATATTTCAATGGTGCCTGAGCCTGTCGAAGGCATAGGCGGCGCTTCGACAAGCTCAGCGACCGAAAAGTTCAGTGTTCAAAGTTTGGCCACACAAAGTGTGAGTTGATAGATTCTCCGCCATCCACAATGATGCTTTGTCCGGTGCAAAATGTGTTTGTCACCGTCAGGAAATACGCCCATTGTGCTATCTCTTTTGGTGTCGCCCATCGTTTGAGCGGCGTCTGCTGCATAATCTCGTCCCATAGTTTTTTGTCGTTGACGACGCAGTCGTTGAGCGGTGTCAGCACTCCGCCAGGGTCGAGGCTGTTGCATGTCGCGCCGTATTGAGCTACTCTCAGCGCCACGTTTTTTGTATAAGCTATCACGCCGCCTTTGCTGGCGCAATATTCTGGAAATTCTGAACCGGTGTGTCCGCTCGCTGAACCTATGTTCAAGATGGAACGGATGTGTTTTTGTATACCGTATTTTTCTGTCACCTTAATCAACGCCTTGAGGTTGATGTCGATGTCGTTTTCGTTCTGAGTGCCGGCGTTGTTTATGAGAATTTCAACATCGTCGATTTCAGGAAGAGATTTATAATCGCTAATGTCGCATTTATGATGAAAGTACATGCTGTGGAATATCGACGGTTCTTGTCGGTCGATTCCTATGACCTTATGACACATCTCAAGGAAATGTTCAGCGATAGCTTTTCCAATACCTTGCGATGTTCCGGTAATCAGCACTTTAATATTTTGATTCATAATTATAAATTGGTGACAAAAACGATGTGCAAAGATAGGAAAAGTTTCTTTAGAATTCTAAGCAGTGAATATCTCCTTGCAGAGATTTTTGTACGTTGATGACTCTTTGGTTGCGGCTGCCGCGGAAATGTAATGACAAATCACGTTCTGATTCGACAAAAGGTCCGTCGACGATGACATCGCACAGCTCGACTAACTTACGACGAGTAGGATGTTGTATCAAGTCTTCGAACTTATATCCTGTGTAGCACCAGATGTTTTTATTGGTGTTGTCTTTTATCATCTGTGCCAATTCGATGAAACCTTCTGGATGTAACATTGGGTCGCCGCCGGTGAATGTCACGTTCATATCAGCGTCTACGATATTCTTGAATAATACATCAATGCTTACAGGCTCGCCTCCGTTTTCATCCCATGACTGTGGGTTATGGCATCCTGGGCAATGGTTTTGGCACCCTGCACAATAGATTGAGGTGCGAAGACCAATGCCGTCGACGGATGTCCCGTATTTGATGTCTAAAATACGGATATTATTTGTGGATGACTCTGTCATTTAACTCTGCCAATTTTGCTTTGTTCCAGCGTTCTGTCGTTCCGACGAGATAGCCGGTGATACGTTGTAGTTTGTCAATGTTGTCGCTGCCGCATCTTGGACATTTTTCTAATTCTTGCTGAGCGTCTTCGTAACCGCACTTCATGCAACGGTTGCGATTGTGGTTTACCGAGCAGTATCCGATATTATTCTTATCCATCAAGTCAACGATATCCATTATCGCTTGAGGGTTATGAGTAGCATCGCCGTCTATTTCTATATAGAATATATGTCCGCCTCTTGTCAAGTCGTGATAAGGAGCCTCGATTTCTGCTTTATGCTTTGGAGAACATTTGTAATATACAGGAATATGGTTTGAGTTAGTATAATATTCCTTATCTGTGACGCCAGGTATCTCGCCATATTTTTTACGGTCGATGCGGGTGAATTTTCCTGACAATCCTTCTGCTGGTGTTGCCAATACGCTGAAGTTATGTTGGTAACGTTCTGAGAATTCGTTTACTCTGTCGCGCATATAAGTGACGATGCGCAGACCGAGTTCTTGTGCTTCTTCGCTTTCGCCGTGGTGTTTTCCTATCAATGCGATAAGACATTCAGCGAGGCCGATGAAGCCGATGCCGAGTGTGCCTTGGTTGATGACGCGTTCTATGGTGTCGTTAGGCTTGAGGTTCTCACATCCAGACCAGAGAGCCGACATCAACAATGGGAACTGTTTTGCTAGTGCTGTCTTTTGGAAGTTGTATCTGTTGCAAAGTTGTTTTGCAGTGATTTCCAATAGCTCGTCGAGTTTTACGAAGAATTGTTCTATTCTTTGTGATTTGTCTTCTTCACCCATGCATTCTATTGCAAGAC
>JBGVQR010000031.1:0-33424 GCA_045127605.1 Candidatus Limimorpha sp. | reverse complement strand
CAACGCGGTGGCTCAGGGTTATACCACCGATATGATTGGTGATTTTCTTCTTTCAAAAAATGTTGATAATTTTTTAGTCGATGTGGGAGGCGAGATTCTTGCAAAAGGACGTAAACCTAATGGCGAACTTTGGAAGGTGGGAATAGAGAAACCAGCCGAGAACAAAGACTCCGAGAGAATTGTACAGGAAATCGTTGAGTTGGAGAATAGAAGTATCGTGACTTCCGGCAATTACAGAAAATATGTGGAACGTGGCGGCAAACGCTATTCTCACAGTTTGAATCCTAAAACAGGATATCCTGCGGAAAACAAGTTGCTGAGCGCGACGATTATTGCTGACAACACAGCATGGGCCGACTGCCTCGCCTCGATTTGTATGGTGGTAGGATTGGAAAAGGCAAGAGAAATAGTTGAGTCGAGCGAAGATGATATAGATGCTTATTTCATATATGTTGATGAAAATAATGAGGTGAAGGAGTTGGGAATTAGGAGTTAGGAGTTAGGAGTTGGAGGGATGGGGTTTATTAAAAACAATTTGCATTATTTCTCGTTATAATTGTGCATTATGCATTATGAATTGAAAAAGTGTTATTTTTGAAAAACTAAAAACAACAACAATGAAAAATAAAGTCAATGGTTTAAAGCTCAAGGCTCAAGGCTTACGGCTCATGGCAATAATATTATTCTTGATGATAGGATTTGTTGCTAATTCTCAGCAGCTACAATCTTACACAGATACCAACTACAACGACAAGGTGCAGACTGTTCTCCTTCATCCTGTCGGTGACTCTCTTGCGAAACCTATCATCCCGCTTCATGATATGATGGGCAAGCTGCATCTGCAGTTCGACGTCTTCGCCAACGACGCTCCTTATATGTATTACACTTTCGTTCATTGTAACAACGACTGGACTCAGCAGTCAGACATACAGCAGATAGAATATCTCAGCGGCTTCGACTCCGACGACATCGAGGATTATTCCTTCTCCTTAAACACCATGGTCGATTATGTTCATTACGACCTCGTCTTTCCTACAGAAGATATGACACCTAAAATCTCAGGTAACTATCTACTTATCGTTTTTGAGAATGAACTCACACCAGAGAATATTTATTTCACACGACGTTTTATGATTGTCGACGACAAGGCTAACTTCAATGTCAACATTCCTCGCTATCCTTTCGACCTGAGCCTTGGAACCAATAAGCAACAGATAAATATGACCGTTTCATATCCTGATATCTTTAACACTTTGGCAGAGCAATATTCTAACGTGACCATACAGCAAAACGGTCGCTGGGATAATGCAGTGACAGGTCTGAAGCCATCCTATGTCTACCCTGATTATCTCTCATACGAAAATAATGCTAAGACGGTCTTTAACTCAGGCAATCAATACAGAAGGTTTAACACTAGCAATCTGAATAATCGTCCTGAACAGACTAAGACCGTAGAGATGTCGAAGGATTATTATGTGGTGACATTATATAACGACCAGAAACGCAATTTGTATGCCTATGTCGATGACGAGGATTTGTTTGGAGAGAAGGTCATCTATCTGGAACGCGATGATATGGCTGCAGCTACAGAAGCTGATTATGTAATGGTGGAATTCTTCCTCGACTGGTATCCGGTCTTGACAGACCAGGATATGTATATCATGGGAGCTATCACCGATTGGAACTTCGATGAGAAAAACAAGATGACTTACGACTTCGAACGTAAGGGCTATGCCATCAGTCTGTTGCTGAAACAAGGTTATTATGATTACATCTATGCTGTCAAAGATAAAGCACAGACTAAAGCCGATGTCACACCTATAGCGGGTGACTTCTGGGATACTAAAAACGAATATACCATTTATCTATATCTCTTCAATCCGACACAGAACTATGACCAGCTGATAGGAGTGAAGACGGTTTTATCACATTAATATTTTACTATGTCGGAAGAAAGAGTCACTTTGTTTGCAGAGATATTGCTGCCCTTGCCGATACCTGGCACTTACACCTATCGTGTTCCTTTTGAGCTGAACCAGAAGGCTAAGGTAGGACAACGTGCTGTGGTGCAGTTTGGCAAGACTAAGATAATGTCGGGTCTGATAATATCTCTCACAGAAGAAGTGCCTGACTGTACAAACATTAAATATCTTCTCGACATACTCGATGACGACCCGGTAGTGAATGAGAACCAGCTGAAGCTATGGCAATGGATAGCGTCATATTATCTCTGTTATCTTGGTGATGTCATGCAGGTAGCTCTGCCTTCGGCATTGAAACTCTCCAGCGAGTCGAAGATAATGCTGTCGGATGAGTTTGTACTCGACAGCATGGCGTTGAGCGATAACGAATTTCTTATAGTAGAAGCACTGCAGATACAGCCGCAGCTGACTATAACAGAGGTAAGTAAGATAATAGGCTACAAGAAAATCATGCCTCTCGTCAAGACGATGATAGAGAAGAAAATCATCGTGATGCAGGAAGAACTGCAGCAGAAATATAAGGCTAAGTATGAACGTTATGTGCGTCTTACAAACACATATCGTAACGAGGACGCCATGCGAGAGCTGATGGACACTCTTTCAAAACGTGCCTACAAACAGCTCGAGCTTCTGATGGCTTTTTTCGTGCTTGGCGGCTCTGCTGATAATGACGTGATAACTTCAGATTTATTAAAAAAAGCAAACGCTACATCAAGCATATTGGCTACTTTGGTTGACAAAGGCGTCTTTGAATCATATCAGAAAAGAGTCAGCCGTCTGAAAGAATATAAAGCTCTGACGGATGTCTCGACTATCAATCTCACAGAGAAACAACAGGAAGCTTACGATGAGATACATAAAGGCTTCGAGGAAGAGAAACCGGTCTTGTTACATGGCGTGACAGCCAGCGGCAAGACTGAAATATATATCAAGTTAATTCAAGAAGCTATCGACGAAGGCAAGCAGGTGCTTTATCTTCTTCCTGAGATAGCTTTGACAGAACAGATTATCAACAGACTTAAGAAATATTTCGGCGATAGAGTAGGAGTGTATCACTCACGTTATGACAACAACGAACGCGTTGAGATATGGCAGCAGGTGATGAACTTTAGAAGTCAACATTCAACAGTCAACGGACAACAGATTCTTGGTGACTCGGCGACTCGGCGACTCGGCGACTCAAAATACCAGATTATCATCGGTTCTCGTTCTGCTGTGTTCTTGCCTTTCACCGACTTAGGACTGATTATCGTCGATGAGGAACACGATAGTTCGTTTAAGCAAATCGACCCAGCGCCACGTTATTCGGCTCGCGACCTCGCTGTTCTTATGTCGAAGATGTTTCACGCTCGCCTCTTGATGGGCTCGGCAACACCATCCTTCGAGTCGTATTATAACGCAAGACAAAACAAATATCATCTCGTCACCATAACAGAACGTTACGGCGGCGTCGAGATGCCAGAGATAATCGTCGATGACCTTAGGGTGGAGACACGTCGTAAGACCATGCAGGCTAACTTCGGCAAGACCCTCATCGATGCTATGAACAAGACGCTGGAAGAGAAGAACCAGGTCATCTTGTTCCAGAACCGACGCGGATTCTCATTGAGGATAGAATGTGAACATTGCAACTACATCCCTCAGTGTATCAACTGCGATGTCAGCCTGATATATCATAAGAATCAAAACATATTGAAATGCCACTACTGCGGCTACACCACCAGCGTGCCGACAGAGTGTCCGTCATGCCGCAGCACAGATTTGAAGATGCACGGCTTCGGAACAGAACGTATAGAAGACGACCTGAAGGTGGTGTTCCCTGAGGCTAACAGCTCGCGCCTCGACCTCGACACCACACGCACAAAAAACAGCTACCAGTACATACTGGAACAGTTTCAAAATAAAGAGACTAACATACTCGTAGGAACACAGATGGTGACCAAAGGCCTCGACTTCGACTCGGTGAAAGTGGTGGGAATCCTCAACGCTGACAATATGCTTACCTTCCCAGACTTTCGCGCCTACGAACGCAGCTTCCAGCTGATGGAACAGGTAAGCGGCCGCGCAGGAAGAAAAGGAGACAAAGGTAAGGTCATAATACAGACTTACCAACCTCAGCATCCGGTGATACTTAACGTCATCACTCACGACTATGTGAAGTTTTATGAAGAACAGATGCCGATACGACGTCAGTTCAACTACCCTCCGTATTCGAGGCTTGTGATGATAAGACTCAAAGATGTCGACAGCCAGAAACTCAACAAGGCAGCCGACGAACTCGCCAAGATATTCCGTCAGGTGTTTAAAGAAAACCTCCTCGGACCAGAATATCCTGTGGTGTCGAGAGTGAAGAATCAATATATCAAGCAGATGCTTATCAAAATCAATAAAGATTTGAACTCTGCTAAGGTTAAAGAGTTTATCAATAAAACCATAGAAGACTTCAAACATAACAACGATTTCAAGTCGGTGAAGATACAGATTGATGTGGATCCGAATTAAGTTGTTGAGATTCTGAGTTGCTAAGTTGCTAAGTTGAGAGTCAGAGCTCAAAGTTCAGGGTTCAAAAAAATCTATTGTCTGTTGTCTGTTGTCCGTAGACTTTTCTTATCTTTGCATATTTATTTTTATATATAAATATGAAAGAATAACATAATGGTTTTCAATAGCTTATTATGTTATGACAATATGCTCTATGGGACAAATATCTACAAGAAAACAGCTCGAAACGATTCTTTCAGAAAAGATAGTGGTTTTGGATGGTGCTTTCGGCACTGAGATTCAGAGAATGGATAACACTTTGTTGTCTCCTTACGAACCTTTAAATGCGACAAACAGCGAACTCGTCAAGAAGGTACATCGCTCGTATGTGGAAGCAGGTTCTGACATCATCTCTACTAACTCCTTCAACTGTTCTTACCTTGAACTTCTGAAACATGGCTATTCTAAAGATGAAATCGACAAGCTCAATGTTTTGGCTGCAAAGAACGCCAAGGAAGTAGCTGCTGAATATAATCGTGACATCTTTGTAGCTGGCTCCGTCGGACCAACATCACAGTCACTTTCGTTAAAAACCATAGAGTTCGATGAGATGGCAGATTCTTACAGAGCTCAAATCTCATCACTTATCAAAGGTGGCGTCGACTTGATTTTGGTAGAGACATGCTTCGATGCTAAAAACATAAGAGCTGCTGTCTATGCATATCTCGCTTCATTATCAGATTTAAACCTCACAGTCAACGATGTTCCTTTGATGGTGTCGGTGACATTGACAGAACAAGGCAACCTCTTGTCGGGTCATACCGTCGACATCGTATGGCAGATGATAAAACACGCCAAACCATTGTCATTCGGCTTGAACTGCGGCTTCGGCTTCGAGAGAGCTGCTGAGCTGGTGATGAAACTACAAGAAATCCCAACAAACGTTTCTTTATATCCTAACGCAGGTCTCCCTGACCTCGACGGAAGATATACTGAGTCGTGTGCCGACTTCAACAGAAGAGCCAATGTCCTCGCAAAAGAGGGCTGCATAAACCTTATCGGCGGTTGCTGCGGTACAACACCAGAACATATACAGACAATAAAAAATGCTGTCGATGGCATAGCTCCAAGAGTCATTCCTCAACAGAAGATAAACAAGAAATTCAGTATCATAGGCGAGAGATGTAACGTCGCTGGTTCGAAAAAATTCAGAGAACTCGTCAATGAAAACCTCCAAGACGCAGTGTCTGTCGCTGTGTCACAAGTAGAGTCTAAAGCCGATGTCCTCGACGTATGTTTCGACCATCCAGACATCGACTCTTCAATGATGAAAGACTTCATCGAATTGTTAGCTGCTTCTTCCGTGGCTTTCGTTCCAACGATGATTGACTCATCAGACTTCGACACATTGGTCATGGGTGTGAAGAGCTCAATGGTGAAACCTATTGTCAACTCAATATCTTTGAAAGAAGGCGAGACAGAGTTCCTCAGAAGAGCGACAGAGTTCTTCCGTCTCGGAACGAAAATCATCCTGATGCTCGCCGACGAAAAAGGACAAGCCGACACTTACGAAAGAAAGATTGAGATAGCAGATAGAATCGTTAAGTTGGCAAAATCTGTCGGCTTCGATGTTGACGATATCCTCATCGACCCTAATGTGCTGACGATATGCACAGGTATAGAAGAACACAGATATTACGGCAGAGATTATATACGCGCCACACGCTGGATAACACAGAACTTGGGAACACACGTCACTGGCGGCGTAAGTAATTTATCATTTGCCTTCAGAGGCAACACCGCAGTGAGAAACCTCTTGAATTCTGTCTTCGTACATCTCGCCAAGAGAGAAGGCCTCGACTATGTCATCATAAGTCCTACAGCTCTCATCAGCGAAGATAAGATAGCTCCTGCAGCTTTCGAAGACGCACGTTTGGCGATAGAAGGCGAGAGCGACGGCTCTAACTTGATACAGCATGTCACTAAAGAAGTCGAAGTCAAGAAGGAGAAGAAAGAACTCACTACAGAGGAGAAACTCTCTGATGCTGTTGCTAACGGCAACACAACAAAAGCCGCTGAGCTTACGAGCCTCATCTTGTCGGAAGGCGGAACATTCCAAGGTGTCGTCAACGATATCTTGATGCCAGCGATGACATCATTGGGACAGCGTTTTGAAGAAGGCAAGGTGTTCCTCCCATCATTGGTGAAGGCAGCCTCTGCTATGAACGCAGCTATGGATGTCTTGAACACAACAGTCACCTTCACCGATTCATCAAAGAAAAAAGTCACGCTCGCTACAGTATATGGCGACGTTCATGATATAGGAAAGAATATTGTCGGAACAGTCTTGAAGAGTTCCGGTTTCGAGGTGGAAGACCTCGGCATACAGGTTCCAGCTGAGAAGATAGTAGAGTCGGCAAAGACATCGCAGGCTGTCTGTTTGAGCGGTCTCATCACACCATCGCTGACACAGATGATAAAGGTCTCGGAACAACTCAATGAAGCAGGCTTGTCGATACCAGTCATCGTCGGTGGTGCAGCTACATCGAAATTACACACAGCCTTGAAGATGGCTCCTGTGTATAACGGACCAGTGGCAAAGGCAACGACAGCGATAGACACAGTAAACCTCGTCAACAGACTCAGCGACCATCAGGCATGTCTGAGCTTGTATGAAGAACAAGAGGCGATACGCCGTCAGAAGACAGAGAACCTCTCACTCGAAGATTATAACTCATTGGAAATAGAGGCACAGAACTATGCGCCATACGTGCCAGTCAAAGAAGGTGTCTTCACTATCAATCCTATGATAGAAGAAGTCTTGCCTTTCATCGATTGGGCTTATTTCTTCTTCTCATTGCAGTTTTATGGAAAATATCCAGACCTATTAGATAATAACGCTGAGGCACAACAAGCATTTGAACATGCACATGAGATGTTAGCCAAGATAATAGCAGACAAGAGTCTCTCTATCGAAGCTAGATTCGGTGTTGTAAAAGCGAATAACATGGGTGATGACCTCATCAGATTGTCTGATGGTTCTAAGAGTGTTGAGCTTCCAATGTTGAGACGTCAGACTAAGATGCAAGACAGCATGTCGATAGCAGACACTGTCGGACGCAACGACTATCTCGGAGTGTTTGCTTTGACAGCAGGCATAGGACTGTCGAAACTGATGTCGGAGGCGGAGACACCATACGATGCCTTGGTGGTAAAACTTCTTGCCGACAGACTCACAGAGGCAACAGGAGAATATATCCATTACAGAATACGTTCCGACTACTGGGGCTTCGACAAATCGCCATTCTCTTTTGACGAGAAACAATATCAAGGAAGAAGAATGTGCTTCGGCTATCCAGCATGTCCTGACCATTCTATAAAGAAACGTGTCTTCGACTTCTTGGAAGTGGAACAGCATACAAGCATGAGACTCACCGACAGTTATATGATAACACCGGAAGAGTCGTTATGTGGTTTGATTACCTCGAGAGGCGGCTACTTCTCAGTAGGTCGCGTCGATGAAGCACAGCTTGAGCATTATTCAAAATATGCTGGCATATCAGTGGAAAAATTAAAAGAGATATTACCTAATAACATATAAGATGAAAGTCATTGATATTTATAATTCTTTACTTGCGAATGGTAAGAAAGGTTTCTCTATCGAGATATTGCCTCCAGTGAAGGGAACGAGTCTCGACGATATTGAGAAGTCGCTTCTTCCTATCATACCATTGAGTCCGCAGTTTATAAACATCACCTTTCATGCTCCAGTGAGGAAGTTCGTCAATAACGACAACGGAACTACTTTGGTGGAGTCGCATCCTAGGACTGCGACGGCAGCTGTGGCCGGTGCGCTTAAAAGAAGGACGGGCATCGAGGTGGTTCCTCATCTTGCATCGGCAGCTTATACAAAGTTACAGCTCGAAGATTTTGTCATCGACTTTTCCTACGAAGACCTCGACAATATCTTTGTGATACGTTCCGACAAAGACCCTCTCGACTCTAGGTTCAGAGTGAATCCTTTTGGCCATAGCAACGCAGAAGGCCTCGTCGAACAGATATCAAATCTCTCAAAAGGAATATATCACGATAAGTTCGTCAAAGAGCCTACGCCATTGAATTTCTGTCTCGGTGTGGCGGCATATCCAGAGAAACATCAAGAAGCTTCATCCTTGGAAGATGACATAAAATATCTCAAACAGAAAGTCGACAAAGGTGCATCATACATTGTGACACAGATGTTTTTCGATAACGAAAAATTCTATTCTTTCGTAGATAAATGCAATAAGATAGGAATCAATGTGCCGATTATCCCAGCACTGAAGCCATTGTCGCTGGCATCGCATCTGGTGTCTTTACCTAACACATTCAGCATCACAATGCCTGAAGAATTAGAACAAGCAGTGACAAAGGTAGCTGATGATAAAGAAGCTGTAAAGAAAGTAGGAATGGAGTGGTGTCTGAGACAAACGGAAGACTTGCTACGACAAGGTTTCCCTCTCATCCATTATTTCACCATGGGAAGAATGCACGACCTTTCAAAAAATCTCAGAGAGATTTTTTGAAAGTTAGGAATTCTGCGGTGCCTGAGCTTGTCGAAGGCAAAGCTCGGTGCTTCAACAAGCTCAGCGACCAAAAGTTCAAAGTTTAAAGTTCAAAAGCCAATAGCCTTAGTTCTTAGTTCAATAAGTGGCATAAATTTTGTATTTTTCGTTACCCTCTAATAACAATTATTAATAGAATATTTATCAAGTTTTTATGAAAAAAATAACATCATTGTTTTTACTTCTTACCTTATTAGTATTGTCATACAATGTTTTTGCTACAGAAGTAGAAATGTCATTAGAACCTGAAATCAAAGGTAAAGTTATAGATATAGAGACTGATGGACCGCTTGAATATGCGACTGTCAGTCTTTTTAATTTCCAAGACTCTACATTGGTAACAGGTGTCATCACAGATATGAACGGTGATTTTTCCCTTAAAGCTAAGCATGGTAAATATTATGTGGTGGTGCAGTTTATGGGTTATGAACCTAAGACAATCAATGTCAATCTTAAAGGAAAAGTAGACCTTGGAAACATCGTTATGCGTCCCGACTCTGCCTTGCTTGAAGAAGTTGAGGTGGTAGCTGAGAAAAGCACCATGTCGATGACTCTCGACAAACGTGTCTTTAACGTAGGTAAGGACGTGAGCAGCACTGCTGGTAATGCGATAGAAGTTCTTGATAACATCCCTTCTGTCAATGTTGACGTTGAAGGTAATGTAAGCCTTCGTGGTGACAGCGGCGTGCAAATCCTAGTCGATGGCAAGGTCTCTGGTCTCGCTGGCGTCAGCACTCAAGACGCTCTCCGCAGCCTCCAAGCTGATATGATAGAAAAGATTGAAGTGGTGACAAACCCTTCAGTGCGTTACGATGCAGAAGGTACTGCAGGTATCATCAATATCGTTCTTAAAAAAGACAAACGTAAAGGTTTTAACGCTTCTGTCGACCTCCGCGGCGGATTCCCAGTACAATGGGGCGAGAAGTTCTTCAAGGAAGACTTTCCTTTCCAGACAGGCCTCGGAGCTAGCCTCAACTACAGATTCAAGAAGTTTAACGTGTTTGCTAACTATAACTTCAACTATCGTGATGACATCAGCGATGGCTATACTAAGACTGAATATTTCGAGGATTGTCTCTATGACCCAGCATTGAAGAATCATTATGACGCTACTCAGATAACAGAGCAGCTAACATACCGTAACAGAAACAGAAAAGGTCATAACATCCGTGGCGGCTTCGACTATTATTTCACAGATAACGACATCCTCACTTTCAGTACCATGTACCGCCAGTCGAAAGGTCATAATCTCCCAAGCGTTACTTATATCGACAACTTCCCATTCCAGGGCTTGCAGAATTTCTCAAGACGTACCGAAGATTGGTTTAACGACAGACCTATGATGGAATACACTCTTTCTTATGATAAATATTTCGGAAGTAAAGACAACTCACTCAAGGCTTCTGTGCGTTATTTTACAAACTCTGACACGGAATGGTCAGACATCGTAGATGCTGAGTTCTTGACACAAGAAGATATGGATATCAATAATCCTTTCATCTCTTTGAATCAAACTACTCATGCTCAGGAAAACCAGCAGAACCTTCAGGCTACCGTCGATTTCGTTCATCGCTACGGACTTTCAGTTGTTGAGCTTGGTGGTAAATATACGAATCAACTCATCAACAATAATCTGATGGTGACAGAGAATGATGTTATTCTTCCAGATTACACTCACGATTTCGACTATAACCAACAGGTGGCTGCATTATACGGAAGCTACGGAAGAGAGTTCGGCCGCTTCTCAGGACAAATTGGTCTTCGTTCAGAGTTCACTCTCATCGACACATATCTTAAAGATAAAGAAGAACGCAACGATCAGAAATATCTGAACTTCTTCCCAACAGGTCACTTGAATTATTCTTTGACAGAGGTTGATCAGATACAGGCAAGTTACGCACGTCGTATCCGTCGTCCTTGGTATCATCAGATGGCTCCATTCCATTCATTCAACGACGACCGTAACATCAGAACTGGTAACCCAGCCTTGAAACCTACATTTACCGATAGTTACGAATTTTCATATCTTCGTTTCTGGGATAAAGGCAATGTCAACTTCACAGCATATTATCGTCACAGTACTGATGTGACACGTCATTTCACTACTGTTATTGGCGATGTATCATATAGCCGTCCAGAGAACTTCGGTATCAGCGATGACTATGGTCTCGAACTCGTAGGTTCATTAGATATTGTAAAATGGTTTAACATCAACGGTAGCATCAACTTCTTCAAGTCTAACACCGTCGGTGATTGGAACGGCAGACATTATGTTACCGATTCATATAATACCTTCGCACGTCTCGTCGCTAAGTTCAGACTTAAGAAAGTATGCGACTTCCAAATCACAGGACGTTACATGGGACCACGCGAAGAACCTCTCGGCTATCGTGATGCTAACTACTGGTGCGACTTCGCTGCATCAAAAGATGTGTTTAACAAGAATGCCACTATCTCTCTTAACATACGCGACGTCTTCGGCAGCAGACAGCACGGAGGCGAGTCATGGGGCGATAACTTCTGGCAGTACAGTGAAAGCACATGGAGCACAACGACAGTGACACTCAACTTCAACTATCGCATCAACCAACAGCAGAAGAGAAGAATGCCACAAGCATCATCAGGTGGCGGTGACAGCTACGAAGGTGGTGAAGGAATGGAGATGGGATATTAAAAAAAACAGGGCGAAAATTTTCGCCCTGTTTTTTTAATATCCTTAATTATTCTATAACGATTTCATCACAGAAAATCCATCCTGGTTCGCCAGCACCGACGTGCCAATCAGGGCAAGCATCGATTTTCTTAGCGACCATCTTGATATATCTTGCTGATAACTTCTTGTCGATAGAGAATTCATGAAGAACAGGGTCTTCTGTCTCTTGTGAGATAGTGTTGTCGATGACACCTACTGACTGGAATTTCTTACCGTCGTTAGATACGAAGAACTCGACTTGTTTTGGCATGAAGATCCATGACTTCTGGTCTTGCAAGAAGCTACCTGCCAATCTGTTGATATCTTGAACTTCGCTTAAGTCGACGGTAGCTACTAGGTCAACGCCGTGGTAACCTTGCCATGTTCCAACGCGGAAGTTGTTGCTGCCTCTTTGGTAGTCGATAAGCGCGATGTCGCCACCAGCTTCATATTGTGAGTTGTATCTGTTTTCTAGTTTTATCGTTCTTCCAGCAGCGATTTTCTTGAAGTTACCTTCGATGACATTGCTTCTCTTGCCGTCTTTAACAGCTACTACCATCACGTCAGAACTTTCGTTGATTACGAATGGAGCTGTGTATAATGTGCTGTTTTCATCAGGAGTGCTGCCGTCTGTTGTGTAATACATCTTGACGTCAGAATCCAAATGGCTTAACTCGATGTTTAATGTTTCAAAGAAAACATCTGATGCAACATTAATAATAGGTGTAGTCACGATGATAGGACTTTCTATCTTTTGTGTAGGACAGTTTTCAACCTCTGTAGCCCATGTTGATTTGCGGCTGTTAGTCATCTCGAATTCCAATGTTCCTCCGTTATGAACTTCGTCGAAGTAGATGTAGCTGCGTTTTAACGGTTTGCCGTTGAGTTTGACAGATTCTATATAACGGTTTTCTCTTGAGAGATTGTTTGCAGTGATGGTGAAAGTCTTTCCGTTTTCAAGGTTAACGACCATTTCATCGAAATGAGGCACGCCTATGACGTAGTAGCCGCTAGCTGGTGTGACAGGATAGAAGCCCATCGCGCTCATGACATACCATGCAGACATCTGACCGCAGTCTTCGTTGCCGCATAAACCATCAGCTTGGTCTGTATATAATTCATACATGATTTTGTTGACGAACTTCTGTGTCTGAGATGGCTTGCCTAAATAATTATATAGGTATGCCATGTGGTGGCTAGGTTCGTTGCCGTGAGCATATTGTCCGATGAGACCGGTGATATCTGACTGAACGCGACCTGTCAATTCAGATGACGAATTGAAGAGTTCGTTGAGTTTTCTTGTGTAAGCTGTTGTTCCGCCCATCATCTCTATGTGAGTGTTGATGTCTTGAGGAACGAAGAAGTTATACTGCCATGTGTTAGCCTCTGTGAGCATGAAGTTAACCTGTGTTGGGTCGAAAGGAGTTACGAAGCAGCCGTTTCTTTTTCCGCGGAAGAATTTATCTTTTGGTTCGTACAAGTTTTTGTAATATTGAGCTCTTTGATAGAATTCATTGGCGAGTTCTTCTTTGCTGAGAGCTTCAGCGAGACGGGCGATGCACCAGTCGTCGTAAGCATATTCGAGAGTCTTTGACACTGACTCGCCTTCGCAGTTAGAAGGGATAAAGCCATATTCTTTGTAGCAGCTTAAGCCGAACTGGTCTTCGCGAGCTGTCTTCACCATTGCTTCTAATGCCTTTTCGTAGTCGATGCCTTCGAGACCGCAGAAGTAAGCATCAGCGATGACAGGGATAGCGTGGTATCCAATCATGCAGTTAGTCTCGTTAGCTGCGAGTTCCCAAACAGGAAGTAAGCCTCCAGTCTCGTAATTATTAATGAAAGTGTTGATGATATCAACGCTACGTTCTCTTTGGATGAGAGATAGCAAAGGATGTTCTGTTCTGAAAGTATCCCATAAAGAGAATACAGTGTAATGAGGTCTGTCGCTTTGATAGACTTTCTTGTCGTGAGCGCGGTAGCGACCATCGACGTCAGAGTAGAGGTTTGGCACAACGAAGCAGTGATATAAAGAAGTGTAGAAAATATCCTTGTCATTTTCATTAACAACGGTATTGATTTGTATGCGGTTTAACTCGTCGTTCCATTGTTGATAAGTCTTTTGTGTCAAGGCATCGAAGTCGAAGTCGTTGATTTCAGCTGCGAGGTTTTTCTTTGCGCCATCAACGTCAACTGCAGAAGTAGCAACGCGCATCACTATAGGTGTGCCGTCTGTTGCGTCGAAGTCGAGCCATGCTTGGAGGTCTTTGCCTTCAGCATGTTTCATGTTAGGATGCTCGATGTTGTCGGAGCAAATACCGTATCCGGTGAAAGGTTCAGAGAACTCAGCATAGAAATAAAGATACTGGTCTTTTGCCCATTGACCTGTACGACGGAATCCGCTGATAGCGTTATCGCTTTCTATTGTTATGAAAGACTCATATATAGTCTCAGCTGAGGTGTTAGATTCTTGAAGGTCGATGATGATATGAGCATCATTTGTTTGAGGGAAGGTATAACGTTGCATTGCAGAGCGTTCGCCGGCATTGAGTTCTACCTTAGTATTATAGTCATCGAGGATGACGGAATAATAACCAGCTTTAGCTATTTCGTTTTCGTGTTTGAAAGAAGAGCTATAGTCTTTTGAGTTGCATGAGACTTTTCCTGTGATAGGAGAGAAGCGGAAGTCGCCATAGTCGTTGCAGCCAGTACCTGTGAGGTGAGTGAGACTGAAACCGAGTATTGTGTTGTCGGAGATGTGATAGCCTGAGCAGCCATCCCATGAATCCATGCGAGTGTCAGGACTATTTTGTATCATACCGAAAGGAGCTACTGCGCCAGGGTAGGTGTGACCATGACCGCCAGTTCCGACAAACGGATTTACATACTGAGCTAAATCTTGTTTCTCAGTTTTTTTAGTAGAACATGAGAAAAAAGTCAAAATGATAGCTGTAATTAATAAGGTAATTCTTTTCATTTTATAAATAATTATTTTGTAAATATTCTCCTAAAATAATATTCGGTAAAGATACTTATTAATTCGTTATCGTGCAAGATTTAGTTTGACTGAAAATTAATTTTAAAAAAGCTATTTTTTTTACCTTATGGCTTTTATTTTTATTATATTTGCAAACTGAAAAGTAGAATCATTATTTTATTACTAACTTAATAATTATTAAAATGAAAAAAGTTCTTTTACTTTCTTTAGGTCTCGTTATGGGCCTTGGTGCATTTGCACAACAACAGGTAACAGCTGTAAAGAAAGCATTACCTACTCCAATCACAATGACTTACGAGAAGAAAGCTCTCGGTAATGAAGTTGTAAAAGGTACAGCTAATTTCGAAGTTAGAGGTACACAAAGTGTAGTTCTTAACGAAGGCGTTGACTACATGGATGCTGAATCAATGATTACAACTTACGACTTACAATCAAACGGTTTCGTTGCTAACCGTATGTATCAAGCTAAAGACGGTTCTGTAGCAGTTACAGCAACATGGTCAGATGATGAATACGATGGCAACTTCTTAAATCGTGGTACAGGTTACAACTTTGCAAAAGCTGGTAAAATGGGTAAATGGGGTGAACAACCAAACGCACGTATCGAAGCTAATGCAACAGGTACTGACATCAGAACAGGTTGGCCTACAATTGCAGCTTATGGTGCTGAAGGTGAAATCCTCGTTAACCACGGTCACAAAGGTGGTCTTAGCTACTATGTTAGAGAAAAAGCTGGTCAAGGTACATGGGACGGTCCTCACGCTATTCCTAACCCAGAAAATATTGACGAAGTAGTTAAAGGTCAAGGCAACACATTATCATGGGCAAGAATCGTTACAACAGGCGAAAACAATGACGTTCTCCACGTCTTCGCAGCAGCTTCAGGCGACTCAAGCGTAGCTCAATACTACCTCCGCACAGAAGACCTCGAAAACTGGACAATCGATTTCTCACCTCTCCAATTGGATGATTTACACATCGACGTTTATGCAGCTGACGACTATGCAGCATCAGCTAACGGTGACAATATCGCTGTTGTTTACTGTACAGGTTTCGCATCACACGTTATGGTTTATGAATCAAACGACGGTGGTTTAACATGGACAAGCAGAATGGTTTGGGAAAGCCCTATCCACGGTTTAGACTGGGAAACAGATGAAAATTCATTATTCGAACAACTCTATGGCCCAACACAAGCTTCTGTAGCTATCGGTCAAGATGGTGTTACACACGTTGCTCTCGGCGTTAGCTTATACGACCACAAAAATTTAGGTTGGTCATACAGCCTCTATCCAGGTATCTGGACTGACGGTGTTGCTTACTGGAATGACACAACAGCTTGGGAATACACAGTTGAAGGTACAGACACAATCCCTGTATTAAGCCCAATCCGTTCTTCACAAGACGACAGCCTCAAACACGCTTTGAGATTATGGTGGCCTCACCCAACAGTAGAAGGTAGCATCACAATGGACGTTACAAACTTCTGCGCATGGATGCCTCCTCATGAAACAGAAGGTTACAACGCTTTCGACTTGACAAAACAATACACAGGTGTTGTTGAAGAAGGTGTTGCTGGTGACTACATGGTTTTATTCGGTCTTACAGCTTATCCTTCAATCGCAGTTGACCCAGCTGGTAACTTAGCAATCGCTTACTCATCACCAGATATGAACCGCGCATTATATCTCAGCACCTTCTATATGAGATCTATCTTTGTTAACTACAAACCAGTTGACTCAGCTTACTGGTGGCAAATGCCAGTTATCTACAAAAACTTATATGCTGACTTCATCCACTCAGGTGACGAAGCTACATTCATCTCAGCTGTAAGTACTCCAGTAAACGAAAATGAATTCTGGTTCTCATGCTTATCAGATGAAACTCCTGGTTTCCACTCAGGTACATACACATCACAAAACGCTATTACAAAGAGCGTCGTTAACGTATTCAAATTCAACCCAACAGCTGAATTAACAGACGAAGGTGAAGCTATCGGTTTAAATGAAACAATCGATGTTGTTTACAATATCTTCCCTAACCCAGCTTCAGAATTCATCTGCATCGGTTCTTCAATGGACGCTGACGCAACAGTTACATTCACAAATATCGCTGGTCAAACAGTTAAAGTTGTTAACACAAACTTAACAACAGGTGACAACACAATCACTGTTAACGATCTTACAAGCGGTGTTTACTTCTGCACAGTAACAGCTAACGGCTACAGCCACACATCAAAAGTTGTTGTTAAATAATAGAAGTAAATAACACTTTATAAAAAAAAGAGCGGTCTGATGATCGCTCTTTTTTTTAATGATTAAATGAATAATGTAAAATGAATAATGTAAAATGAATAATTTTGAATTTATTATGAACTATTGTTAGCTTAATTATTTTATTTAAATAGAATGTTTATGAAACCGAATCTTATTTTAGAAAAGAGCATGGAGCTTGCATTATCCATTGTTGATTTATATAAATATTTATGTGCTGAGAAACGTGAATTTGTGATTTCTAAGCAACTATTACGTTCAGGTACAAGTGCTGGTGCAAATGCTAAAGAAGCGTCTTTAGCGCAATCTAAACGAGATTTTGTGGCCAAATTGTCTATATCATTGAAAGAGGCTGGAGAAACAGAGTATTGGCTTGAGTTATTGTATAAAAGTAACTATATAACAAAGACTCAATTTGATAATTATTATAATATAAATGCAGATATATTACGAATCATCACGGCAATATTAAAGACTGCCCGAAACAATTTATAATATTATCATCTACATCATGCATCATACATCATACATCATACATCATACATCATACATCATACATCATACATCACACATTAAACATTAAACATTAAACATTAAACATTAAACATTATACATTATACATAAAAAAAGACAGCCCTAAAGCTGTCTTTTTTTATCATACCAAGAACTTAAATTATTTTTCTCCTTTACGTGTTGAGTAAGTGAGACGGAAAGCACCGCATTTACGGAGTTCTTGTTTAACATCGGTGATGAGACCCATTCTTACTTCTTCATGACATTTCAATGAAGTTGTGAGGAGAGGGCGGTCAGATTCGCTACGAGCTAAACGTTCGCTTTCGATAAAAGGAATAACGTCTGTTATTTTTGCGAACTGGTCGTTGAGCTGAATACGAGACTCTGTACCATAAGTTTTAGCGTTTGTAGGAGGTCCGATGTAGATATAGCTAACTAAAGATTTCTTTTCTAATTTTTGAACTTCAGTTGCTTCTGGTAATTTCATTTTAACTTTCAAAGATACTTCACGCATTGATGTTGTAACCATGAAGAAGAATATCAACATGAAGATAATGTCAGGCATAGAACCGGTACTCATTGCCGGAACTTCCTTAGCTTCGTCTGATCTATATTTTGATGCCATAATAATAATCTCCTATGTTTTATTAATATTCTTTAGGTTCAGCCTCTGAGATACGGACAGGAACAATTTTGTTGATAGCATTGATCTTGTCTTCATCTTTCAAGTCTGCATAATTTTGATTGAAGTACTTCATAGACATTTCGTCTTTCATTTCGTTGAAAGCTCTAGCCAATTCATTCTGAACGCTTATGTACATTACGTATGATGTACCGCGGTCATTTTGGAGTGACACAACGCCTTTGCTTAACATCACATCGCCTACGAGTTCGATGTTTTTAACTTCTACCTCAGGAGCTGTTTCGTCGCTTGGACGAGGTGTGATGAATTCTTTTGTTAAATCCTTAAGTGTAGCTACGTCACCTGGTTTACCGTTGACTAACAATTTATCATACTTGTTAATCATCACGTTCATAATGTTTCTTTCTTTAACTTTGACATCCATTTCTGGATCTTCAATTGGTGGAGGTAGACGACGGGTAATACCTGTGTCTGTATCCATAGTTGTAGTAACTAGGAAGAATACCAACAGCAAAAAAGAGATATCGGCCATTGAACCTGCATTGAGATCCGGTACTTTCTTTTTTTGTCTAGCCATATTCTTAATTAGTTAAAGAGTTTATAAACTGCTGAGCCTATTGCTGCTACGAATGTACCACCAAGAACGATGTATAAGAACATCATTAAGAAGTCGCAAATAGCTTCTGCACTAGCTGTAACATTCATTGATTCTAAATATTCTTGACTTAAAGTTGCACCTGGAGATGCGATATAAGCTATTAAAGCTACTACTGCGAATGCGCCTAAAGCGATAGCGATTTTTTTGACGCTGCCAGGATTAACAATAACTCCATAGATAGGAGAGAAGAGAAAAGCTAAAACGAGTAATATGACGAGAGCGTATGTCATATACATTTGGAGGTCAGCACTAGTCTCACCCTTGAATACGCAGATTGCAAGGATTACGACTATCAAGCCCATAAGACCCCAAAGCCCGTATTTACATATTTTTAATAATTTATCTTCCATTGTTAACTGTTTTTGATGTTAACGAAAATTAGTTTTTCTTTGAATATTCGTTTAAGATATCCATGAAAGTGATTGTGCTGTCTTCCATGTCGTTTAAGATACCTTCAATCTTGTTGAGGATGAAGTTGTAAGCAACTTGGAGGATCATAGCTGTGATCAAACCGAAAACAGTTGTTAACAAAGCAACTTTCATACCGCCAGCAACGATAGTAGGGCTGATGTCACCTGCTGCAGCGATAGAGTCGAAAGCTTGAACCATACCGATAACTGTACCGAAGAAACCTAAGTTAGGTCCTAAAGCGATACATAATGTAATCCAGCTTGTGCCGCTTGATAAGTTACCGTTCATAACTGAACCGTAAGAAATCATAGCTTTTTCTACTTCATCAAGACCATCGTTGAAACGCATTAAACCTTGGTAGAAGATACTTGCGACAGGACCGCGTGTGTTACGGCAGAGTTCTTTAGCTTTTTCAATGCCACCATTGTTTAAAGCTGCTTCTAAGTCAGCAACTAATTTCTTAGTGTTTGATGTGCTTAATGTTAAGTAAATAATTCTTTCAATACAGAGAGCTAAACCGAGGATTAAACAGACGAGAACGAGTGTCATGAAACCCCAACCACCGTCGATGTATTGTTTCTTAAGAACTTCGTGGAATGTTGGTTCTTCTTCTACTTCTTCAATAGTTGCTGTTTCTACAACTTCTTCAACTAGAGCTGCTTCTTCTGCAACTTGTTCTGTAGCTTCAGCAGCTACTTGCTCTGTTTGTGGTACGTTTTCTTCTTGTTGTGCAAGAACTGAATTGCTGATACCGAATGTCATAAAACCAGCAATTGTAAGTAAAGCAATTAATTTTTTCATGATTAAAAATGTTGATTACTACTTTTGAATTTTGTGATTTTTACTATTTAAATTTAACTTAATTTAATTCATTTCTAGCTTTGCGGAGAGAGCGGGATTCGAACCCGCGATACCCTTTTGGAGTATACACACTTTCCAGGCGTGCTCCTTAAACCACTCGGACATCTCTCCTTTCTCAAAGTCCATAAAAGACTCGCCAAAGTTACACATTTTTTCTTTAAAAAATGAAATAAATTTTAAACAATGTGTATTTTTTTGAACCTTGAACCTTGAACCTTGAACTCTGAACTCTGACTCAGCAACTCGGCAACTCAGTAACTCAGTAACTCAGTAACTCAGCAACTCAGCAACTCTACAAAGTAATCTCCCCTCTGATAGGTATCTGTAAAAGTTCTTTGATCTTTTCTGTAGTGTAACCTTCTCCTAAGAGATACATCAACTTGGCTATAGCCGATTCTGTCGTGATGTCGTGTCCACTGATGACGCCGATTCTGTTTAAATCCAAACTTGTCTCATAACGTCCCATCTCAACAGATCCTGACTTGCACTGCGTTACGTTATAAATGATGAGTCCTCTGTCTATGGCGTCTTTTAATTCTTCGATAAACCATGTCGCTGTTGGTGCGTTGCCTGAACCGTATGTCTCAATGATGACTCCTTTTAAATTAGGTGTGTTCAATGTGTGATGGACGAGTTCCTTTGTGATGCCAGGGAACAACTTCAAGATGGCTACATTGTTGTTTAGCTTTGTATGTAGCTTCAATTTTTTGAAGCTTGGTTTTGCGATATACTCCTTATTATATTTAATACGTACTCCTACATCTGCTAACGATGGATAGTTGCCTGACACGAAAGCGTTGAAGTGTTCGGCATTATGCTTTGTAGTTCTGTTACCTCTTAATAATTGGTTCTCGAAGAAAATCGTCACTTCTGGCACTTTGGCAGTGTCTTCGTCTTTAGCAGCTGCAATCTCGATAGCAGCGATAATGTTTTCTCTGCCGTCGCTTCTTACCATGCCCATCGGTAATTGAGAACCGGTGAAGACTACTGGCTTGTTGAGGTTTTCTAACATAAAACTCAATGCTGATGCAGTGTAAGCCATGGTGTCGGAACCATGCAACACAACGAAGCCATCGTATTTCTCATAGCAGCTTTCTATCTTCTGTGCCAATGTTACCCAGAAATCTGGTGTCATGTTTGAAGAATCAATCAAATTGTCAAAGGCGTAGAAGTCTAGCTGATAATCCAAGTTTCTTAATACAGGCAAATGATCGTATAGGTTGTCGAAATCGAATGGTATCAAACTGCCAGTCTGTGGGTCTTGCATCATGCCGATGGTGCCTCCGGTATAAAGGATTAATATAGATGTTTTTTCTCCTGACATAAGCTGATGTTTTATGTTATAAGTTAAATAATTTTCTTGCGTTATTTGTCGTTGCCTCAGCAACTTCCTTGATGTCGATGCCTTTTACTTCCGCTATCTTCTTCGCGACTTCCACCATATATGATGGCTCGTTTCTTTTTCCTCTATATGGAACTGGAGGGAGATAAGGGTCGTCGGTCTCTAATATTATCTTATCTAATGAAATATTTGCTAAATAATTTTTAACGTCACAGTTTTTATATGTGATGACGCCACCGAGTCCGAGTTGGAATCCTAATGAAATAGCGATATTGGCTTGTTCTTCTGTTCCGTTGAAGCAGTGAAAGACTCCGCTGAGACCGCCATCCTGTTCTTGTTCCAAGACTTTGAACATAAGGTCGAAGGCTTCGCGTGTGTGCAGCGCAACAGGAAGATGTAGCTGCTTTGCCCATTGTAGTTGTTCCTTCAAGACCTCAACTTGTTGCTTCTCGAAAGTCTTGTCCCAATATAAATCCAATCCTATTTCACCGACACCGACCCAGCAGTTTCTCTCCATTTCCTTTTCAATGACAGAGAGATGTCGCTTATAATCTTCCTTGACGCCTTCTGGGTGAAGTCCCATCATGACCTTGCAATTGTCGAGGTGGTTTTCATAGAAATCCATCATCGGCTTGATGGTGGATTCGTCGGTATTAGGAAGCAGTATCATGTCGACACCGACTTCAAGAGCTCTCTGAAAAACCGATTCTCTGTCGGTGTCGAAAGCTGCGTCGTAAATATGTGAGTGAGTGTCGATATACATAATAATTAATATAAGAAGTTATCGTATGGATATCTGATTGCGTGCATGTCACGAATTTCTTGATAGAGAAGGTCTCTGAAGTCTTGATAGTTGTCTTTTTCGACAGCAGAGATGAAGATGCAAGTGTTGCCTTTTGCCATCCATGTCTTCTTCCAATCTTCCAAGGAGTAATTGGATTTTGTGACAGGAGTGAGGTCGTCTTCTTCTTTTTCGATATAGCTATATGCGTCAATTTTGTTAAAGACCATGATGATTTTTTTGTCGCCAGCACCTATTTCGTTAAGTGTCTTGTTGACGACTTCAATCTGCGACTCGAAGTCGGGATGTGAGATGTCGACAACGTGAAGAAGGATGTCTGATTCTCTCACTTCGTCTAATGTCGATTTGAATGACTCGACAAGTTGGTGAGGCAATTTTCTGATGAAACCTACGGTGTCTGACAAAAGGAATGGAAGATTCTCCACCACGACTTTACGTACTGTGGTTTCCAATGTCGCGAATAATTTGTTTTCTGCGAAGACGTCTGATTTGCTCAGTAAGTTCATTATTGTCGATTTGCCGACATTAGTGTAACCTACAAGAGCTACTCTTACAAGCTGTCCGCGGTTTTTACGTTGGACGGTCTTCTGCATGTCTATCTCTTTTAGTCTTTCTTTAAGACTTGTGATTTTGTCGCGAATTATACGGCGGTCGGTCTCGATTTCTTTTTCACCAGGACCTCTGAGTCCGATACCACCTTTTTGTCTTTCCAAGTGAGTCCACAAGTGAGTGAGTCGAGGAAGCATATATTGATATTGTGCGAGTTCCACCTGAGTCTTGGCATGTGCTGTTCTTGCGTTCTTTGCAAAGATGTCCAAGATGAGATTGGTTCTGTCTAATATCTTACATTCGAGTTCTTTTTCAATGTTACGAAGTTGTGTCGGAGTGAGTTCATCATCGAAGACAGCCATGGTGATGTTTTCAGCCTTGATGTATTGCTTCACCTCTTCAAGTTTACCTGTACCTAAATACGTCACGCTGTTAGGATGGTCGAGAGGCTGGATGAAGCGAGCTACTGGCACGCCGCCCGCTGTCTCGACTAAGAAAGCGAGTTCGTCAAGGTATTCCTCAGTCTTCTCTCTGTTCTGTAATTGAGTGCTCACGGCAATCAGTACCGCTGTCTCTATCTTTTCTTCGTAAACTACAAACTTCTCCGCCATATTTTTAACTCTGACTTTTGACTCTGACTTTTGACTTTGACTCTTTAATGTCTGTGTCAATAGTCTGAGTCAGTGTTAATTTAAAAGCTTCTAAAACCGATAATTTCTCTAACTTCTTTTATTGTCTTGCTTGCGCTAGCGTGAGCTTTTTCTGCTCCCATGCGTGCAACTTTCTTGATATATTCGTCATCGCTAGAAAGCTCGTTGATACGTTCGCGGAATGGTGTCACCATTTGGATGATGTCTTCTGCGAGTTGTTTTTTCATGTCGCCGTAGCGGATGCTCATATTATTGTATGCCTCATCGAAGAACTGAACTGTCTCAGGTTTTGAGACAATCTTCATGAGGTTGAAGAGATTTTGTATTGGTTCAGGTTTTACCTGGTTAGGTTCTGTTGGACCGCTGTCGGTCACGGCGCGCATCACTTTCTTGCGGATTGACTTGTCGTCTTCATACAAGAAGATGGCATTGCCTTCGCCTTCAGATTTGCCCATCTTGCCGCTGCCGTCGAGTCCAGGGACTTTGATGAGTTCTTTTCCGTAGTTGAATGCTTGTGGCACTGGGAAATAATCTATGCCATAGATACGGTTGAAGCGTTCTGCGAAGTCGCGTGCTTTTTCGAGGTTTTGTTCCTGGTCTTTTCCGACAGGGATATAATTGGATTTATGAATGAGAATGTCGGCTGCCATCAAAGTAGGATAAGTGAGAAGGCCGGCATTTACGTTGTCAGGTTGTTTGCGGACTTTTTCCTTGAAAGTAGTGACGCGTTCCAACTCGCCGATATAGGCGTTCATGTTTAAGAAAAGATAAAGCTCAACTACTTCTGGGACGTCGCTTTGGACATATAATGTAGCTTTTTCAGGGTCGAGACCTGCTGCGAGATATTCCACCAAAATCTGTTTCACTCTTCCATGTAAATCGTCTGGATGAGGGTGTGTGGTAAGAGAATGATAGTCAGCAATGAAAAAATAACAATTGTAGCTATCTTGTAATTTGATGAAATTTTGAACTGCTCCGTAATAATTGCCTAGGTGTAAGTTACCTGTTGGTCTGATACCGCTTAAAACTATTTCTTTCATATTTATAAATTAATACGCAAAGATAATAAAAACTTTGAACTTTGACCTCTGAACTTTGAACTTTTTAATTAGTAATTTCACTCTAATGATGCCAATAAAAAAAACTCAGAACCCCAATTTTGAGATTCTGAGTTTTTTTTATTTCTGAGTTTCTAGATTTTGATTTTCCAATGCTCGTGGCTCATAGCTCACGGCTTTAGTGCCTTGAAATTTTACAGAAGTATTTCTTCTCCGTTTTTGTTGAGAAAATTATATTGCATAATATGGAAATGTCTTGATGCTTTGACTATTATTTTCTTGCTGTATTTCCATTGCCATTTCCTTCTTATTGAGAAAAATCCTTTTGTGAGATATGCGTGTATGAAAGGATGTACTTGTACTGTGATAGATTTTTCATTTTGGTCTAACAGCAAGTATCTCATATTGTTCTCAATTTCGTCTATTAATAATGAAGAAGATTTAATTTTTCCTGTGCCTCTGCATGTAGGGCATTCTTCTTGTACTGTAACTTCTGTTTCTGGTCTTACTCTTTGACGTGTTATTTGTATGAGACCGAATTTTGAAGCGGGGAGTATAGAGTGTCTTGCACGGTCTTTCGACATCTCTTCTTTAAGTTTGTTGAAGAGTTGCTTTCTGTTTTCAGCATTTTGCATGTCGATGAAGTCAACGATAATTATACCGCCCATATCGCGGAGTCGTAATTGTCGTGCTATTTCTACTGCTGCTTCTAAGTTTACTGTCAAGGCGTTCTCTTCTTGAGATTGTTCTTTGTTCACACGGTGGCCGCTGTTGACGTCGATGACGTGCATAGCTTCTGTGTGCTCAATAACGAGGTAAACACCATTTCTAATTGTGACTACTCTACCAAAAAGGCTCGCAATCTGTTTGTCGATATCGAATGTGGTAAAGATGTGTTCTTTACTCTTGTGGAATTTTAGGATATCTTTCTTTTGCGGAGCTATGGTATTGATATAGCTTTTGATTTCTTCATAAAGATTGGCGTCGTCGACGTATATCCCATTGAATGACTCGTTCAGGAGGTCTCTCAACATCACAGATGTGCGGTCGAGTTCGCTGATGAGTTTGCATGGATTCTTGCTTCCGTTCATGACTTCTGTCATGGTTTCCCATTTCTTGAGGAGGGATTTGAGGTCGGCATCGAGTTCTGCCACTTTCTTGCCTTCGGCTACAGTTCTGATGATAACGCCGAAATTGTTAGGCTTGATGCTTTGGATGAGAAGCTTAAGACGTCTACGTTCTTCGCTGCTTCTGATTTTTTGTGATACCGAGATTCTGTTTGAGAATGGTACTAATACGATGTAACGTCCTGCAAATGATATGTCGGATGATATTCTAGGACCTTTGGTGTTAATAGGTTCTTTGGCTATCTGAACAGGTATTCTGTCGCCAACTGTTAAGATATCTGATATCTTTCCTGACTTGCTGATGTCTTTTTCCATCTCGAACTTGTCCATGTCAAGCAGTGTAATGTCACCAGATTCTGCTAATTTGGTGAATTTACGTAATGAAAGGACTTGAGGACCGAGATCTAGGTAATGTAAGAATGCGTCTTTTCTGCTTCCTATGTCAACGAAAGCCGCATTTAAGCCAGGTAATATCTTTTTGATGCGTCCTAGATAAACGTCACCAACGGAAATGCTATTGTTTTTTTGTTCTTTATGAAGTTCGACAAGCTGTTTGTCTTCCAATAAAACAATATTAACCTCTGAAACATCAGCACTGATGATGAGCTCTTTGTTTGTGTTTGTTATTTCGTCCATTTCAGTTAAATATTTGCAAAGGTTTAAAAATTAAAAAAACATAACACAACATTAGCAATTTTAATGAATAAGGTTTGTAATGTTGTGTTATGTAAATGAAAATAATCAATGATTATTTTTTCTTCTTATGTCTATCCTTTCTTAAACGTTTTTTACGTTTGTGTGTAGACATTTTGTGTCTTTTATGTTTTTTACCGTTTGGCATAATAATATGTTTTTAAGTGTTTATATTTATTTTACTTCGTTAGCAAAAGTTTTTGAAGGCTTGAATGCTGGAATGTTGTGTTCTGGGATGATGATAGATTTATCTTCTTTAATATTTCTTCCAACTTTTTCTGCTCTAGTTTTTCTGATGAAGCTACCAAAACCTCTTAAATAAACTGGTTTGCCTTCAGCAACTGATTTCTTTACGATATCCATGAATGCTTCAACGACAACTTGTGCGCTAGCTTTTTCAACGCCAGTTTTTTCAGCAATTTGTGCTACGATTTCTGCTTTTGTCATTTCTAATATTTTTTAAATGTTAATAATAAAATTTTAGGTTGCAAAGGTAAGAACTTTTTTTGATTGTAAAGTCAAAAAAAAACTATTTTTTTTACTAAAAGCATTAAAAATGTGCTAAATAGAATTATTTTGTCAATTTTTACTATTTTAACAATGTATATTTGGCAAAATTATTTTTGATTTTATGATTAACTCACGGAAAATTAATGTAATTTTGGTAAAAGTTTTTTAACATTTAATAATTATGGCAAGTTTAAATAAGGTAATGCTTATAGGACATCTCGGAAAAGATCCTGAGATAATATCATTTGAAAACGGTGCAAAAAAAATGTCGGTGACATTGGCTACCACAGAACGCTATCGTGACCGCAACGGAGAGTGGGCAGAACAGACTGACTGGCACAATTTGGTGGCATGGGGTAATCTGGCTCTTGATATAGCTGAAAAAAGACGCAATTATATAAAAGGTGATTTCATGTACGTAGAGGGTCGCCTCAAAACACGTCAATATGTAGATGCACAAAATGTGACACGTTACGTTACAGAAGTGCTGGTCGATAAGATGATGAGCATGGGAACAAAACGCACTCAAAGCAACCCTGAACAAGTTAATGCATCTTATAATAGCTATCAGCAGTCGGCTCCTAGCTATCAGCAGACTGCAGCTCCAACATATCAAGCAGCTCCAGTTTATCAGCAACCTGCTGCTCCTGCACCAGTTGAATATCAGGCTCAACCTGCTATGAGCGCACCGCAACCTTCATTCAACAATCCTCCTTTGCCACAAATGCCAGACCCAGGATACGACGGTGATGATCTTCCGTTTTAAAAGTTGCTGAGTTACTAAGTTGCTGAGTGGCTGATATTATAAAAAAACTTAGTATCTTAGCAACTTAACAACTTAGTATCTTTATTTTTTCGTATCTTTGCACTCGTAATTTAAATATCTTTATTTTGGAAATAGCTTCAATAGACCCTCTTATATGTCTGCTGTCGGTTGTAACAGCAGAGCCTTTCTTTATCGGTATATCTGCCAAAGTCGTTTTTTGCTTAATATTGATGTTTGCCTTGTTGCTATGTTCGGCAATGGCTTCTTCTAGCGAGACAGCTTATTTCTCATTGCAGCCTAACGATATCAATGAACTGGAATCTTCACAGAATCGTAACGAACAACTGGTTCTCGAAATACGCCAAAAACCTAAAACTCTACTCGTTACAATCCTTATATTTAATAACTTAGTCAATATCTCAATAACGATATTCTCTACTTACATCATGAGCATGATGTTCAATCTTGCTGTTAATCCTATAGCAGCTTTTATATTGAACGTCGTTGTCGTGACTTCATTGATATTGCTCATCGGTGAGATGATTCCTAAGGTTTACGCATCTAAAAAGTCTAAGTCGATAGCAATATTGATGGCTCCTATTTTGAAGGCTCTTATTGTTATCTTCAAACCTTTAAGTAAAATATTCGTTTCTTCAACATCATTCATCGATAAGAGATTAGGTAAGAAAACTGGCTCCATCTCTTTGAGCGACCTCTCTACTGCTGTAGATATCACAACAGAAGATGGTTCTTCTCCTGAAGAAAAAAATATGCTCAAAGGTATCGCATCTTTCGGTGAGAAAGAGGTTAGCGACATCATGCGTCCTCGTGTCAATATGTTCTCTGTTTCTATCGATACAGAATTTGACGAGCTTATGGTTCAAGTCGTTGACAAAGGTTTTTCGAGAATCCCTGTATACGATAAAGACCTTGATGACGTTAAAGGAATGCTCTATGTGAAAGATTTGCTTCCTCATTTGGAGGAGAATGGCTTTGAATGGCAGACATTGTTGCGTCCTGCTTTCTTCGTTCCGGAAAACAAAAAGATAAACGATTTGTTCCAAGACTTTAGAGCTAAGAAGATACATATCGCCATCGTCGTTGATGAATATGGCGGTACATCAGGATTGGTGACACTCGAAGATATTGTAGAGGAAATAGTAGGTGATATCAGCGATGAATTCGACAAAGAACCTGAAAACGAAAATTATAAGAAAATCGATAATGACACTTATATCTTCAAGGCTCAAATCAGTAATGTCGACTTCTGCAAAGTGTTCGGTATCGACGATGATTATTTCGAGGAGATAGAAGGCGAGTCGGATACTCTTGCGGGAATGATTCTCGAGATGGAAGGACGAATCCCTGAAGCTGGATTTAAGTCGTCATACAAGGATTTCACTTTCGAAATAGTAGAGTCCGACAACAAACACATTATTAAGATAAAGGTAACTCGCAAAGATGAAGATGTTCAATAGACAACGGACAATGGACAACAGTCAACAGTCGTCGATGCCAGAGCTCGTCGAAGGCAAAAATCGACGCTTCGACAAGCTCAGCGACCGAAAAACTCAAAGCTTAAAGCTCTTAGTTCTTAGTTCATTGTTCCTCATCTTGTTTTCATCCTGCGACAGCAAACAATATCAGCCTAAGCCTAAAGGCTACTTCAGAATAGATTTTCCTGCAAAAGAATATCAGAAGCTAGATAGCATGAAATATTATAGCTTCGAATATCCTACATATTCTACTATCACTCCCGACTATCACTCTCTTCATGAGAAGGAATGGGTCAACATAGAATATCCATCGTATAAAGGAACTGTGCATATCAGCTATAAGACTGTCGACGATAATCTTGATGCTTACCTTGAAGATTCGCATTATATGATGACGAAGCATCTTTCTCGTGCTATGGGAATAAGAGACAGCGTGATAATCAACCCTGAAAGAAATGTGTATGGTTTGGTTTATTTCCTCGAAGGTGAAGGCGTCGCCTCGCCAATGCAGTTTTATCTTACCGATAGCGTAAATAATTTTATGAGAGGCTCTCTTTATTTTAATGTAAAGACAAACAACGACTCACTAGCTCCAGTCATCGATTTTATAACTGATGACGTACGTCACCTTATTGAAACTATAGAGTGGAAGACAATTGAAAATTGAAAGAAAAGTTAATACCCTTAGTCAAAAAAACAACTCCTAACTCCTAATTCCTAACTTCTAACTAAAAAAGTTCTGGGTTCAAAGTTCAAAGTTCAAAGTTTTTTTTATCTTTGCACGAATTTTTTACCAACACATCTTATGTAGGATTTATCTTATATTTATTCATTTATCAAAGAAAGGGGGAAACCATGATAGAAACATTAGCAGTAGGCAAACTGAAATGGCATCATATTACTGACCCGACGGAAGAAGATTTCGTTGAATTGAAGGAGAAGTTCCATTTTCACCCTCTTGATATTGAAGACTGTAAGTCGGTAAACCAACGTCCTAAGATAGACATCTACGACGATTATTATTTCCTTATCCTACAATATCCTGATTTCGACAGACAAGATAAGTTCATATTTCCAAAGGAAGTGAAGCTCTTCTGGGGCAAAGATTATATCATCACTTTAGAGAGAAAACGCTGGCATGTGAGTCAGCTGTTTAATGAATACAGCGAGCGTGACGACAATTCATTGGCAAAAGAACTCGCTACTTCCGATATTCTCCTTTATCGTATCATTGAGAAACTGATGAAAGAGTCTCTTTATCTATTGAAGAAAATAGGTTTTGAACTTGAGATGCTTAACAAAGAACTCTTCGGAAGCAAACAGGTTAGAATCATCGAGAGAATATCTATTACAAGGAAAAATATCATCACAATCAATACTATCTTCAAGCCACAGCTCAGAATGTTCCATAGCTTCGAGACTGGTCAGATTAGAGGTTATGGCGACGTGGAGTTCATGGAAGACTACTGGGGTAATATCCTCGACTACTACCAAAAGGTATGGGATATGACGGAAGACCATGAAGATTTAATTGAAGGTCTGTCAAAGACATTCGACTCTATGCAGACTAACAAGACCAACGAGATTATGAAGATGCTCACCCTTCTCTCGTCAATCATACTTCCACTTACTTTTATCACAGGTCTCTTCGGAATGAATGTGGCGTTTCCTTTCATCACATCAACGAAGGTCGCATTCTGGATTATCATCGGAGTGATGCTGGTAGTAAGTGTAGCATTGATATATTTCTTCAAACATAGAAAATGGTGGCAATGAGCAATTGACAAAAGTCTAAAAACTAATGACTAAAGATTTTTGGCAACATTGCAAGATAAAAAAAAGGATGGTAATATTACCATCCTTAATTGTTTATTGTCAATTTTCAGCTTTCAATTTTTAATTTTCAATTGTCGCTGCTACTTGTTCTGCTCTGGCGAGAGCCTTGTGGATGTGGTCAAGAACATTTTCTTCACCAACCATGTCAACGATACCTGCTTTCTTGATTGCAGTGTGGACGTTTTGGTTAACGCCAGACAAGATGATGATATGACCTTCGTCTAATGCAGACTGTATGAAAATCTCAAGGTTGTGGATACCAGTAGCGTCGATGAAACTTACCTTACGCATTCTGATGATACGAATCCTGTTTTCTGAATGACGATGTGATAACTCTTCGAATTTATTAGCGATACCGAAGAAGAATGGTCCTTCGATTTCATATACTTCTGTGTGGTTTGGAACCATAAGTCTTTCGTCTTGTTCGCCGTCGCTGTGAACGTCTAACTCATCTTGGATGACAGAGATATTTGTGCTTTCCATGATACGTTTGATGAATAAGATGACAGCTAATACCAAGCCGATTTCGATAGCGATGGTGAGGTCGAAGATGACTGTGAGTAATAATGTTGTGAAGAGAACAGCGATGTCGCTTCTTGATTGTTTGCACATTGAAACGATGGTTCTCCAGCCGCTCATGTTATAAGACACAACGATGAGGACACCTGCGAGGCATGACATTGGGATGAGACCTACGAGGCTGCCTAAGAACAATAATACTAACAACAATACGAAAGTATGGACGATACCTGCTACTGGAGTGCGGCCGCCGTTGTTGATGTTTGCCATTGTACGAGCGATAGCGCCTGTTGCAGGGATGCCGCCGAAGAATGGAACTACTACGTTAGCGATACCGTTACCGATAAGCTCTGTGTTTGAGTTATGTCTATCGCTGATGACACCGTCGGCAACCATAGCTGAGAGCAATGACTCGATGGCACCTAACATAGCGATAGTGAATGCTGCAGGAAGTACTTTTTGAGCTGTTGAGAATATTGTCTCGCCTTCTGCTATTGCAGGCATTCTGAATGAAGGAAGGCCTGAAGGCAATTCGTATAAGTCACCGATAGTCTTGATAGAATCGATGCCAGCGTATTTTTTCAAAACCCATGTCACTACTGTCATGACGATGATAGCCAATAATGAGCCAGGGATTTTCTTTGATATTTTTGGAGTGAGGACGATGATTAAGATGCTGAGCACACCTATTAATAATGCCCACCAGTTGACGTTAGACATGTTTTGGAAGTAGCATGCCCATTTGTCGATGAAGTTGGCTGGCACGTTGCTGATGCCGAGGCCGAAGAGGTCGTTCATCTGTGTTGAGAAGATGGTAATAGCGATACCTCCTGTGAAACCGACGATGATAGGATAAGGCATGAACTTGATGATGCTTCCGAGTTTGAAGACACCCATGAGGATCTGCATGATACCAGCGAGGACTGTAGCAATGGCGAGACCAGCGAGACCGAACTGTTGGATGATGCCATAGATGATGACGATGAATGCTCCAGTAGGACCGCCGATCTGTACTTTAGAGCCGCCGAGAGCTGAGATGATGAAACCAGCCATGATTGCTGTTACGAGACCTTCAGTAGGACCTACGCCTGATGCGATACCGAAAGCGATGGCTAAAGGAATAGCGACGATACCAACGATGATACCTGCCATCGCGTCTTTAGCGAACATCTGTTTGTTGTAATTCTTTAATGTTGAAAATAAGCGAGGCTTAAAATCAATGGAAAATTTACGGCTTTTCTTAGCCTTTGTGTTAACAGTATTTGTTTCTGCCATGACAAATTACTTTGAGTTATAATACTTTATAAATGTTTTTAAAAACTTTCCGCTAATTTTTTTGAAGTTGCAAAGATAAGAAAAATTAGGAGTTAGGAATTAGGAGTTAGGAATTATTTTTTTGAACTCTGACTCTGAACTCTGACCCTGAACTCTGACCCTGACTTATAGACTCAGCAACTCAGCAACTCGGTGTCTTGGTGACTCGGAGTCTCGGTGACTTAAAAAAAGTTCAACAGCCAAAAGCCAGCAGCTTTAGTGTTAAAAAAAATATTATCTTCGCACCACAAAACCAAGCATTGATGTCAAAGCATAATTTACAAATAGAAGAGAAGGTTTTAAAGATAGCTTTAAAGCTAAGTCTTTGACATACATTGCAATTACCCCCCCATGTTGGCTAAAATGTTCAGTTGACGGCGGGCAACATACAAAGGACAATAGTCTTCGGTTTTGGAGATTGTCGTTGAAAAAGTCGTATTCTAAATTCAATTTACAAGAATCTTATTTAACGAATTTTCACAAAGTGTGGTTTCATGCTTTGCGATGGTGTATTGTCATAACTTAAATTCAAATAATATTTAATTAAAAATGAAAAGAAAATTTTTTGTATTGAGCTTTATGCTGGGCTTCTGTCTGTTTTCTACGGCAGAAATCAAGGCGCAAAACGATGCTTTCTTTGTGAACCCAT